>JBAXOP010000092.1:0-17094 GCA_037133195.1 Verrucomicrobiota bacterium | reverse complement strand
CCCGCCACTCCCGCCACTCCCGCCACTCCCGCCACTCCCGCCACTCCCGCCACTCCCGCCACTCTGCTCGCTCCCGGCGTGAATCCGCCCGCTGTGGTCAAGCCCAAGTTCACCAAACAACAGATCGAGGGCCGCCTGCGCCTGCTCAAGCTTCTCTATCAGGACGGCCTGCTCACTGACACTTTTTACGACACAAAAGTAACCGAATGCGAGGCCCTGCCATAAACCTTCAGCCATTACCATGCACCAGCAGCACGATTTCACCCTTGGGCGGATGCGCCTGAAAATGCGCGAGCACCTCGGCAGAACTGCCGCGATGATAAGTCTCGAATTTCTTTGTTAGCTCGCGAGCGACACAAGTGCGGGCCGCCGGATCAATCTCGGCGAGGATGACCAAGGTCGATAGGATGCGGTGAGGTGACTCGAAAAAGATATGTGTTTCGGCGGATTCCAGCGCGGCGGTCAAAGCCGAGCGGCGTTTACCGGATTTCACTGAGAGGAAGCCGCCGAAGTGGAAAGCATGGCATGGGAAGCCGGAGCCGATGAGAGCGGTGATGACCGATGAGGGCCCGGGCAGCACCTCGAAGGGCGTGTCGGAATCGATACAACCTTGGATGAGGCGGTAGCCGGGGTCCGAAATACCGGGCATGCCGGCATCAGTGATGACGGCAATGGTTTCCCCGGCACGGGCGGCGGCTATCAGGTCGGGCGCCCGGCGTGCCTCGTTGTGCTCGTGCATCGAAACCAACAACTTGCCGGTGATGCCGTGATGGGCCAGCAACGGCGCGGAATGGCGGGTATCTTCACAGGCAATGCGATCAGCGGTGCGGAGGATTTCCAGCGCACGCAGCGTGATATCTCCCAAGTTGCCGATGGGCGTTGGCACCAACACGATGCGGCCTGTGATCTCGGTAGAATCGTCCATGGTGGATTAAAGACCCCGCTCCAATTCACCGCGCTCGTGGTCATTGAGCGGCTGCGGCCGCCCCAAGTGATTAACACGCACGGTGGTGATGCTGCCAACGGCGGCGAGTTCGCCGCGACGGATGACTTCAAACAGCCAGGTGACAGAGGAGCTGCCCACCGCCGCAATACCCAGTTGCACTTCGATCGGATCGCCGCATAACAAGGGCCTCTTGAAATCACAGGAAACTTTCACCCGCGGCCAGCCACCTTCGTTTCTATCAAAAACAAGCAGACCCAGCAAACGCAAATACGCATGCTCGGCAAGCTCCACATGGTGGAAAATATTGGCAAAATGCATCCAGCCACTCGCGTCGGTATCACGGAAGGAAACCTCGCCGGCGTGACGATAGCGGGGATTTTCCATGACCGGCTTACTCGAAGCGGCGGACCAGCACCGACGCATTGTGGCCGCCGAAGCCGAAGCTATTACTGATAGCCACTTTCACCGGCACCTCGCGCGCCACATTGGGCACACAGTCCAAATCGCACTCGGGGTCTTGGTTCTCCAGATTGATCGTCGGCGGAATGACCCCGTCGTGAATCGCCATCACGCTGGCGATCAACTCGACACCGCCCGCCGCACCTAACATGTGACCGGTCATCGACTTGGTAGAACTCACCATCAGGCCATTTTTAGCATGTTCACCGAAGGCGAGCTTGATCGCCTTGGTTTCGGCGATATCGCCCAAGCCGGTGGATGTGGCGTGGGCGTTGAGATAATCGACTTGCTCTGGATTGATCTTGCCGTGGTCGAGGGCCATTTTGATAGCGTAGGCCGGGCCGCTGCCATCGGGTGAGGGCGCGCTGAGATGATAGGCATCGGCACTGATACCGTAGCCGATAAGTTCTGCGTAGATTTTGGCACCCCGTTTACGGGCGTGTTCGAGTTCCTCAATGACGAAGATACCGGCACCTTCGCCCATGACAAAGCCGTCGCGATCCTTATCAAACGGACGGCACGCACGCTCGGGTTCATCGTTGCGGGTACTCAGCGCTTTCATGTTGCCGAAGCCCGCCAACCCCATCCCCAGGATGGTGGCCTCCGCCCCGCCGCACAAAAACGCGTCGGCATCGCCAAATTTGATGATGCGCCATGCTTCACCGATGTTGTGATTGGAGGTGGCACAGGCGGTGACGATGCACATGTTAGGCCCGAGCAATCCGTGTTCAATCGAAATGATGCCGCTGGCAATATTGGAAATCATCATCGGAATGGTGAACGGCGATACCCGCTTAGGCCCCTTGGCCATCAATACCGCGTGTTCCCGCTCCAAGGTGGACAGGCCGCCGATGCCACTGCCGACCATCACACCAAAGCGCCGCGGATCCATTTTGGAAACATCCACGCCTGCATCCTGCATCGCCATCTTGGAGGCCGCCACCGCAAATTGCACGTAGCGATCAGCTCGCCGCGCGTCCTTGGGTACCCGAAAATACTCGTCTGCGCAAAACCCCTTCACCTCGCCAGCAATTTTGCAATCGTAGGGGCTCAGATCTAGTTGGGTGATTTGCGCTATCCCACTGCGACCATTCTTGAGGCCATCCCAAGTGGATGCCAAGTCGTTGCCGAGGGGGGAAAGGCAGCCAATGCCGGTGATGACCACGCGTCGTTCGTTCATAAATTTGTGTCCGGCGCAAGTTGCCCGATCCGGCGCAGCGACGCAAGCAAGTTCCGGCATCGAAATGCCGGATAGACGATTTTTTGAGAAAATCGGGGTGAATTGGCACCTTTTCTGACAATTTTGGGGGCCTTGGGTGCATCCTAAGCGCCCGGATCCGACCAATCCGCCCCGTTTTGCGCCGTTTATCCACGCCCGGACAACCCGCGTGGCGGCCTGCTGAGAGACGCGTCAGCCCTGAGACGAGGTAAAGTCGTCGCTCCCTACAGTCATCGGTGCCAATTCGCCGCCAACCGGCGAAAATCGGCGAGCGCATGGCAATCCCGCCTTGAAATCCCCCAATACCCGTGCAAGCTGCGCCCCGCCCATGGCCGAACCCTCATTCCAATCGCTACCCGGATTCCGCGACTTCATTCCCCGTGAATGCGCCGTGCGCAATTATTTGTTTGAAACGTGGCGGGCAGTGGCCCGGCGCTGCGGTTACTCAGAATACGAGACACCCATCCTCGAAGACACTGGCCTGTACTTGAAAAAATCCGGCGGCGAGTTATCGGCCCAGTTGTTCCGCTTCGAGGACCAGGGCGGGCGCGACGTGACGCTGCGGCCGGAAGTCACAGCCTCGCTGGCCCGCCTCGCAGCCCAACACCAGCGGGATTTCCCCAAGCCGATGAAATGGTTTGAGATTGGTCAGTGTTTTCGTTACGAAAAGCCGCAAAAGGGCCGCGGCCGTGAGTTTTACCAATTCAATGTCGATATCCTCGGAGAAGCCGGACCAGCTGCCGATGCCGAACTTATCGCCCTGGCTATCGAAACAATGTACGCCTTCGGCTTTGTCGCCGGGGATTTTGTCATCCGCGTGTCGGATCGCAAGGCATGGCTGGATTTCGCCGAAATCCATGGTATCCGAGAGGAAAACACCTCCGAGTTCCTCAACATCATCGACAAACTAGAACGGGAAAAACCCGACGTCCTCACCGCCAAACTCGCCGCTTTCGGTCTCACCCCGCAGACCGTGCGCGACTTCATCGCCACGCCTGCCAACGCATCCTCTGCTTATCAGGCGATTCTGGCCGATCTGAGCGCCCGCGGATTCGCCGATTGCGTCGAACTCGACCTCTCGATCGTGCGCGGCCTGGCGTATTACACCGGCGTGGTCTTCGAGGTTTTCGACGCCAAAAAATCCATGCGGGCCGTCGCCGGCGGCGGTCGCTACGATACTTTGGTCGCCACCCTCTCCAACGGTAACGTCGATCTACCCGCCACCGGCTTTGCCATGGGCGATTACGTCATCCGCAACCTCATCGAGGAAACCACCCACGCCGCCATGCAAATGGAAGTGTGGCTGCAGCGCAATGCCGCCGCCTGCGACGTGTTTGTCGTTGTCGCCGACGAGGCCCATCGCCCCATCGCCCTGCGCTTGGTCACCGACCTGCGCCGCGCCGGCATCGCCGCGGATCTGCCATTGTCTGCTGCCAAGGTACCCAAGCAATTCCAAAGCGCCGAGCGATCGCGTGCTCGTTTCGCCCTCATTGTTGGGGCCGAGTATCCCGTCCTCAAGCTCAAGGTATTGGCCAGTCGCGCCGAGGAAACCGGCCACGCCGAATCTGCCGTCACCTGGCTAACCGAGCGCCTCACCCAACCCGACGGCCCGCTGCTGGCATAAAAAAGATGAAGCTGATCTAACCGCAGAGTCGTCTTAACCACTCAGAATTTCATTCATAATCCCAATTCTTCATTCATCAGCGTCCATCTGCATTCATCTGCGGTTCATTTTCTTCCATTTTCTTCCATTCTAACCAATAACCGATAACTCCCCTCCCCCCATGCGCACCCACCACTGCAACCAACTCCGCGAATCCGACATCGGCCAGACCGTCACTCTCATCGGTTGGGTCAATTCCGCCCGCGACCACGGCGGAGTCATCTTTATCGACTTGCGCGACCGTGAAGGCCTCACCCAGTGCGTATTCCGGCCCGAGGAAAATCCACAGGATGCCGCGCTATCCCACACGTTGCGCGAGGAAGACGTGGTGCAAGTGACCGGGCGCGTGGCATTGCGCCTCGAGGGTTCTGGCAACACCCGCATCCCCACCGGGGCTATCGAGATTGTCGTTACCGCCCTGCGCATCGTCAACAAGGCCGATGTGCTGCCATTCCAACTCGACAAGGAATTATCTAACGAAGACATGCGGATGAAATACCGCTATCTGGACCTGCGCCGCGCACGCATGAGCCGCAACATCCGCCAGCGCCACACCATCACTTCCGCCGCCCGCCGCTACCTGGATGACGCCGGATTCTACGAGGTGGAAACCCCGATTCTATCCAACCCAACACCCGAGGGCGCGCGCGATTTCCTAGTCCCCTCGCGCCTCAACCCGGGCCGCTTTTACGCCTTGCCGCAAGCACCCCAACAATACAAACAACTCCTGATGGTGGCCGGTTTGGAAAAGTATTTCCAAATCGCCCGCTGTTTCCGCGATGAGGATTTGCGGGCCGACCGCCAACCGGAATTCACCCAGATTGATATCGAGGCGAGCTTCATCGGCCAGAATGATATCATCACCCTCGTCGAGGGCTTGCTGGTGGCCATGTTCAAGGCAGGCCTCGACGTGGACGTGGAGAAAAATTTCCCGCAACTGACGTATCGGGAGGCGATGGATACCTATGGTTCGGACAAGCCGGATACCCGCTATGACATGAGGATCATCGACCTAGCAGACATTTTTGGCAGCACGGAGTTCAAGATTTTCCGCGGCACCCTGGACGGCGGCGGCGTCGTGCGTGCCATCAATGCCAAGGGCTTTGCCGGGATCACCACCGGCCAAATGAACCGCCTCAACGAAATCGCCATCCAGGCCGGCCTGCCCGTCAAAACCCTCGCCTTCATCAAATGCGAAAACGGCGAACTCAAAAGCCCCCTGTGGAAATTTTTTACCGGCACCGAAAAGGAAGCTATCATCTCCAAGCTCGCCATCGAGGAAGGCGATATCGTGTTCTTCGGTGCCGGCGCTATCGATACGGTGAGCACCATCCTCGGCCGCGTCCGCTGCGAAATCGCCACCATGATGGAACTCACCAAAAATTCCACTGCCTTCAACTTCCTCTGGGTCGTCGATTTCCCATTGCTCGCCCTCGACGAGGAAACCGGCGGCTGGGGCGCGGTCCATCATCCGTTCACCCGCCCCCATCCCGACGACGTTCATCTGTTGGAATCTGGAGACTACGCCAACGTGCGTGCCGTGGCTTACGACGTCGTTCTCAACGGCTATGAACTAGGCGGCGGTTCGATCCGCATTCACGAAAAGGACCTCCAAGCACAAATGTTCCAAGTCCTCGGCGTCGGCCCCGAAGAACAGCAAATCAAATTCGGCCATCTCCTCGATGCATTCCGCTTCGGTGCCCCGCCTCACGGCGGACTGGCCCTCGGTCTCGATCGCATCGCCATGCTCATCGCCGGAGAGGAATCCATCCGCGAGGTCATTGCCTTCCCGAAAAATAATAAGGGTGCCGATCTGATGTCCCACAGTCCATGCCAAATCGATACCAAGAACTTGCGTGAGGTGTACGTTCAATCCACGTGGAAAGATCCCAAGCAAGCCACCGCAACGCAACCCAACTAAGGAATGCGCAAGAAACAAGCAAAGATAGCGTAAGCAAGAACCGAGGACACCACCCACCTAAAAACCATCATCAATATGAAACTACATACTCGCCGTGAATTTGCCAAGCTATCCTTGGCCGCCCTGCCCGCCGTTGGCTTGCTATCCGTCATGAACCGGCTCAGCGCCGCAGAGGCTCCTGCCATAACGAAGCATAAGCCACAGCCTGCCGGCGTACGAATCGGACTCAATGCGCCCTACAGTTTTGGCAATCCGCACATGAGCGGCGACGAGATCCTTAAAAATTGCGTCGAACTCGGCCTCAGCGGTATTGAGTTGAGAACCCAACCCGTGGAGGCATTTCTCGGCGCTCCCACTCAAGCCGATCAACTCGCCCAATGGCGTAAATCGACCTCCCTCGAACGCGTGAAGGACTTCCGCCAGAAATATGAAGCGGCCGGCGTGCCCATCGAGATTGTCAAAGTGGACGGTCTGTTCAAAATGGCGGATGCAGAATTGGATTATGTCTTCGCTCTGGCCAAGGCGCTCGGCGGCCGGGCCATCTCCTCGGAAATCTCTAACCAAGACAACGACCTTAAACGCCTCGGAAGTTTCGCCGATAAACACCAACTCATGGTTGGCTATCACGGCCACGCCACCACCACCCCCGCAGATTGGGAGAAAGCCTTCACCTTCGCCAAATTCAACGGGGCTAACGTGGATCTCGGCCATTTCGTGGCCGGCAACAATACCTCCCCCGTCCCGTTTATTAAACAGTACCACGAGCGCATTACCCACGTTCATGTGAAGGACCGCAAACTGCATAACGGACCTAACACCCCATTTGGCGAGGGCGACACCCCCATCGCAGAGGTCCTGCACCTGATCCGCGACAACAAATGGAATATCCAGGCCACCATCGAATTCGAATACTCCGTGCCCGCCGGCTCTACCCGCATGGCTGAAATCGCCCGCACCGTGAAATTCTGCCGAGACGCCCTAGCCTAAGGCCCCTAGACTAAGGCCTTGACCCACCAGACTAACTTGGCTCCAATGACTGTGGGGAGCGACGACCTTACTGTCGTCGTGCCGAAGGATCGACCCCGAAGCGTGTCTTCGGGACTCATTCATGGGCAGCGCTATTCCAAACGCACGCTTAGACGATAGAACATGTTGGCCGCAGTAGACGGCATGGTGATCGTGATGGTCTGGTCGCTGCCAACAATATCGCTCGTCTGATCGCTGCCAACTAGAGTGGTGTAACCCGTCACGGGCTGCCAGGTGTTGGGATCCGCGAGCCCGGAGCAAGCTTCCACGGTGTACTTGCGGGTGAGGCCATCGTAGCCGACGCCGGCCGCGCTGTGGGCAAAGAAGCTGAGGCTGAATTGGTTGGCGACGACGGGAGTGACGGTGAGTGGTTGTGGGCTGAAGGCGCGCGGGTCGGTACCAAGTGTGTATTCGACGAGGTTAGTCAAGCCGTCTCCATCAGCATCCGCAGTGTCCGCCGCCAGCCCTGCGGAAATTTCAGAGTCAATGAAATGCGCGGCACGCCAGGCGATGATGGGGTTGCCACTGATGATATCCAGCGTGGCACTGGCCGTCCCGCTGTAATTGCCATCGCTAACCGTTGCCACCACCGCATAACTGCCCACCGCACTAGGCGCGGCGGAGCTATCGTTATAGGTGAGCGTAACGGCCAAGCCGACCGGATCAGTCGTCACGGTCACAGCTTTGGGAGAGCCATCGAAATTGCGTGCAAGATCACCGAGGGTGACGGTGGCTGGTGCCTTGTCAATGGTGCCAGTGGTGAAATTCGTCAGGGTGAGATCATAGTTGGCACCACCATTACCGTCATTGATCGTGATGCTTGGAACAATCACCTTGTTACCAGTTCCCGCCCCTGCGCTCTGGAAGGCTTGCCCAAGGACACGGGTGGTGTCGCCCGCAGCGAGCGCTGGCGTGAGGGTCGGTGTGCCGGCCGCACTCGTCGTGCGATCATACGTCTTACTGGCGCTCACCGCCGCCACCGTGACCGGCAACTGCGTGATCGTCGCTGATAGTCCGGCGGGCTGGGTGAGGCTGTAGTTGGCCGCCGCCGCGCCACCGAGGGTTATTCCGGTGACCGTCACGGGTTTATTATTGCCGACGTGCTTATCGGCGAACGTGCCCGCCGCAGTGCCGCCAAGCGTTAGAGTATCACCGGTGTAGGGGGTTCCGTCGGCGCTGGTGCCACTGCCCGGTGCCTGAGCGGGCAGCAGCGCAGGCGTACCTGCTAGTAAAGTCGCCGGTGTGCCGTCGTAATTTCTGTCACTGGCGGACAAGCCGCTCACGGAGAGATTTTTAGCTGCGATAATGGCGCTGGTCACTGTGGGCTGGGCGGACAAGACATAATTCGCTGCGTGGGTACCGCTGAGCGCATAACCGCTGGCGGTGATCGCCCGCAGGCCCGCTCCGGCGCTAGCGAAACTGCCGCTGCCAGCCACCAACGTCACGGTATCGCCGTCGAGAACACCGGTGAGTGTCCCACCACTCAAGCTGGCAACCGCCGTGCCATCATAGGTTTTACCGTCTGCCGTCACACCGGCGATGGCCGCAACCGCTTGGCTGATGGTGCCAGAGGTGAAATTCGTAAGGGTGAGATTATAGTTGGCACCACCATTACCGTCATTGATCGTGATACTTGGAACAATCACCTTGTTACCAGTTCCCGCCCCTGCGCTCTGGAAGGCTTGCCCAAGGACACGGGTGGTGTCGCCCGCAGCGAGCGCTGGCGTGAGGGTCGGTGTGCCGGCCGCACTCGTCGTGCGATCATACGTCTTACTGGCGCTCACCGCCGCCACCGTGACCGGCAACTGCGTGATCGTCGCTGATAGTCCGGCGGGCTGGGTGAGGCTGTAGTTGGCCGCCGCCGCGCCACCGAGGGTTATTCCGGTGACCGTCACGGGTTTATTATTGCCGACGTGCTTATCGGCGAACGTGCCCGCCGCAGTGCCGCCAAGCGTTAGAGTATCACCGGTGTAGGGGGTTCCGTCGGCGCTAGTGCCGCTGCCCGCTGCCTGTGCGGTCAGCAACGCCGCCGTGCCGGTTAGAGCCGCTACCGGCGTGCCGTTGTAGGCCCTGCCGCTAGCTGCCAGGCCACTGGCCGTGAGGGTTTTGGCGGTGACCTGCACAGAGCCTGTCAGGCCAGTGAGAGTGTAGTTGGAAGCCGCCGATCCGCCGAGAATCAGCCCACTGATAGATGCCTTGAAGGTAGCGATCGCACCGGACCATTGTGAGGACGCGCTGATGGTAGCGCTGGCGTTGGCTGTGCCGGTGGCGCTCGCCAAGCACTGCAGCGCATAGACTTTGGCGTTGTTAGTCCCAGTGCTGTTAGATGACTGAGCGCTTGTCACCGTGGTGAATGAGCTTGGGATGTTACTCAAAGTATAGCCGCTACTCACGAGACCGATACCGCCGATCCACAATTCATAGGCTTGAGCGGTGGCCGTGGCGGTCGTGCCGGTGCTGGCCGAGGTGCCTGCGGTGCCCGCACTGTACGAGCTGGCGACCACATCCAGCGCGCTGGCCGTCAACACGCCGCTATACTCGATGACCACAGCGGCGGATCTAGCACCAGATGTCTGGTTGATGGTCACTTGGGTCCCGGCTGCCGAAACATTGGGAGCATACCAGATTTCAGTGGTCGAGCCAGTCGATGAGCCGGCCCCGGATTGCGTTGCCCGGGACCAGGTTGCCCCGGTTTGCGTGATACTGGTGATGCGGCCCAGAGATGTGCTACGGGTTGCAATCACAGCGATGAGTGTATTGCCATTCGCGGGAGCGGAAGCCAGTGTTGCGGTGAATGAAGTAGCGGTACTGACAGTGCCGGTGTTCGCCGTCTTTAATTGTAACTGGACTGCCGCAGCGGTGTTAGACAGCGCCTGCGTTCCGACATCCTTGGCCGCCAGCGCGGCGCTGCCAGTCAACGTCAGGTTGCTTCCGTCGAGGTTGTTAGCTATCGACAAAATGCCCGCCGCTGCCGTGGCCGTCGCGTCGTAACTGCGGGTGCCGGCCAACTGGAGCGGGCGCGGGGTGATGCTGGCGTTGGCCACGCTGGGCTGGGCGGAGAGGACGTAATTGCCGGCGTCCGCACCGGTAAGCGAGTACCCGCTGGCCGTCACCGCCCAGGTGCCAACGTTGGCACTGGCGAAAGTGCCGCTGCCGGCAATCACGGTGACAGTCTCGCCGGCCACACCTGCGGAGAGCGAGCCAGCGCTCAGCGTGGCGGTGGTGGTCTTGTCATAAACTTTGTTGGATGCCGTCACCCCTGTGAGAGTCAGCACTTTCGGGGTCACCGTATAAATCAGCGCGGCCGAATTACTCAGCGCATACGTCGCGTCGCCGAGATAGCTTGCGCTGAGTGAATGACTGCCCATCGCAAGCATGCTGGCGGTGGTAGTGAAACTTGCCACGCCGGCACTCACGCTGCCCGTGCCTAATACCGTGCTGCCATCCTTGAAGCTTACCGTGCCGCTGGCCGAGGCGTTCAACGTGGCGGTTAAAGTCACCGCTGTGCCATAAGCCCCGGTGGTGCCAGTAGATGCGGCGAGGGTTGTAGTCGATGCTGCCAGCGCTGGCGTGGCGCTGGCCTCTGACGAGTTGGCACTTTCACCGCCGCCATTGGTGGCGGACACCACGTAAAAATATGTGCTGCCATTGATCGCAGTGGCATCGGTGTAGCTCGCTGTGCTGGAGGTACCCAGCAAGGTATAGGAAGAACCGCTGATGCTGGAGCGCCTAACATTGTAGCTGGTGGCACCGCTGGCGGCGCTCCACGTCAGACCGACGGTATTGCTCCCTGCGGTGGCGAGCAAATTCGTCGGCACCGCTGGTGGCGCAACCTGGATGACGGTGACAGTGTAGGTTTTGGTTGAGAGGTCCTGGGCGGTGATGGTATATGTTTGAGAACTGGTGAAGTTGCGACTGGTGCCGGAGACCGGTGCGCCGGTGGCGTTGGGAGATACGGTATAGGTGGGTGCCATAGCCGTCAGCGGTGTACCGGTTGGGACCGTCAGGGAAATGTCGGTACCGGCAATAGTCGCCGCGCCGAAGGTAGGAAACGTAAATGTTAGTATATCATTGAGCGGAGAATTCGGTGTAATGTCATGCAGGGCATAGCCGTTGGCTTCAAGCTCGTTATCCCATAGACCAGAGAAGCTGGTGTTTCTGGTGAGCGTCACATTCAGAGACGTATCAGCCACACCTTGCACCCAGATGGCGGTGAGCAATGAAGGCGTGCCGCTATAGCTGTCAGTCCATGTCGTGGACGCACTGGATTCGACCACCACGCCGGCATTTTTGCCTGCCACCGATATGAGTTGCAGCCGATAGATATGACCTGGCGTGAGGCCCGGAACGGTCAAGGTATCGGTCGTACCCGACGACCAGGTGTAGTTGTGCATCAACTTGCCGAATGGCGTTGTATCGAGTAGCAACGGCACGTTATTGTGCGCATCGGTGCTGGTAGCCTGGCCGCCACTCCATAAGGCAGGGATGGTGTGTGCCCCACTGGTGCCGAAGGTCAAACCGTTGGCGAGGGTGACCGCGGCGTTAGTGCCATAGAAGTGATTGGCCTCGACGAGCGTGCCGGTGTTAAGAATTTCCGCGCCAGTGGCGCCGGCTGCGATGTTAAGCGTGGTGTAGGTGAAAATAACACCCGTCACCGCAGAGATGGTGGCGTTGGCCACCGTCGGTTGCGCCGCTAACACATAATTGCCGACGTAGGCACCGCCCAACGCATAGCCGCTGGCCGTCACCGCCCAGGTGCCCACCGACGCGCTGGCAAAACTGCCAGTGCCGGCGATCACACTCACCACATCCCCGTTGATCGTTCCCGCGACTACCCCACCGCTCAGGGTGGCGGCATTCGAGCCATCATACGTTTTGTTGCTCGCTGTCACCCCGGTGATGGTCACCGATTTGGGACTCACCGCATAGCTCAGCGCGCTGCTGGTGCTCGCAACAAACGCGAGAGAACCGCCGTAAGTGGCGCTGATAGAATGACTGCCGCCTGCCAGCGTGGCGATGCTGTAGCTCGCTTGGCCCGCACTGAGCGTCGCCGTGCCTAACACCGTAGCTCCGTCATTAAATGTCACCGTGCCCGTCGCCGGCCCGTTGGTCACCGCCACCGTGGCGGTAAAGGTGACGTTTGCGCCGTAAGCGCCGCCGCTGCCTAGCGACGAGGCCAGAGTGGTGGTGGATGGCTGTGGCGGGGCTGGAGTGGCGCTCACCTGGCTTGTGTTAGCACCTTCCCCGGCTATGTTGGTGGACGATACCACATAATAATATGTCGTGCCATTGAGTGCGCTCGTATCGCTATAACTCGTGCCGCCGGCAGTGCCGATCGGGATATATGGACCGCCGCTCACCGTGGCGCGTTTCACATAATATCCGGATGCACTAGCTGAAGCGCTCCACGTCAGGCCGACCGAATTATTGCCGGGGGTGGCAACCAGATTGGTCGGTGGCGAAGGTGGCCCGAGCACTTGGATGGCCAGCACCGGGGAGGTGCTCGCCCCGTTGCTAGGATTACCTGCATAAGTGGCGGTGATGTTATTAGTACCGGCCACCAGAATGCTGGTGGTGAAAATTGCTTGGTACGAGGCGTTGAGGGCACTGGTACCCAACAGCGTGGCACCGGCATAAAACGCCACGTTGCCCGTCGGCGTGCTGCCGCTCACCGTGGCCGTGAATGTCAGCGCGTCGCCAGGCGAGGCTGGCGTGACTCCGCCGGTCAGGACCAGCGCGGTGCTGGTGGCCGGAGCAACGGTAAGCGTGCCGTTGCCGGAGATATAGGTCGGCGATGTAGCGGCACTGTATATTCCGTTAGGTTGCGCCACACCGGCCAATGACAACGCGGTGATGGTCCGCGTGCCAGTGAAATTAAGCGCGACCTTGGTACTGCTGCTTATGGCCAGCGGCCCGCCGCCTAACGAAGCAGCGGTGGAGCAGGCGAGCGTGCCGACGTTTACGGTGGTGGTGCCGGTATAGGTGTTACTGCCGGAAAGTGTCAGGGTGGCAGAACCGATCTTAACCAAGCCGCCGGCACCTGAGATCACGCCGGCAAGCCATAGATTGCTAGTTCCGTTGGCATTTACCACCAACCGGCAACCGCTAGCCAACTCGATGGGATTAAGCACGCCGGGGGCGGTGGTCACGGCGGCGCGTGCCTCCAAATTGCCACTGATGGAGGTGGAGGAGAGTTCGGAGCGCAAGACTCCGGTGCCCAGTGAGTTGATATTGTCGATGGACACCGTCGGGTTAGCTCCATTCAAAGCCGTCAGTTTCACGCCGCCGCTGAAGGTTTTAGCTCCGGCCAGCATAACCCCCGGGGTTCTGCCGTTGCCGGTAATCACCAACCCACCCGGACCAGTGACCGAACCTGTCAGCCATATATCCTTGGACGTAAATAATGTCGTAAGACCGCCACTTAGGTTAAACGTGTTAGCGATAGCACCAGCCGAGCTATTACCCTCAAAATTGGTGGTATAAAACGTCGTACCACCAGCCAGCGTTACGGTACCCGTGCCAAGATTCGTTCGCAGAGTGTCAAGCACCAGGGTGCCGGCGCCGAGCGTTATGCCGCCGGAAAAGCTGTTAGTAGTGGTGACGCTGGAGAGGGTGAGGATGCCGCTGGTCGTTTTAGTTATGCCGCCGGCCCCGGAGATGATACCTGAAAGAGTCACCGCGCCCGCGCCGCTGCCGCCGAGGGCGGTGTTAGCCGCCAGCGCTATATTATTAGAAACACTGAGCGCGTTGGCGCTATTCTGGTTCACTTGTGGCAGGATGGCGCTGTTGAGAACAAACGAAAGGGCGTTGCCGCTGAGCGTCAGGGCTGGCTGCGAGCTGCCGATGGTGAAGCGGTTGAGCTGGAAGGTGCCGGTTAGATCGTTATTACTAGTACCCGAGTACCCGCTGGTATTGAACACCAGCAAGCCGGTGCTGCTACCGGCTGCCGCGGGGGCCACGCCACCGCTCCAATTGGCCGCCAGAGACCAATTGCCGGATGCTATGTTGGTCCAACTCAGCCACGGTGCCACGTTGAGGGTGACAGTGGCGGCCGGCGAATCACTCACACCATCGTTGACTTTGAAGGTGAAGCTATCGGCACCGATGTAGTCGGTTGCAGGCGTGTAGGTTAGATTCGGCGCAGTGCCCGTGAAACCGCCGTGTGCGGGCTGGGTGACCACGCTGTAGGTCAGTGGATCGTTGGCACTGTCGCTGCCGGTGAGGGTGATGGTCTTGGCGGTGTTAGGTGGCAATTCGACAGACTGTGCCTTGGCCACCGGCGGATCATTGATGATAGTTAAACTAACGGTAGCAACGGTCGATGACAGCCCGTCGGCATCGGTCACCTTGAACGTAAAACTGTCTGCACCGCGGTAATTGGTGATCGGCTGATAGGTGAGGTTGGGAGCAGTACCGCTGAGGGTACCGTGGCTGGGACTGGCCACCACGGCATAGACCAGCGCGTACCCTTCCGGATCCACGCCGGCCAGAGTGATGGGGGTGGCGGTGTTCGCCGAAAGGCTCACGGATTGCGCCGTGGCCAGCGGCGCATCATTGACCGGCGTCACTGTGATGCTAACCGTCGCCAGCGCACTGGTCAGCGCGGCGTCGCTCACTGTAAACGTGAAACTATCCGCCCCGGGGGAATTGCCCGCCGGATAATTCGCCGCCGGCATGTAGGTGAGATTCGGCGCGGTACCTATCAGCAGGCCATGCAGCGGCCCGCTGACGATCTGATAGGTAAGAGTGTCGCTGTCTGGATCGGTTCCGCCCAAAGTGATGGTCTTGGTGGCGTCCTCGGCGGTAGTGAGCCACTGATTGACGGCTACCGGGCGGCGGTTGCCGGTGGTGCCCACATCAATGGTGATGGTGCCCGCCACGGAATCCAACTGCCCGTCATTGGCCTTGAAGGTAAAGCTATCCGCGCCGGTATAACCGGTGGTCGGCGTGTATGTTAGATTAGGGGCCGTGCCGGTAAGCAAGCCGTGTGCCGGAGACGCCACCACGGCATAAGTCAGCGCGTCGCCATTCGGATCGCTGCCAGCCAGGGTGATGGCGAGGGCGGTGTTGAGCGGGGTGGTGAGGCTTTGGTTCTGGGGCACCGGCGCGCGATTGGCATCGGGGGTGACGATGACTGTTAGATTAGAGGTCACTGGGGCCAAGACTTCGTTATACGTTTGGAAGTCGAAATAGCCGAGGCAATAGGTGATCCAATTATTGTAATCGAGGATCGAGCGGTCCTCCGCAGTGGCTTGCAGGACATAGGTACCGGGCGTGCTGAAGGTGGCGGTGCAGGTGGCATTGGCGCTCATGCCACTTGGATTAAACATCACGCCGCCCGGCCCGCTGACCTTGCTCCAAACAAAGTTGGGGGTACCGCCGTCCATGTCCACCAGCGTCGGGGTGAGCACGGTGCTGCCACTCGGCAGGGCAACGGTGGCGGGACTAGCGGAAACCGTTAGGCTTTTGAAATTCGCCAGAGTGGGTGGTGCCGCATCGTTTTGGATAGCCGCGATGGTGGCGGAGATATGCGAGGTGATGTCAGCGAGGCGCGTGCCCACATTCACCGAGCTATCGGCAGCGAACTGTGGCAAGTGGGCCTGCCATTTGAGGAGCGTGGGCAGCGCATCCTTGGCGGCACCGCGATACGTGTTGGTCAAAATATCAAATGGCGTCCAGTCATCGCTATGCCATGCCTGTTCTTTCATCATCAGGCACAACGGAATGCCCTCCTCAATCTTGAATTTTGCCAGCGTTTGCAGGCCGGCGTCGCGGATGACGTCACTGAACATGCGGTCGGCGGGTGATCGATGGGCCACTGCGGACACCAAGCTCGGTGCCACTGCCTGCACATCCGTCCAGGTGAGTTTATTCTGGATAAAGTCACTCAGATACATTTGCGCCATGCCGTCAGGTTGGTTGAGACCGACCCTAACTGCCGGATAGAGCAAGTTCGTCCTATCTGTCCCGCTCAGTGCGTTGGTGTTATTTTCAAGTGCCTGGAACAACGTGTTGGCTAGATAACCGTTGGCAATTTGCACCGGATCGGTCCACACAATCACATTCGGATCGGTGGCATTGGCGGTGAAGGCCGTGAGCATCGTCGTAAGCTGCGAACTGGCCGAGGAACCAAAATTTTTCAGGGCATTGGCAGCCTTGCCGCGGACCCAGTAATCGGGATCGGATAGGCGTCGGCCGAGGGCGGGCAGAGCGGAAGCATTTTTGAGATCGCCGAGGGTTTCGCAAGCGCCCATGCGGATATTCGCATCACTGCCCTCGGCCATGGTGATGAGAGAGTTGATCTCGGTGGTGCTCAGGCTGCGAGTGGCCAGTTGGGTGGCGGCATTGCTGCGCATCGCCGGATCGTACGCGCCCAGGGCGCTCATCAGTTGGGCGTTGGTATAGGTCACGCAATCCTGCTTGAAGGTAGAGGCGGCGATCGCGTCGGCCACCTTGGTGGCGTCGAGCGTGTGGGCTGGATTGGCGTCTTTGCCGGTAATATAGAGGCGCTGCAATGGCAGCGCATAACTGAGGATATAGGAGGCAGTCGGGCTAACGTCATTGTAGCCGCTGGCGCCCAGATAAGTGCCGCCGGAGGTGGTGCCGCCGCCGTATTGCTCGCCGCCGTCATAGACAAACGAGCCATCCGTGCGGCGTTCCAGGTCGAGGTGCCAGCGGATTGCCTTCATATATTGCGCGGCGGCGGTAGCGCCGCCCATATTAGCCCCCATAGCGCCCCACAGATAACTGAACCCCTGGCCGGTATGGCCGTATTCGCGACCCGTGCAACCTGCCACCGACATGCGGGCGAAAAACTCAGCTTCCACCGGCCGGTTGTCCTGCACACCGAAAAGCACCGC
>JBAXOP010000091.1:0-17359 GCA_037133195.1 Verrucomicrobiota bacterium | reverse complement strand
CAGGGTCAGGTTGGAGCTGCCGCTGCCGCTGGCATCCATGATGACGTCCGAGCGGGTGGAGGTTGGCAGGGCTCCGGCGACGCTGGCATTGAGCGTGGCACCGTTGGCAATGAAAGTGGGACCATCGTAGGTATTGACGGCGGCGAGCGTGGTGGTGCCGCCGCTGATCACGAGGTCGGAGTTGGCTGAGGCACCGACAATCGGCCCGGTGACCGTGATGCCGGAGCTGCCGCCTGCGAGGGTCAGGACCGTGCCATTCTTGGTCAGGGTGCCCGTCAAGGTGAGCAGGCCGCTGCCGTTGTTCTGGATGGTGTCGCTGCCGTTGCCCAGCGCGTTGATGTTCTTGGCCAGGGTGGCGGCCCCGCCGGTGTATTGCAAGGTGCCGGACGAATTGCCGGCCACCCCGAGGTCCACTGCGGCGTTGTGGCCCAGCGCTTGATCGGCGCCGGCACTGGCATTGCCGCTGTTAAAGGCCAAAGTGCCGCTGGCCACCGTCGTTTTGCCGCTGAAGCTGTTGGCGCCGGTGACGGTGAGGGTGCCGGAGCTATCCTTGGTGAGGCTGCCGGAGCCGGAAATCACCCCGCTGAGGGTTTGGTTGGCGGTGGTGCCCACGTGCAGCACGCCGGCATTGGCGATGGTGCCCGCATAGCTGCCGGAGTTGAGGCTGCCCGCCTCACCGAGCGCCAGGGTGCCGCCCGAAATGGTGGTGGCACCGGTGAACGTGTTGGTGCCGTCCAGAATCAGGGTGCCCGTGCCGGCCTTGGCCAGCCCGCCGAGGCCGGAAATGACGCCGTCATGCTCCATCGTGAAGCCGACGGTGTCGATGGTGCCGGTGATGCCGGTGTTCAGGACAAATTCGCGCGAAGTGGTGACATTGGCGGCGAGTTTTTCGGTGGCGTTGCCGGCAAAGGTCAGTGAGCCGAAGCTGCTGCCGTAGTCGCCGAGGCTCGCGCCGGAATCGATCGTGATGGTGCCGGCATTGAGAGTGATGGGGCCGTCGAAGAGGTTGCGCCCAAACAATTCCAGCGTGCCGGCGCCGGACTTGTTGAGACCGCCCGCGCCCATCATGATCCCGCCGTAGGTCAGGGTGGTGCCGGTGGCCACGTCGAAAGTGCTGGTGGCCTGCAGCTCTATGCCACGGTTGCTGTTCAAGGTGAAACTTGCCGTGGTGGTCAAAGTCCCGCCGTTGAGGATCAATTGGCCGGGCACGGCGGGGAGCGTCGGTGCCGTGCCCAGCCCAGTATCGGCCGCGATGCTCAGGGTGGCACCGCTGATGGTGGTGGGGCCGGTGTAGTCGTTGGCACTGTTCATCAGCATCGTGCCGCCACCGAATACGTTGAGCCCGCCGGCTCCGGAGGTGACGCCGGCTGTGCGGGTAAGCGTGTAGGTGTGTGTGTCGATGTTGGCTGTGGCATCGGCGTTGATGTGCCAGGCACGGGAGCCAGTGCGGCTCGCATCGGATTGGAGGATGCCATTGCCGGCGAAGGTCAGAATGCCGCTGCTGGCACCCATGGAGGTAGATCCTGCCAGGATCAGGGTGCCGCTGACAAGCGTTGTGCCCCCTGTGTACGAGTTGCCATCCGAAAGCGTGAGTGCGCCCGCACCGGTCTTGGTCAGACTCCCGGCGCCGTCGATCACATGGCTGTAGCTGCTGCTGCCCGCCACATTGAAAACGAGGCTGCTGCTGGTGGTGATGGTGATGCCGGAACTCGATGCGATCGAGCTGTCCGTGGTGCCGTCGCCGAGTTGCAAGGTGCCGGCGCTGATGGTCGTGTGGCCGCCCCAGGAGTTGGTGGCACCGGTTAGGGTCAGCGTGCCAGCGCCGCTCTTGGTAAAAGTGCCGCTGCCGCTGATGATCTTGCCAAAGGTGGCGGTGCCCGCCAGGTGATACACCAGGGCGCTGTTGTTCAGGACGCTGGCGCTGGCGCTGAGCGAACCGTCGCCCCCGGCGTCGCCGATTTTCAAGGTGCCGCCGCTGATGGTGGTGATGCCGCTGTAGCTGTTATCTCCGGTCAGCGTCAAGGTGCCCGTGCCGGTTTTGGTCAGCGAACCGCCGACGGTGGAGACGACCGTATCGGAAATCACCCCTGCATTCGTCAGGTTGAAACCATTGGTATTGATCGTGGCGGTCTTGCCGGAGTTGATGACGTAGCCGCGGGTGACCGAAATATCTGCGTTGGTCTGCAGCGTGCTGTCGCCGGTGAAGGTGAGCATGCCGCCCGCTGCGCCCAAACTGTTGGCCGAAGTGATGGCCAGGGTGCCGGCGTTGAGGCTCACGTCGCTGGTGAACGAGTTGGTGCCGGAAAGCGTGAGGGTACCCGTGCCATCCTTGGAGAGGCCGCCGTTGGAGCCGGATACGGTCCCGGAGAACTCGACGTTCGAGGCCGTCGTGATGGTGTGAGTGCTGCCATCGAGATCCAACGTGCCGGAGAACGTTAGAACCCCGTTATTCGTCTCATGGCCGAGGGTCACTGCCCCGCCCAAAACCAGATTGTTCGCCAGCGTCCTTGCCGTCCCTCCGTCCGACGACAGCGTGCCGCCGTTGAGCGTGAGCAAGCCGGTGCCTAGCGCCGTGGCGTTGCCGACCTGGATGACGCCCGCGCTGAGGAGGGTGCCACCGGTGTAGGTGTTGGCGTGGGTGAGGCTGAGGGTGCCGGCACCGGCCTTGACGAGGCCGCTACCCACATCCGTGACGGTGCCGGAGAACGTCACGACGTTGCCGCTGGGAACTGTGAGGGTGGGCGTAACCACCGAGAGGTTCACTCCATTGCTAAAGGTCAGTGCGCCGGTTTTGCCGCTGCCTCCGCCCAGAGTCACGTCCCCGCCAAACAGCAGGGTGTTGGTCAGTGAGTGGGCCGTCGTTGAGTCCGACGAAAGCGTGCCGCCATTGAGGGTGATCTGACCGCTGCCCAGGGCACTGTTGTTACCCATCTCGAGGGCCCCGGCGTTGAGGGTGCTGCCACCGCTGTAGCTGTTGGCGTTGCTGAGGCTGAGGGTGGCGCTGCCGTTCTTGGTCAGTGTTCCGGTTCCGGCGATGCCAGTGTTAATTGCCGAAACCGTGTAACTCACCACGGAATTATTGAACACGACCGCAGTGGGGGTAACTCCGCCGTTGGCGATGCTAACGGCGCTTCTGCTCGGCGCGGCGATGGTGCCGCCGATGTTAACGGTGTCGTTAAACTGCACCGAGTCATTCACCCAGAAATCAGTTGCCGCATGCCCGTTTTGCAAGGCCCAGTTAGAGGCACCGGGCACTGCGAGGGTGTCGGTCGTCCAGACTCCGCTCGTGGCCCCGGACCACACCGGGCTGTCGCCGGTGACCGAGTAGTTGATGTACTTACCAGTCGTATCGTTGCTCAAACTGCCATATTGGCGGTTGGCACCGTTGTTCGGTAGTGCTCCGGTGTAGGTAAACCCGGCGTCGTTCGAGAAAGTTCCGGTGTACTGGATTAGATGGTAAACCCCTCCAGTGGTGAATGAGCCACCATTGGGCAAGGCGAGAGTGACCTTGCTGGCACCGCCGCTGAGCGTCAGGGTACCGCCCACGGCCACGGCGGCTGTGCTGCCGGTGTAGCCGCTGAGGGTGCCGATGTTGATGGTGCCGGTGTCTCCACTGGTACTGCCGAAGGTCAGGCCGCCGCTGATGGTGAGGGTGCCGGTGCTGCCGTCGCCAGCGGTGATGCTGCCGCCGGAGGCAACGCTAACCAAGCCACCGACCGTGCCGGAACCGCTGAGGAGCGCCCCGGATGCAACACCCACCGTTCCGCCGACGGTGCCGGTGACATGGAGAGTACCACCTCCGCTGACGGAGACAGCGGACCCGGAGGCCAGTGAACCGCTGACGTAGAGGGTACCGGCGTTGACGGTTGTGGTTCCGGTGTAGGTATTGGTGCCCGAGAGCGTCCAGTGGCCGCTGCCGTTTTTGGTCACGCTACCCGTGCCGGTACCGATGATGCTGGCCAGGCTGCTGCCGTTGGCCGAGCCGTCGAGGGTGAGGCCAAACCCGGAACCGCTGATGGTGCCGGCATGGGAGAGAACGATATTGCCGCTGGAGGCGTCGATGCTGCTGGCGCTGCCGAGGGTGAGCAAGCCGCTGTAGGTGGCGGAGGTGGCAGAGCTGTTGGTCAGTGCTCCACCGCTGGCGACACCGGTACCGTTGAGGGTGAGTCCGGTGCTGGCAGTGGCGGTGATGCCTGCCAGATCGAGTGTCGCAGCATTGGTGACGCTAACGCCGGAGGTGTTGCCCAAGGCACCGGCGGCACCCAGTTTGAGGGTACCGGCGCTGATGGTGGTGAGCCCGGTGTAGGTGTTGTTGCCGGAGAGGATCACGATACCCGCGCCGACCTTGGTCAGTGACTTCACCGCGCTGCTTTCGCTGATGATCCCGCTCAAGGTCAGTTGTGAAACCGTGCCGACGCTGCTGTCGGCGGCCAGGGTGATGGCGCCGCTGAGGCTGGCGGCCGTGCCGTCGCTGTTGATGAGTGCGCCACCCAAGGAGATTCCGGTGCCGCTGAGGGTCAATGCTTCCGCACCGATTGTCTGGCCGAGCAGGTCGAGGGTTGCGCCGGACGCCACGATGGTGTTGCCGGTGGTACTGCCCAGGGCCCCGGCGCTGCCGAGTTTGAGCGTGCCGACGCTGACGGTGGTAGCACCGGTGTAGGTATTGGTGCCGGAGAGGGTGAGGCTGCCGCTGCCTGCCTTCGTCAGAGCGAGGGTGCCGGTGGCCCCGTTTTGGAGCACCCCGGCAAAGGTGCCGGACTGGTTGGTGGAATTGCCGACGGTCAGGGTGGCCGTGCCGGACGCATTATTTTCCACGATTGGCTAGCCGGGCGTGGCGTTGCTTGTTAGATTGGCGATCACCGCGCTGTTGCCGTTGAGCTGGAGGGTGCCAGTGCTGCCGACCCCGAAGGCAACGGCATTTTCCGATCCGGCGGTGGCGTTGAGCGCGCCGGCATTGCCCAATTGCAAAACCCCGGCATTGAGGGTGACCCCGCCGGTGAAGGTGCCGGCTGCCGAAAGCGTCAATTGGCCGGCGCCTTGCTTGGTCAATCCGGTGGAAGTGCCGCTGAGGGCGCCGAGGGTGAGGTTGGTCCCCGAGGCCGGGTTGAAGGTGGCGGCGCCACTGAGGGTGGTGGCCCCGAAAGTCAGCCCGGCGGTGCCGCTGGTGACGTGGGACCCCTTGGCCACACTGAGCGTTTGCGCCCCGATGGAGAGAGTGCCCAAGGTCTGGGTGACCCCTGCGCCGTTGGCCAGGAGGTCAGAGGTGATGGTGGTGTTGGCGGAAACCGTGGTGTTGCGGTTGAAGGCCAGGCCGGTGTTATTCGCCAGTTGCAGAGAACCGCCGGAAAGAGCCAGGGTGGCGGCACCCGTGCCCAAGGCGTCGGCACTGGTGGTCGCTATCAAGGTGCCTGCGCTCACCGTGATCGCACCGGTGTAGGTGTTAGTGCCGGAAAGTGTCAGGGTGTCCGCGCCGGTCTTGCTGAGGGTGCCGGCACCGGTTCCGGCCTGGGTGATCGAGCCGACGGCTGTCGGCGTGTTCGCCAAGGTGACGGTGTTGGCCGTGGTCGAATTAAACGTCACGTCGTCGGCCGCGGTGGGGACGGCGGTCGCGGGCGTCCAATTGTTTTTTGCTCCCCAAGCGTTTTGGCCGACCGAGGTGCCATTCACCCAAGTGATGGCCGCCGCCTGCGCTGCGGGGGTTGCAAACAGGGCGGCAAGCGCGGCTGCAAGGGTTCCGGAGCGGACAATACGGAACGCGAGGGGGCATTTCATGAGAATTATTATATTTACCTAATTGATGCTAACGGTTGGTTACAGTAGATACTGCCATCCGATCCCGAATGCGCTTGGGAAATAACGTAATTGTACTTTTCAGACAAGTACAATAAATAAATTCGTAAATCCCTTGTCTTATTAAATATTTTTGCTGACCAGCATGAATATTTTACCGTTACCTATCCGAAGTATTAGGTATTTTGACTGATCTCAGGGGGGCGGATGAGGCGCTGTATCCCCCGGAGAGCGGGATTTGGAGTGCCTCAAATTTCGCGGCGATCATATTGCGGAAGTTTTCCGAGAGGGCGTGCCAGTGGATGACTTCGACGCGGATGGGCAGATCGGACTCTGCGAAGGCTTCGCGCACAGCGGCCAGCCGCCCAAGCGGCAAGTCACCGGCTTCAGCGGCGCGGCGGCGGCTTGCTCGTTCCCTTGCGGGCGGCAGCCACTTCCGCAATCAACCGGTGCAATATGAGCCGGTGGTCCAAGCCGGTGGTCACCAGCGCCTGATCCGCCTTGAGCGTCGCTTCCATCACCCGTTGCAGCCCCGCTAACTCGAAATTACCCGCCATCTTTACACACACGAAAATCCCAAACACATTCACCCCGCTGCCATCCTTCTTTTGCGGCAACCACGCCCGGTCCGCTTCCGGTAACCGGTTCAACCCTCCCGCATACGCCCCGAGATTGCCATCAGGTACCTTGAAACACTCGCTGATTAGCTTAGCCATGTACAGATTACGGACGGTCGGTATGATCGACGCCCGCATGATGCCGATAGCTGATTCGTCGGCGTCGAGTTGTTGGTCGATGAGATGGATGGCGCGGGCGACATCGCCTTTTTGGATCGCCTGGCCGGTTTCAAAGACAGCGGCGGCGCGGCTGAGTGGGACGAGTTGGCGGACATCGTCGGGGGTGACCTCGCGGCGTTCGGGGCCGAGGAAGAGGTCGAGCTTTTCGAGTTCGTTGTCGATTTGCTGGGTGGCGGCGCCGGCGAGTAAGACAAACAGGGCGAGGGCGTCTGGGGTGAACGTAAAGCCGAGTTCGCGGCAGCGCTTGGTGACGAGTGAGGCGACCTGATCGGTCCAGCCATCGCGGTTGGTATCGATGAGGTCAAATGTCTGAACCTCAGCGGATTTCTCAATGAATTTCCAGAACCCGCGGCGTTTGTCCACGCCTTGGGCGGTAAGCAGGAATTTCACGCCGGGTGGCAGGCCATGCTCCAAGGTGGCGCGGAGGCTTTCGACGCCGTCCTCGGTGCGTTGCGAGCGGCCGGTGATGTTGTCGGCGAGGAAACTGGCGTTGCGCAGCCACACGACCTTGTCGCCGCCGAACATCGGGATCGTTAGCAAGGCTTGGACCGTGGAGGCGCAAATGGTGAAGGCGGATTCGGAATTATCGGCGATGCCGTCGATAGTTTCGTGGGTGAAGCCATCGTCGTTGCCGCCGGTGAGATGATTGTAGAGGAGCAATGCCTGTTCGCGCACCTGCCCTTCATCGCTGCCGATGAGGGCGAAGAAATTGCCAGAGGGCTGGGGTTTTGGTTTCGCTGCCACGCCGCGAGTCATAGCGGGAACCGCTTCCCACCGCACGGATAAAATCGAAATTTGGCGCGGCAACCGGGCAATATGCCTGGTCCACGTGGCGTGGGCGCCCTCAGGTGTTCTATGGTTGGCCGGCCTCGCGGAGGGCGCGGGCCAAGTCGGAGGTATGGGTTTGCTGGACGGAGTTATGGTGGCCCCGATCGATTTCCCGCAATTCGACCAAGGAGGGAAAGCGCTTGGCGAGTTGGCGGCTCATAACCACGGGGATCACTTCGTCCTCGCTACCGTGGAGAATGAGGATGTGCCCGGGGCCACGATTGGCCAACTCGGCAAGCCTGGCGGAATTGTCGAAGCGGTGCCACACGAGAAACCCGAGCGGCAGGCCGGTCACTTCGCGGGCCATGTCCATGGTGCTGGTGAAAGGGGCGAGGAGCACGCCGCGCTGGATATGATGATCCGCGGCGGCAATCAAACAGGCGGCGGCCCCAAGACTGTGACCGAAGATGCGCAGGCGGGTTGAGTCCTCTGCGGGCGACCAGCCCAATTCCTGCATGGCCAGCGGCACCAGGTGGTCGAACGTGTCGCGGATGCTGGCGGGACTCGGCGTGCCATGGCAATCGCCATATCCAGGAAAATCCACCAGCAGCCAAGCGTCCTCGCGTGGGGCGTGAACGAACAGCCAGGCTGACCAATCGAGGGCGAGTGAGCCATTGCCGCCACATACTAGCCAAAGGTTGCGCGGATGGTCGCGCTGGCCTTGGAGAAACGCACGCTGGTGGCCCTGCACAGTGGTGAAATCCATGACTTTCCCCTGTGCGTCTCTCGCCCACTTGCCAGCCTGGCCCACAGGATAGGGGCGCGGGAAATAGATGAGGCGGCTTTGGCAACCGGTGAGCAAGGCGAGTGCGACGGCTAGTCCCAGGCAACTTAGCGCCAACCACCGGAGGCAATGACGAAACAAGCTCGGGCGGGTAAGTGAGGAAATGGGCATGAAATGAGGATAGGTAATAGACCACAATTTCAGGAAATCCTCCTTGCTCGCAACTTTAGCATGAGTGAGGTCGAACGATGAGTTCTGGGCTTGGCAAAAGACGGCTTCGGGCATTCTGCTCAATACCGTGTCAACTAAACGATCCCTATTGGACTCGCCGGCAGAAGCCTGCGCTCCATGGAGTAGCCCAAGTGATTCAGAAGAAAAACTACGAGCGGTGCCCCTGATGGGCTCATCAGGGGCACCGGATGCAGCCTAACATGCTGGGTTAGGGCTTTTTAGCCGCCGCCTGCTTTTTGGCTTGGGTGGCTGTATTTGCCTTAACCTGCTTTTGCGAGGACTTTTTTTGGTTCGCTTTGGGGGATTTATCGCCCATGATCGTGGTTTGTTTGTTAGTGTGAAGACCGGTGGACGGCAGGATTACCGCGCCAGCGTCCCGCAAGCTTCACAATGCCCCCGTTGATGTCAAGGCTAGTGATGGGGTTTTTGCGCGGGCTTTAGATACCGCCGAAACTCGTGTAGTCATCGTAATCGAGCCACTCAAACCAAGTGGCAAGGTCTTCGCGTTGAGCCCCGCCGGCCTGTTCAATGGCGGAGCTGATATAGCTACGGCTGCCATTATCGCCTGGAGCGGAGGATTCGCGGAAGCGGCTCCACGCCTCGATCTCGTGATCGGCACGTTGGAGAGGCGCATTGGCCTGGATCCACGTGAGCAAGGCACCGTCGCCTAGACCTTTGGCCACCTCGGCTTTAAGTGCATCGGGGGAGATACCGGTGAACAAAAAGAAGCGCTGGTCGAGCGGGCAAGCGTAGTGGTATTCGCCGTTTTTGCCGGCGAGGGTGGCACGGCACTTATCGAGGATACGGGGCAGGATGACGAAGCCGCCGAGGCGGACGCGTGGGCTGCGAGGCGCACGCTGGGTGAGGTCTGGATAATTCATAGGGCCTCAATGTGGCGGGCGTCGGCTAAAACGCAAGTTGGAAGTATGCCCAGCGATCACCGCCAGGGCGGAGAAGATTGGCGCTTGATTTATTAAGATGTGTGAATATTCTGCATTCGCGTTTCGTCATGAGTCACCGTCGTGCCAGGAAGTCAACAGGTAATGCGCCGCCGAATCAGCGGCGGACGCGGATGTCGTTCGCAGATGTGGTGGGTGCCACGAAAGGGCCGGCGGAAGAGTCGGTGAACCGGCGGGGTACGCGGCGCGAGCAAAAGTCGATGCGGGCGGCGATTGCTGCGGCGATGCCGGAGGAGGAGGATTTAGAGGCAGCGGGCTGGATGAAGCGGCTGCTGCGTTGGGTGCTCGCGCTGTGCTTGCTGCCGTTCTGTTTGGTCACGGCGTGGACGCTGGTCCTGCGGTTTTCGCATGCAACCCTGCACCAGCAGTTGTGGCAAAGTGCGGAATTGTGGCATTTCGCCATCGGGGTGATGGTGATGCTCGGCTGGTTCTGGTCGCGATTGATGCACAATTTTTTTCTACGAATCTATGTGTTTGGGCATGAATTCACGCATGCGCTGGTGGTGACGTGCTTGGGCGGAAAGGTGTCGGGCTTTCACGTGAGCACAGAGGGCGGGTACATCACGACGAACAAAACGAATTGGGTGATCGCACTATCGCCGTATTTCCTGCCGATCTGGTCGATCGAGGCGGGGGTATTGTACGGGCTGCTCAAGGTGTTTGCGACGTTTTCGACGGAGTGGGACAAGCTGTTTTACGGGGTGATCGGCTTGACGTGGACATTTCATGTGGTTTGGACCTTGTGGATGCTACCACGCGAGCAACCCGACTTGCAGGAAAACGGAACATTTCTCTCCTTGGTATTGATTGGTTTTGGCAATGTGCTCGTGTTGGCGGCCTTGCTGTGCGTGGCAGGCAACGGCTCGCTGTGGGAGCATTTCCGGGATTTCGGCTTGGAATGGTTGCGCCACGCGGCTACTTGGGGCGACGCGGGCTGGCGCTGGACAAACGCCGGCCTCGGATGGTTCAGCAAGCAGGGGACGTTTTGAGGCGTTGCGAGTTTTCGCCATTGAAAACCCGGCGTGGGTGAGGCACGCTGCCGCCATGATTCATTTGGATGCGAACGCGAGCACGCCGCTGCGGCCGGAGGTGTTGGAGGCGATGTTGCCGTGGCTGCGCGACGGCTATGCCAACCCGTCCGGCACTTATGGGGCGGCGAAGCGGGCCCGGCAGGCGATCGAGCATGCCCGCGGGCAGGTGGCGCAATGGCTGGGTGCGCAGCCCGAGGAGATTGTGTTCACGAGCGGCGGCACCGAGAGCGTCAACACCGCCCTGCTTTCCCTCGACCGCCAGGCCGGGCCAGGGCCAGCTCTGGTGTCGGCGATCGAACACAGTGCGGTGCTTCGCTGCGCCGAATCCCTGCCGCGGGGGCTCAACTGGGTCCCGGTGAACACGGCTGGACGCCTCGACTTGGAGGCGTTCGCGGAAAATTTACCCGAGGCGGCGTTTGTGTCGGTGATGACGGCTAACAACGAGACCGGGGTGATCCAGCCCTTGCGCGATGTGTGTGCCTTGGCCCGCGAATATGGCCGGGCAGTTCACACCGATGCCGTGCAGGCCATGGGAAAAATCCCCCTCAATGTGCGCGAGCTGGGCGTGGACATGTTGTCGCTTTCCGCGCACAAATTCCATGGCCCCAAAGGCGTCGGCGCCTTGTACGTGCGCAGCGGATTGCGGTTTTCGCCCCTATTGCTAGGCGGCGGGCAGGAGGGCGGGCGTCGCAGTGGCACGGAGAATACGGCCGCTATCGTCGGCCTGGGGGTAGCGGCGGCCATCATGTGCAAGCAAGCTGCGGTGGATCACCACGCGGCGCTGCGCCACCTGCGCGACGCCTTTGAGGCCAAGCTGCTTGACGAGTTGGCGGGAGTGACGGTCAACGGTGATTTAGGTTACCGGCTGCCGAACACCAGCCACCTATCCTTCGATGGCTGCGAGGCCGCGGGCCTCCTGATTTTGTTGGATGAGGCGGGCATCGCCTGTTCGGCCGGCTCGGCATGTATGAGCGGCCAGCAGCGCCCCTCGCATGTGCAAGTGGCGATGGGCATTGATGAGACACGCGCCAGAAGCAGTCTGCGCTTCAGTTTTTCCACCCTCAACACGATGGGCGAGGCGTTTGCCGCAGCGGTGATGGTGAAACGCGCTGTGGAAAAACTCCGTCGCGTGCAAGGCCAGGGCGTCGGTCCGGTGCAGGTGTATTGCGTATGATTCTATACCTGCCATTAACTCAAATCCGTGCGGTGTCAGCCCACCGGTTCTTCTAGCAACAGCCGCAACGGTCGCGAGAGGGCGGCTTGATCGAGGTTCCAAGCGGTGATGATAGCTTGGATTTCCCGCAATAACCCATCGCAGCCTTTGTTCCATTGCTGAGCACCACGCAGCACGAGGACGCTCTGGCGCAACCCGACAAAACGGATCTCCTCCGCCCCTGCACCGCGTAGGGAGGCGAGTTCGCTTCGCAAGGTTTCGAAAAACGCCAGCTCGAAGCCGTTGCCCACCTCCATCGCCACGCGCACCAAAGACACGGTCACCGGCGGCGCCAGCGGTTCGAGTTTCTCAGCGATTGGGGTGCAGCCAATTTTCACCAACATCAAGCGCAGACGGGCGTATAGGTCTTCCAATTGAAGCAAGCGCAGCGGACATTTGGTTTCCAAGTATTGTACAATCCCATCGCATATTTCCTCAATAAACGGAAAATCCTCGTGGTCAGCTGCCGTTGCCGCTCGCCGCAGGGCGTCGTCCAGCCACGCCGTATCGTACTCGATCACTTGATAGCGGCCAATTTGCAGCGCGGGACGCTTGCCGATGAAGGAGATCATTTTGTTAGGGAGGGGGTTGGTGGTTGGATTTGGCGGAAGGGCTAGTGGTGGCTATGCCCGGCCGTGGTGGCTGGGCATGTGGGCTTAATCTTTGAAAAGGCGGCGTTGGAGATGGTCACGGGCGGCTCGCTTCGAGAGCGATTGGATTTCTTGGATGAATTCGTTGACGTCCTCGAATTGCCGATACACCGATACATAGCGGACGTAGGCCACCGGATCTATCTGATGTAGCTTGTCCATCACCTTCGTCCCTATGATCGCTGATGGCACCTCGGATAGATGATCCTTGTGCAATTCCGCTAAAATCTCCTCCACCGCTCGGTCCAACCGGTCCATCGGCACTGGCCGCTTTTCGCAGGCTTTCACCAACCCACTCATGATTTTCTCGCGGTTGAGTGATTCTCGGGCACCGTTGCGCTTGACCACTCGCAGCTCCGTTCGCTCAATTTGCTCGTAGGTCGTGTAACGGTAGCTGCAACTCAAACACTCCCGCCGCCTCCGTATCGACGTCCCATCCTTCGATGAACGCGAATCGAGCACCTTGTCATTGAGTGAACCACATTGAACGCAACGCATGAGAAATTATCTTGAAATCATTAGAGGCGGCTACGCACAAAACTTAAATCAACATCTGGTAGCGTCAACGGAAAACCATGCCACATCTGGAAGATTGCCGCCAACCCGCTTGAAATCAGGTGAAAAATCTATTCCCCTCCCGAACTGAAAAATTCAGCTATATTAATGTTTTTGCAAAACCCGGCTTTCGCGCAATTTCCAATGACGAGCACTGGCTTCAGCCGGCCAAAAGAACTCAGCGTTCGACCTCGATCGGGTCTCCCGAGTGGCCTGCCACTCAGATCAGTTCGCGATAGACGTCGGGATGGGGGCGGGCGATGACCACCGCGTTGACGAGCAATCCGGCACCGGCAATGACGGCTCGGCCGGCATCCACGGCGGCTTGCACCGAGGACACGTCGCCGGTAAATGTGGCGAATGCCTTGCCTCCAAGGGCCATAGCCAAACGGATTTCCAATAACGTGACGTTGGCCGCCTTGACTGCGGTATCGGCGGCTTCGATCAGGTTGGCGACGTTGAACGATTCGAGAATACCCAGGGCACCGGTCGGTTCGACGGGGCGCGAGCGGGCGAGGGCGGCAAATACGTCGGGGTGGACGCTGGGGATGACGAATTGGTCGATGAGGCAACCTTTGGCGGCGGTGCAACCGGCATGCACGGCGGCACCGACGGCCGCCACGTCGCCGCCGATGAGCACCATGTATTTGCCAGAGCAAATCGAGCGGGACAGCAGCAGCTTCACGTTAGATGCCTTGAGCATGGTGTCGGCGACGAGAAAGCCGCCGGCGATGCTGGTGAGTTCGATGAGTCCAATGGCGCGGTCGTTCATGATATACGGAGGATGATGGCGTGGTCGGTGACGGCTTCGACGCTTGCGGCGAAAGGTGCGTGGAGGATGGCACCGAGGGCATCGGGCGCGGGTTCGGCGATTATCTGGCCGGCAGCGACGGATTGACCGACGGTTACCTTGGCCAGAGCCGGGGCCCCGGCGTGCTGTTTGAGCGGCAGGACCGCCCGGTTGGTAGTTAGAACGCCCTCCTGCAGCGGGGCCGGATGGTCGTAGCCATCGATGCCGAGGCGTTTCATCAGGCTCTTGACGGGCACGCGGCGGCCGTCGTGCATCGGGTGGGCCTCGACGCTGGTGGCACCGGTCCATTTCCAGCCATTGGCGCGCAGCACAGCTTTCGAGTTGTCGCAGGCCTCCTTGGGAAAGAGTTGTTCGGGACAAGCATAGAGGGTGCACAGGCCGCACGAGCAGCACAGGCCGGCCCACTCACTAAAACGCTCGGATCCGGTGGCAGTAAAGCCTAATGAACGCATCACTTGGTGGGGTTCGACGGCGTAACCTAGCAAAAACCGCGGGCAGAACTCGGTGCAATATCGGCATTGGTCACAGGCGGACTTACCGATGGCGGCCTGCACTTGAGGGGGCTTGAATTTGCGTTCCATCACCTGGTGGTCGCGCGGCAACACGATCACCCCGGCGGTGGTTTTGGTGACTGGCCGGTCCATATCAGAGGTGGCTTCGCCCATCATCATGCCGCCAATATTGAGGACCGGATCGGCAACGGTGGCACCGCCAGCCGCAGCGATGCACTCACGCAGCGAAATACCGATTGGCACCTCAAAGGACGCCGGTTGGCGCACTGCCCCGGCGATGGTGATGGTTTTGCGGATCACCGGGCGGCCATCCGCGGCGGCGGCAATGTTCGCCAGTGTTTCGACGTTCTGCACCACCACTCCAACGTGGATCGGCAAACCAGCAGGCGGAATCAACCGGCCGGTCACCGAGTGGACCAAATCGTATTCGTCACCCGCTGGATAGTAGTCCTCTAATAAATGAACCCGCACCCGGGTGCCCGCGCAGGCGGCTTCCACCGCTGCCACCGCATCCTTTTTCTTGGCTTTGATGGCGATGACCCCATCTGTGGCACCCACCGCCTCGACGCATAGCTGGATTCCTCGTACGACTTCGGCGGCGCGGTGCTGGAGCACGGCGGCATCCTTGTGCAGCAGCGGCTCGCATTCGGCTCCGTTGCCTATCACCGTGTCGGCCTTGGCGGCGAGCTTGACGTGGGCGGGAAATCCGCCGCCGCCGGCACCGACGACGCCGGCCTGGCGCACTTGAGAGACGAGTGACATGGGAGGGAGGTTGGGCGAAAAAATTGAAAAGAATGGGGTGGGCAGAGGGACTACGGGAGGCGGAAGCATGATCGACGCAGGCGAACAAGCAACCCCAAAATCATTCCCGAAATCATGCTGGAAAGCCGAGCGCAGGAAGCAGCAAGAGGATGCTGCCTGGCGATCGGTGGCTGGCGTTTCAGACGCCCTGAGCTAGGCGTTGAATTGGCGTGGAATTCCGGAAAATGATTTGGCACATCCGGTCACACTGGGTGCGGGTGGTCATGCCACCCGCCCACTCAGCTAACAAAGCTGTAGTCGTAGGGTTTGCGCATTTCGCGGGTGGCATAGTTATTAGCTTCCGCGGCATTGTCGCCGACGAATACTTCCTTCTCAGGATCCCACTGGAGCTTCTTGCCGGTGCGCAAGGAAATGGCACCGAGGTGACACACGGAAGCCGAGCGATGGCCGATTTCCACCGCGCAGATCGGGTCCTTGCGGGATTTCATGCAATCAAAGAAATTGCCCATGTGGTCGTTGCTCAGGTAGAGGCGTTCCGCGCCTTCCGGCAAGGGCTTGTGGAGCATGTCCATGTCATTGGCCTTGATTTCGTCACGGTTGACCCAGATCCACCCGTCGCTGCCCTCGAAACGGATACCGTTGCGCTGGCCGTCCTTTTTGATGACGCCACCAAAGGGGTCATCGTCGGGTGTCGAGCGCACGTTGAACACCACGCCATTCGGATAGGTAAACTTCACCTCGTAGTCGGCGATGGTCGTGTAACCACCCGGAATCGGAATGGATAGTGCCTTGCTTTCAATCTGGGTGGGTGCCGGCAGACCGATCGCCCAGTAGCCAATATCCATGTGATGGGCACCCCAATCGGTCATGGTGCCGCCGGAGTATTCATACCAATAACGGAACCACGTGTGGCAACGCTCTGGCACATAGTCGACTTTGGGTGCCTGGCCCTGCCAGAAATCCCAGTCAAGATTCGCAGGCACTGGTTTGCTGGCAAAGGGGCCTTCGCGGCGCCCGGCGGGCAACCACACGGTCACTTCCTTGAGTTTGCCGATGCGACCGTTGCGGACCAATTCACAGGCTAGGCGGAAGCGTGTGTTGCTGCGTTGTTGGGTGCCGGTTTGCAGGACGACCTTATTATCGCGCACCGCTTTAACCACGTGCTTGCCTTCGTCAAGGGTGAGGGTGAGCGGCTTTTCCGAATAAATATCTTTCTTGGCGCGGGCTGCGGCTATGTTGACCAAGCTATGCCAGTGGTCCGGGGTGCCGTTGATGATGCCATGAATGTCGTCACGCTCTAGCAATTTGCGGAAATCAGAAAATCCGGTAGGTACCTTGCCATCCTTGGTGAACCGTTTGATGGCATGCTCAACGTGGCTTTTATCCACATCGCAAACCGCTACAACGTCGCCGAAGCGCTGGGCGTTGCCCGTATCGCCGCTGCCCTGGCCACCGCAGCCAATGAGCGCGATGGACGGCCGATCATTTGGCGAGAGGACTTTGAGTGGTTCTGCGGCTGCGGCTAATTCGCGTTCAACAAACCACAGCGGCAAGCCCGTGGCAGCGACGGCAGTGGAACAACGACGCAGAAACAGGCGCCGGGAAATTTGAAATGGTTTGGTGGAATTCATGGCTTTGAGGGAGATTACTGGCCAGGGGGGGGGGGAGTACGAGGACTGGGATTCGAACCCAGGACCAATTGGTTAAAAGCCAACTGCTCTACCGACTGAGCTATCCTCGCATTGTCACCTCGGTGCGGTGGGGAGGGACGATTAGACGCTGTCGCCTCGCTTGGCAAGCTCATTCTCAAAAATTTCAGTGATTTCAGTCCGATAGTTCCCTCCACCCGTATCCCGCATCGGCGAAGACACGGCGGTAAGGTCGTCACTCCCAAGTTTGACGCGCGTGCCCACCCCCCCCCCGGGGCCGACCTCAATTACTTGTGAGTTTCGGCTTGCGCAGTAGGGTTGCCTACGCTATGTAGCTCGCCGCACAGCTTCTGACGAAAGAAAGGAGTGGGTCTCGCACCCACTCTTTTGTGTCCCCAGATGCCGCCCGCACCCACTCGCCAGCCATGACCAACGACATCGTCGCTCTCATCGAATATTACGAAAAAGAAAAAGGTATCGACCGCGACCGGGTCGTAGCCGCGCTCGAATTCGCCTTCATTTCGGCCTATCGAAAAATGGTACCGGGTGCCGACGCGATCGAGACACTGCGTGCCGACGTCAACACCCGCAAGGGTGAAACGCGTATTTTTGCCGCCCTCACGGTGGTGGCCGATGGCAGCCAGACAGACAAATTCAACCAAGTCCAACTCGCCGTCGCCTTCAAGAAAAACCCCGCCGCACAACCCGGCGACGTGCTCGAATTTAACGTCACCCCCAAGGATTTTGGCCGCATCGCCGTGCAAACCGCTAAGCAGACAATGATGCAGCGACTGCGCCAGGCGGAAAAGGAAATGATCTACGAGGAATTCAAGGACCGCGCCGGCGA
>JBAXOP010000090.1:0-17378 GCA_037133195.1 Verrucomicrobiota bacterium | reverse complement strand
CGTGGTGGCGCGGGACTGCTATCGAGTTCAATTCACCAACCGATGAGGCAACTGACGGCAACGCGCAGGGCGGTTTCAAGTACGGCGGCCTCTGCGTGGGTGATAGGGATGGATACTTTGCGCAGGGATTTATCGGAAGTTTCCTGGCGCGAGATGCTCATGGCGTAGGGGGCGCGTTCGGGGTCATCGCGCAGGGTTAACTCGAAGGCGCTATTGGCTTTATCAGTTTGGTGGAAGAGTTTGGCCTGGGGTTGGCGGCCCTGCAAAGTAGCGAGTACACAACCGACATCAGAGAGGCCCCACTTCATGGTGATTTTGTGGTCCCAATCGAATTGTTTATCGCCGCTTTGGGCGGCGGCTTCGACGAAGATGGCGGCTTTATTCGCGTTGAGGCTGAAGCGCAACACCCCGCCGTTGCCGCGGGAGTTTGGCTTGTAGATGGAGTAATCTGCGGCGCGTTCAGTGAAGCCGGTTGCGGGAGAGGCGAAACCCGTCGCGGGTGAGGAGGGAGAGGCGAAGCCCGAGACGGGAGATGTGGGAGCGGCGAAGCCCGTGGCGGGCGAGGTGGGAGCAGTTGCAGTGTCTTTCATCGGATTGATTGGTTAGATTGCAATCTGTATATAACCCAGCTTATGAAAGAGCGCAAGGAAGAAACTGTTCAAAAGAACAAAAAAGTTCTTTTGACGTGAGAAGCGGGGCGTCACTCCTTGATTTACAAGGACTCTAGGAGACGGTCCAGGTAGAGTCTCCGTGAAGCAATTCCTGCCAAGTTCCGGTGCCGCGTTTGGCTTGGGCCTGGGCGACTTGGTCATGCACGAGAGTTTCGTAGGTGGGCTTTTCGACTTGGCGGATCACGCCCATTGGGGTGGGGAAATCCGGTTGGCCCATGGTGGCGAGCAGATGGGAATAGAGCGGGCCAGCCTGCCCTGGCTGATGGACGAGGATTTCGCCTGGGGCGGCGGTAGCGGCATCGACCACTTCCGGGGTGAGACCGTTGAGGCGGATACCATTGGCCTTGTTTTTGCCGAAAAGCAAGGGCTTGCCGGTTTCCAGGAAGAGCATTTGGTCGTCGCGGTTGTCCTTGCCGTAGACGGATTCCCAAGTGGAATCGTTGAAGATGACGCAATTTTGGAAAATTTCGACGAAGGAAATCCCCTTATGCTGGTGGGCGGCCTTGAAGGTTTCGACCATGTGCTTGGGGTTGTTATCCACCGTGCGGGCGACGAACGTAGCCTCCGCTCCCAGCGCAAAGAGCACTGGATTGAGAGGATTTTCCAACGATCCGGTGGGCGATGTCTTGGTCTTGGTGCCAACCGGCGAGGTCGGGCTGTACTGGCCTTTGGTCAGGCCGTAGATGCGGTTATTGAACAACAATACATTGACGTTGATATTGCGCCGCAACAAGTGGAGGAGGTGGTTGCCGCCGATGCTCAGGCCGTCGCCATCGCCGGTGATGATCCAGACGGAGAGGTCGGGATTGGCGACTTTCACGCCAGTGGCGACGCTAGGGGCGCGGCCGTGGATGGTGTGGAAGCCATAGGTGTTCATGTAGAACGGGAAACGGCTGGAGCAACCGATGCCACTGACGATGACGAAATTTTCGCGAGGGACGCCGAGTTCAGGGAACGTGCGCTGGAGCGAGTTAAGGATAGCGTAATCGCCGCAGCCCGGGCACCAGCGCACTTCATTGGGAGGAACGAAGTCCTTGCGGCTTAATTCCGGGATGGCGGGGATATTTTGCACGGGGAGATTTTGGATTGCAGAGGCCATGGTAATTAGGCGTTGAGGAGTTCGAGGATGCGGTCGCGGATTTCGCTGATTTTGAAGGGTTGGCCTTTAACCTTGGGCATCGCCAAGGTATCGACCAAATAGTTGGCCCGGATAAGGATATCAAGCTGGCCGTTGTTAAGCTCGGGTATGAGCACCTGCTCAAAACCCGCGAGCAATTCGCCAAGATCCGCCGGCAGTGGATTGAGGTAGCGCAACGTGCTGCTGCTCACCGCATGGCCTTCGCCGCGCAGGGCGGCCACGGCGGAGGTGATGGCGCCGTGACTGCCGCCCCAACCGAGGACCAGCAACTTACCCGTACGGGCACCGTTGACCTCCATCGGAGGCAAACTCTTGGCGATACCGGCGACCTTTGCCGCACGCAGGCCGGTCATCAGGCTGTGAATTTCCGGATCGTAGCTGATGGCACCTTTTTCATTTTTCTCGATGCCGCCGATCCGGTGTTCGAGGCCGGGTTGGCCGGGGATGGCGTGGGTGCGGGCGAGTGTTTGGGGGTCGCGAGCAAAGGCGACGTATGGCTTGGATTCGTCTGCGAAGGGTTTGGAAATGTCCGGCAGTGTTGCCTCGTCGGGCACCAGCCATGGCTCGGAGCCGTTGGCAAGGTAGCCGTCGGTGAGCAGAATCACGGGGGTTGAGTATTGGATGGCGATGCGTGCGGCTTCGAAAGCGGCGCTGAAGCAATCCGATGGGGAATTGGCGGCGATGACTGGCAGGGGGCTTTCGCCGTGGCGTCCGTACATGGCTTGGAGCAAGTCGGATTGCTCGGTCTTGGTGGGCAAGCCGGTGCTCGGGCCGCCGCGTTGGACGTTGATAATGACGAGCGGCAACTCGGTGGTGACGGCCAGGCCCATGAACTCGCTCTTCAGGCACATGCCGGGGCCGCTGGTGGCGGTGGCACCGAGTTTACCGGCGTAACTGCCGCCGAGAGCCACCCCGATGGCGGCGATTTCGTCCTCGGCCTGCACGGTGGTGACGCCAAAGTGTTTGTAGCTGGCCAGAGTCTCGAGGACCGAGGTGGCTGGAGTGATCGGATAACCGGAAAAAAGTAACTCGCGCCCACTCCGACGCGCCGCAGCAATCAAGCCCAAGGCGGTGGCTTCGTTGCCGGAAATTTTCCGATAGATTCCGGGGGCGACGTCGGCGCGTGCCACCCGGTAACGCTCGATGATGAGTTCTGAAGTTTCGCCAACAAAATAACCGGCCTTGACGACGGCCATATTGGCGGCGGCCACCTCGGGCAATTTTTTAGCCCATTTGGTGTTGATGTAATCGAGGGTCGGTTCGATTGGGCGGCTATAGACCCAGAATATGAAGCCCAGCGCGAAAAAGTTTTTGCAACGGAGTTTTTCGCGGTGGGTCAGCGGGCTATCCTTGAGGGCTTCGAGTGCCAGGCCGGTGATATCCAGCGCCACGAGAATGTATTTTCCCGCCAGGCTTGGGTCATCCAGCGGATTGCTGGCAAAACCGGCCATTTTGAGGTTATCCTCGGTGAAGGCGGCGGTATTGACCACCAGCAGGCCGCCTTTGACTAATTCCGGCAAGTGAACGGCGAGGGCAGCCGGGTTCATCGCGACCAGAGCGTCGGGCGCATCGCCGGATGTGAGCACCTTGCTGCTGCCGAAGTGGACTTGGAAGGCGGAAACTCCGCCGATAGTGCCAATTGGGGCGCGAATTTCCGAGGGATAGTCTGGAAATGTGGCGATCGAGTTGGGAATGGTGACGCTGGTGTCGGTGAAGCGTTCGCCTACGATTTGCATGCCGTCGCCGGAATCGCCGGCGAATCGGATAACTACTGATTTCATCTCGCGAAAGCCGGGGGTAGAGTCGGACATAAGGATGTATATTACTTGCTCGCGCGGAAAGGTGGTGGCTGATCGCTCTGATGTCAATCATGGCCGTGGCTTTGCCTATAAAAAATTTCATTTACAGGGGAAACCCGGGAACCAGGGGCACATGGATAGATGAGCGACGAATGTGCGCAATGCTCACAGGTTGTCTGAGCCTTCTAGTTGATCGAGGCAGAGACGACCCTTCACGCAGACAATCAAAGAGTTGTGTCGATTGCCACCCGAGAAACTTCCCTGCCAAGTCAGTGAGGAGCTTGCACCGCCGATGGACTGACAACGACGGGGACTAACTGGGCGGGGATGTTAGTGGGGAGGCATAGCGCCAAGGAGCAGCGCAAGAATATCTGCCGCATTGTAGCGACGCGTCTATGACCGCCGATGCAGATGAACCGCCTCCTGAATCCGCGTTTCCAGCAGGCGTCATCTCATAAGCAGCGGTGGCTCACTTCTTGGTCGCGACGTTGCGTGTAAAGATGTCGCGGAATTCTACTGGGTCGTTATGGCCGGCAAAGCCGAAAAAGCCGTGGGTGCGGTCCTTGCCGGGGTGGGCGCTATTGGCCATCACCGTGGCCATATCGACCTTGCTCAGATCGGCGTCGAGGATCACAAAGCCGTTGAGTTCCACCTTGAGGATCGGGCCAACCACCGTCACCTCCTGGAAATTCCATTCACCGATGGGCCGCTGGTAGCCGCGCTGCGCCGCCACCATCCCGTAGGCCGAGCCATGCGCTTGGCGCGGGTCGATCTGGCTGTGAGTAGCCGCCTCATAATTGTCATCGAGCACCTGGCATTCGCACATGCCGAGGTAGGCGGTGTTACCCGATCCCGGGTAGCGGATGCACAGGCCGTTGTTGCCGCCGGGTGGGAGCTTGAATTCGAGGCGTGCCACGAAATCCGTGAGATCATCCTTGTGATAGATATTGCCGCCTTTTTGCGGTTTGCAGCGGATGGCACCATCGACCACCTGATAGTTGTCGATATCGCCGGCCCAGCCGTCGAAATCCTTGCCGTTGAAAATGGACTTGAAACCATCGTTGGCCTTGGTGGCCAATAGTTTATTAGCCTCTGCACCGTTGATTTCACGGATATATATATGGCGCCATTTGATTGGGGCGCCGTGGGTTTGCAGGCACAGCGGGCCCTTGCTGGGGATAGCCACCTTGCGATCGTAGTAGTTTTCCAGAATCGCGTGATCGACGGTTAGCTGGCCGTTGAGCCAGACGCTGACGCGGGAGCCGACCATCACCACGCGCAGGGAGTTCCATTCGCCGGCTGGTTTATCGGCGAGCACCAGGGGGTCCTTGCCGGGGGCGCCGGGGCTATTGTTCCACAAGCCGCCACTCCCTTTATTGGCGCCGTTTTTCCATTCCTTCTCATTGTTATGGTCCCAAATCTGGACCTGAGGCACGTTGCGCAGATAGATACCGGAGTCGCCCATCGGAGCCATATTGTATTCCACCAACAATTCAAAATCACCGTAATCCTTGTCGGTCGTGGCGTACTTTCCGTTGCCGTCGTTGTGGAGTTCGCCGTCCACCACTTTCCAGTGCTGGCGCATATCCGCCGTCCATGTCTTGAGTTGTTCTGCGCGTTGCTCCTCGGGCATCGCCAGCAAGCGCCGGTGGTCGGCCGTGTCTCCGCCGCGCCAACCCGTCAGGTCGGCGCCATTGAACAGAGCGGTGAACCCGGCGGGCGGGGATTGCGCCGCACTCAGGGCGGCAGTGGCTAACAATAATAACAGCGGGCGCATGGTGGGAGGTGGCTTTTGGTTTGGGGCGTCTTGAGCCGCAAGCAAAGAAAAAAAACTTGCGTGCCGCCAGCAAAGCCCAACGGCCACCGGCTGCCAAGGAATTTGTTATAGGACTTTTCCCTGGCGCGCGGTGTGGTTGCAGAACTGATCGCCGAACGACAGATGGAGGGGGAGGCACGGTGCACCTGCTGGACACGTCCGCCCTGTTGGCCCACTACCGCGAAGAGGCCGGTGCTGAGCATGTCCAGGCACTTTTATTGATAGGGAAGGCGAGAAGTTGCTTCAGAACTCAGTGTAGCCGACGTCCACGGTCATCGACAGCAAGTCCCCTGCTGTCTCGCCCAAGCTCGTCGCGCAAATCTTCATGATCCAAAAGCTGAATCCGGCAAAGTCCGCAAGTGCCTGATCATTCGTGGATATTCTTGCCATTCGTGGTTTGAACTTCTGTTTTCGGTTTATTGCAACTTTCGCAGATACGCCCTCCTTGGCTACGACGCACAATTGATGCTTGGCAAAACGGGGGCGTTTGCCCAAGTTACCCCCGCAACAACCCATATCCCTGTTGCCCGATTTTTTTGATGAAACCACTCCTCGCTGATTCACTGCTGCTTCCCTCGCGACGCGTTTCCTATACACTACCCCGCTAAACCGCCTGCACCTCAGGACCCACTCGTATGATGATCACCCGCCGCCAAACCCTCAAAGCCATCGCCGCCATGGCGACGGTGCAAATCGTGCCCAGCCGCGTGCTCGGCCTCAATGGCCAAACCCCGCCATCGCAAGTCCTCACCCGTGGCATCATCGGTTGCGGCGGCATCAGTGCGTCTCACCTCACCATGCCCGGCAAATTGCTGGCCCTCTGCGATGTGGATAGCAAGCACCTCGCGCGGCGCATGCAAGACGCCGGCGGCGAGACCAGTGGGGTCAAGGGGTACCATGATTTCCGCGAACTCATCGCCCGCGACGATATCGATATCATCCATATCGCCACCCCGCCTCACTGGCATGCACTCATGGCCATCGCAGCCGCCAAAGCCGGCAAGGATATCTGGTGCGAAAAACCCATGTGCCGCTCCATCGGCGAAGGCTTGGCTATGGTCGCCGCCGTCGAAAAATACCAACGCATCTTCCGTCTCAATACTTGGTTCCGCTTCGAGGGCGGATTCTACGATATGCGCGTTCCTGTCAAAATGCTCAAAAAAGCTGTCCTCAACGACCTCTTGGGCTGGCCTTTGAAAATTACCGTCTCCGGCGTCACCGGCTTCGATTGGAAGTTGGGCATCTGGGCCGGCAAACCCGGTCTCCAGCCCGAACCGGTCCCGCCGGAATTGGATTACGATTTGTGGTTAGGGCCGGCACCGATGAAGCCCTACAATCATCTCCGCATCCATCAATCGTTCCGCGGCTACTGGGATTATGATGGCGGCGGCCTCGGCGATATGGGCCAACATTATCTCGACCCTGTCCAGTACCTCCTCAACAAGGACGACCAAGCACCTATCTCTGTGGAAATCGACGCCGACCCGCAGGACGCCGAAGCCGTCGGCACTTGGCGGCGCATCGAGCACACCTATGCCGATGGCTGCAAAATCATCCTCGACGGTGAAAACAAGGATAAGGACGCCAAATACATCGAGGGACCGAAAGGCTGGATTTCCAAGGGGCTAACATCTAACATTCCTGACTTACGCAAGAAACTCGACGCCCTGGCCGATCCAGCGCCACAGCTCACTGATTTCCATGAGGCGGTGCGCACCCGTAAGAAGTTTGCGCTCAACGAGCACAATGGTTTTTGGTCAAGCACCCTGGTGAACCTTGGCATCACCGCCCATCACCTCAACAAAAACCTCAAGTTCGATTCAAAAACCCTCCAGTTCGATGATCCCGCCGCCAACGCGCTGAACCACCAGTCGATGCGTGCACCGTGGAAACTCGACGCCTGAGCGGGGGCAGCAAATCACAGAGTGCTGGCTTCACACACGGAGCGCTGGCTTCAGCCGGCGAGAGCGCAAGTACGGGATGCTAAGAATCCTCCCGAGGATCAGGCACCCTGCTTCGTGGGCAGCAACTTCGTGGGCAGCCGCTTGTTTTGCGGTTTGACGGATGGGGCGCGGCAGTCCATAGCTCTCCGGGATGTCAGCGCCGAAACATGTGCTCTTTGTTTGTACCGGAAATACCTGCCGCAGTCCGCTCGCAGAGGGCTTGTTCCGCCAGGCCGTCGAAGCGCGCGGCGATTTCCGCGTCAGTTCTGCGGGGGTGGCAGCTTCGCGCGGCACCCCGGCCAGCCGTGATACCACAGCCGTGCTCAAGAAACGCGGCGTGCGATTGGACAATTTCGCAAGTCGGCCGGTCACAGAGGAGGTATTGGGGGAGGCGACGCATGTATTTGCGATGACACAGAGCCACCTCAACACGCTGGAGAGCCGGTTTGGGCAGCACGCGGAGAAATTCTACTTAGTCTGTGAATTTGCGGACATACCCGGCCAGGGGATCGGAGGGGATGTGCCGGATCCGATCGGGATGGGACGAGCGGCCTACGAAGAGGTGGCCAAGGTGCTGGAGCAGGCGATACCCACCTTGATTGCGTTCATCGACCAGACGTGGCAAAAAAAATAGTGAGGGGTCAGATCATGCCAAGTTTCATGCGGCCTTCTTCGGAAATCATTTCCTGATTCCAGGCCGGATCCCACACCAATTCCACCCGCGCGTCGTCGATACCGTCGATCATCATGATTTTGGCTTGGGCATCGGCCGCGATTACCGGGCCCATGCCGCAACCCGGCGCGGTGAGGGTCATTTTCACTGAGGCGATGGTTTGGCCGCCGATTTCCTCGAGCATGCAGTCATAAACCAGGCCTAGATTGACGATGTCCACGGGGATTTCCGGGTCATAGACGCTCTTGAGTTGGGCCCACACCTGGTCTTCGAGCGGTGCATCGGTGATGCGGATAGCGGTTTCGCGCTTGCGGATTTCGGCTTCCAAATCGATGCCGAGGGCATCGGCGTCGCTCGCGGAAATACGCGCCAACCCTTGCGAGGTAGCTACAGTGAAAGTGCCGCCAAGCCGCTGGGTGATATAAACCGGGGTGCCCAGCGGCAACGTCAGCGAGTCGCCACTAGGGATTTGGATGGCGCTGACTTCGCGGGTCAGTGAGATTTCTTCATGCATGTGGCGGCAGTAAAGGCCAACTTGGCCCATGGCGCAAGGGCACGCGCGTCGAGTTGAGGTTTTTTTACAGACCGCTGTTTTGAATCAAGATCCGCAATTGTTGCTGGAACGCCTGAATGTCCTCAGGCGTCGGCCGATAGCCCGCAGTATCCGGGTCCAAGCCCGGCCGTCCGCTTTGATCGAGCATCCACACCCCGGTTTCGCCGTCGCTGAAGGTGACTCTGCCGCTGACCAAGGCACCGGGCAGGGCGAGGTGGTCCATCGTCACGGAAACCGCGCCGGTAGGCACTGGGGCGGCAGGCAACGCCTTTGATTCAACGGGTTTTGGGGTTTCCTGGAGTTCCAGGCCGAGGTCGAGGACGAGCATCCGAGTCTCCATATAGGTGATCCCTAGCTGAAAATCCTCTTTGAGACGGCGTTGCAGGTCGGACATGGTGGCTCCCTCGCCTGCCCATTGGACGAGGGCGGCTTTCTGCTCGGTGGTGAGTTGGCTGGCGCTGAACATCCTTCTGTTGTGAACGATGCCAGCCAATTGCCAAGCCTCAAGATAGAAAAAATTTTTCACCCATAAGATGAGAGGCGGCATGTTGGGTTGATTCTGGGGATAAAAACAGGTTTTGACATTCACCGGATGTCAGCGGAGCATCCGCCCATGTACGCCTTGCCGCGCTGCCTTGCCCTTTGCCTCGTCATCTCCGCTGCCGGTGCGGCTCCCACTGCTGGGCCACCTGCCGCAACACCTGCCGCAACACCTGCCGCAACACCCGGCGCCACACCCGGTGCCACACCCGGTGCCACACCCGGTGCCACACCTGCCGCCACACCCGGTGCCACGCCTGCTGCGGCGGGCGCGGCGGAACCAGCCAACAGCAAGCCCACGTTTGCCCGGCTCGATGAGAACCGCTTCAAGGTGGGGGAGATTGAATTCAACAAACAAAGCCGCATCATTAGTTTTCCGGCTGTTTTCAACCAACGCGAGGGTTTGCTAGAATATGTGATCGTCCACGACAAAGGCAAGGTACACGAATCACTGCTGCGCACCTCGATCAACCCCACCCACCTCAACCTCGCGCTCAAATTGCTGCGCTATCAGACTTCTCCCGAGCTTTTTTCGCTGCGTGACGAAGAGGGGTTTCCAAGCGGCCTCATGCCGCGCGTCGCCCCTGCCGTCAAGGCCGCCGCCAGGGTCGAAATCCGCCTGCTCTGGAAAGACGGCGATACCGCGCAATCCGCTACGGTCAATGAGTGCATCAACAACACCAAAAATGACAAGCCGATGGCACCTGGCCCGTGGATTTATGGCGGTTCGGCATTCTATGAAGGGCACTTTGTGGCGGAGATGACCGGCGATATTGTCGCCATCCTGACCAACGAGGCGTCTGTCTTCAACTACCCCGGCGACAGCAACAGGGTCGGGGAAAATTATGGTGACTGGTTTGTTCTAACCAAGGCAGTGCCAGCCATCGGCACACCGGTGAGCGTCCAAATCGGCCCGTGGCCGCCTGCCGCACCCGCACAACCGCGCCCCGAAGCCCCCCAGCCCAAGCCATGACCCCGGTGAGTTCCGGGATGCTTCCACTCGGATCTAACCTCCGGGCTGGTCGATCTTCCGTTTCATGGATGAATCATGCGGGGCATCTGATAGCATGGCTCGGAGGAGGTCTAACTGCTCTAACACCATTTGTGTGTGGCTGGGCCGTGGCGTACGGTGGCGTCACCACGCCGCTGCGGGTGTGGCCCGGTAATCTCATCGTCGAGGTAATGGTAGCCGCGATTTTCGCCCTCAGCGGCACAATTCTCGGCGGCTTCTGGTGGTGTGCCGGCGGGGGCGGCGATCTGCGCCGCAGACGCCTGGCTGCGTGCTTACTCGCGGCGTGGGGTGTGGCCGGATGGCTCGGGTATTTGTTGCCATGGGTTTATTGGGCGGGCACGGGCCTGCTGCTGCTCGGCTTGCTGCTTGGGTGGCTGGGTGCGTGGCGCCGCCGCCGCGAGGCTGGCAGCCCAGACGGGGGGCCGGGCATGCATTGGAACGGGGTGTTTTTCGGCTTGATTCTGGGGCTCAGCGTGGTGAGTGATTGCTTGGTCCTAAGCAAAATGGACGCCTCGCTGGCTGCGGCCCTCGCCCTGGTGGTGGTGCGGCTTCTCACGCAGGGGGTGATTGTGACGGTGTTGTGGTATGGGTTGCACCTATTTGAATTGTGGTCGCCACCGGGCACGCGCTGGATTGGCGGCGCTGCATTGTGCTTGATTCTAGTGGGACTGGCGGCCGAAATCGGCATGAACCTGCTGTGGGGTAAAGGCCTGATCCTGTTTTTCGGCGAGTTGGTAGTGGGCGGAAAATTCGATTTGCTGCGGGCGATGGAGGGTGGTGGCATCAAACTATCGTTAGGCGGTGCCCTGCAAGTTGCCGCTCTCGCGTTACCGGTGTTAGGTATCTATCTGGGCAGTGGTTGGTTATCGCGGCGCGTTGGCTTGCGGCTGCGCCCGCGGACCTTGTTGCTGGCGGCGACATCTATCTGGCTACTGTTATTTCTTGAGCAACGGTGTGAGGCGCTGTGGATCGACCGCGGCGATCACTGGCTACAGCGCCGCTCCTTGCTCGTTCACTTATGTCCTAGCAATTCGGCCCCGGGCTGGGTGTCCTTCGCCGTGCGCTTCCGCGATACTCCGCGCCCCGCTCCGTGGCAGATGACGCGCCAACCCGACATCCACTTGTTCATCGTCGAAACACTGCGGGCCGATGCCATGTGCCCGGAAAAAATGCCATTCCTCAGCCATTGGCGCGATACCGAGTGCCAACCGCTCCTCGCGACGTTTTCCGCATCCAACGCCACCCACATGTCGTGGTTCGCCATGCTCAGTGGCAAACCCGCAGTGTGTTGGGAACACGACCGTCAAGCCCAACAACCGGCATTTTTATTAGAGACATTGCATGCTGCGGGCTATCGCAATGAAATCCGCTCCGCCTCGATTTTTGACTACGCGGAAATGGATACCACCAACTTTGGGCACGGCGAGGCCACCGATGACATGCTCAACAAACGCGTCAACCCCAACTCATGGCCCGCGGATGCCAGCGAGTGTGATCGCTTGGTGCGCGAGCATTGGCAAAAATCCGTGCTGGCCCGCCCCGCTGGCGCTACCTTCCGGCTGATGGCCGTAGAATCGCCCCATTTCCCGTACTACTGGGCGAAGTCGTACACCCCGCCGCTTGCTGATTATTATCTATCCGCCATGTTGCCATTGCATCCTAGCAAGAGCGACATACAATTGGTTAGGAACCGTTATGTCAACTCGGTGGCTTGGACCGACGGTCTGCTGCGGGATTATATTACGTTTCTCAAGGAGCACGGCCGCTATGACGATGCCATGATAGTCATCACCGGTGATCACGGCGAGGAGTTCCAGGAACATGGTTACTGGTTCCATGCCACCGCCTTGACCCGGGAGCAAACCGCGGTGCCACTGCTCATCAAATGGCCCAGGAATGTCGAGCCCGGCGAACCGGTGGCACAAGCGAGCCACTTGGACATTGTGCCGTCTATCCTTGATGTGTTAGGTTGTCCGCCAGAGCAATTGCAACCGATGGCCGGGCGCTCGCTGCGCCACGGCGGCGATGCCACGGTGATGGTAACGACGCATTTCGCATCGCATAACTGTGAGGGCATGCACTGGCGGCGCAATGGCTACGAGGCGGCATTTTCATGGGCTAAAATCTGGGTGCCCGGCATGCCCCAACGAATCTGGCTGGAGCGGCTCACCGGGCCCGGCGGGGATATGCGATTTGCAACCCCGGATGCCGCGCAAGCCGCCCTGCAACAGTATTTTCCTGATGCGTTAGAGCGCTGGTTCACCCGCTTCGAGCAAGATGCGACGCCTCCCTGAGCCCGCTCCCGTTTTCCTAACCCTAGGAAGAAATAGGAATGATACCTCAATAGTAACCCGCAAGCCATCATGGAACTCACTCGCAACCCGTTGCCTGACGCCGACGGTCCCGCCCGGCAACAGCACCTGCCAGGCCGGCATTTCACCGCGCTGGACGGGTTTCGCGGGGTGGCAGTGCTGCTGGTCATGCTGAGCCACTTCATAAAAACCGGCGACGTGATCGGTGACCAACAGCCATGGCATTTATTATTGCGCGGCGGATTTGTGGGTGTGGACATGTTTTTCGTGCTGTCCGGCTTCCTGATTACCGGCATCCTGTTGGATTCACCCAAGTGCGGCGCACGTTACTTCAAAACATTTTACCTGCGCCGCATGCTGCGGATTTTCCCCTTATACTATGGGGTATTATTGCTAGCCTTTGGGGTATTCCGCCACCCTGGCGGCGATTCGCCGTGGTGGTTTGTTGGGTTTGCCTCCAACCTCGGCGACGCCTACTACGGTCGCTGGTTACATGCCACCGACGGGGTGTCCATCGCGCATTTCTGGTCACTCGCGGTGGAGGAGCAGTTCTATCTGATATGGCCGTTGCTGGTGTATCTGTTGCCGCCACGCCGCCTGGTCATGGTGAGCCTGGCACTGCTGATCATCGCGCCCCTCAGCGGTGTGATGTTTTTTCTAGCAAATAACGGACTTGGGAGTTATGTGTTTACATTGAATCGCTTTCACACCTTGGGCATGGGTGCTCTCCTCGCCGTGGCGTGGCGCCATCCCATCTACTGGCAGCACTGCCAGGCGTGGGCGCTGCCGCTTGGCGTGCTCACCGGCTTGCTCACAACAGTGGGCATCATGTATGCACCGCACTCCGGGTTTTGCAGTGCGGCACCCGCGCTGTGGGCACCCTACCTATGGGGCAGCGTGCTGGTCCTTAGCATGCGGCCCGCCGGACTGCTGGCACATGGGTTAGCCTCACCATTCTTAGTATTTATCGGTAGGATCAGTTTCGGATTATATGTCTATCATTCATTTTTTGAAAACTGGGCACGCCTGCATATCTACGAAGCATGGCTGGTGCCGGCGATGGCTGGCGGGCGGGCCTCGGCCTTGCTGGTATTCCTGCCACTCGCTTACGCTCTGTCAATCGCCATAGCCTATCTGAGTTGGCAGTACTTTGAAAAACCCATCCTCTCCTTGAACCGCAAATTTCAATACCGCTGAATGGCGCTCACTTGACGCAGCAGCCTGCAAGCGTCACCCTGCCGGCGATGCGCCGCACCGGAACCTTTCAAACCCACTTCCAAACCCTTGAGCTTTGGCAATCCGAAACCTCTACCGAGTTTCGGGTGGCCGGGGCTATCCATGCATCCTACCATCGCTCGCGCTTTTTAACCGGACTGGCGTGGGACCTCATCGCCGCCGCCGCACTGCTGCGCGCCGCCGGGCCGCCGCGTTCCTTACTGATGCTCGGCTTGGCAGGCGGCACCGCTTGCCGGGTGTTGCGCCACTTGCTGCCCGATTGCCGGATCACCGCCATCGACATTGACCCGGAAATCCTCGCCCTCGCCCATGCCCACATGGACCTCGCGGCGCTCGACCTCGAAATCATCACCACCGACGCCTATCCATGGCTCGCTAATAACCGGCGGCGCTTCGACGTGGTCTTCGATGATATCTATCTGGCAGGCAAAACCGATGTTTTCCGCTCGCGGGCGTGGGACGCGGCGCTTCTGAGCCACCTGCGCCGTGCGGTGGCCCCCGGCGGGCTGCTAGCGCTTAATCTGGTTACCGGCAGCGGCCACCGCCGCATGCAATCACAGACCCGCCAAATCCTGCGGGAGGCGTTTCCTATCGTGCGCAGTCTCACAACGTCTGAAAGCATGAACGAAGTGCTGGTGGCCGGCGCGGCGGTGGCCACCCGCTCGCAACTCGCGCCGTTTGACGCCGCGTTTGACAACTGGCGCGACCGGATGTTCTGGGACCGCATCGCCGTCCGCAAGCTTTCGTAGCAAGCAGCCCTCAATCGCTCGATACGCTACGCAAATGCCCTAGTTCCCCCCCGAGTGCATTGCAGTGCAGATGCTCCTAAACACCCTATATCGGACCTGTTACCACCGAGCTACTCTCGGTCGAAACGTCCACGCCATGCAACTCGAACCAGCCACCGTCCAATCCACTTCCCTTTACTTCAGCGAGGGGCCGGATGAAAGTGAATACCATGCAGCCATCGCCCCCAAAGCCGAAGGTTTCGTGGTAACTTATGCCTATTACCGGCACGGTAACAACCTGACCGTCGGCATCAAAACCCCGGATCCGCTATCGCTGGACGCCGCCACCGAGGTGTTTGACAAGCTCATCGCATCAAAGCGTGCCAAGGGCTACCACACAGGCTTTCCGCAATACGCCTGACGCGGAGCAGCGACGCGGCGCGCATGAGCATTCTCCTGCCGACTCACATGGCCTGGATGCGGCATGGTAGGGAGCGACGACGTTAATGTCGTCGTGCGGAAGGACCGGCCATGAAACAGAGCCTTCGGCAGGTACCCGCCATAAGCCACCCTTATGCTACCACCACAAGAATGGGGTGGTTCCTTAGCCCGAGTTACTGCTGGTTAGCGCGATGCCTCGGGCGGGCGCTCACTTCTTGGCAAGCCGGATGGAAAATCTCGACAGCGCGGGTAGGGATGGTTAACCTGTCGAAGTGTTCAACAGCGATGCTTGACAAGCCGCTCAGGCGTTAGTCTGGTCGTCGCCACGCCACACAAATGACCACCACCCCTGCCAGATACCCATTCAAACCATGAATCCATTTTTTTTCCGCAACATAGGTATGCTGGGACGCTTGGTGCGCGGTCTGGGTGGGCTGGTGCTGCTGCTAGGTGCCTACCTATGCCAACCGGCAGGGCTGAGTGGCACTCTCACTGGCGCGGGAATATTTTTGTTGTTTGAGGCCATGATCGGATGGTGCGTGCTGCGTGCCTGCCGAATCAAAACGCCGCTGTGACCACACCGGGATAAATATTCCAGCCATTTTGTGGTTGCCCCAGCATACCCAGACAAATGGGACTGGCGAATGAGCGATAGGCCGGGCATGCTCCACGGCCACCCCATGCATGTGCGCATCATCGTAGCCGGCAAACCCGCCCTCGCCTATGCTAGGGGCGGGGTGGATGAATACTTGAAACGCCTTGCACGCCTGGGCTCGTACGAGTTGGTGATCGTAAAGGCGGGAAGCAGCACTGAGGTGTCCTCCCGATTGTTAGAGCGTTCACAAGGTTGCTGGCGGGTGGCGCTGGATGAACGCGGAGAGAGCCTGAGCACACGCGGCTTGGCAGATAAACTCCAAACCCTCGAGCGCCGGGGAGATATCAAAACGCTGGCATTCTTGCTAGGCGCGGCGGATGGCCACAGCCCAGCACTGCGTGACACCTGTGATTGGGTACTGACGCTCTCACCCCTGACGTTGCAACATGAGCTGGCTCTGGTTGTTTTGTTAGAACAACTCTACCGTGTGGCGTCGCTGCGGGTCGGCGCTCCCTACCACCGCGATTGAGCACGATGGCTCAGCGCCGGTATTGGTTCTGCTGAAGCATGCCGAATTGGCCTTGTCCGCCACCGGTGGCACCTTGCGAATTCCACGGAATTTTGGTGCTGTTGGTCATTGGCGGCACCGGAATGATTTCGGGTTCCTTGTTCGTATTGCAAGAAGTTAGGTTCAGGCCTGCAAGAGCAACGGACATCAGCAGCAATAGGGTTCCACGCATGGGCGGAGAATAAAACAAGCTCCGCCGGACGCAAGCCCGGGGAGCCAGTTTGTGAAAAAAAATCCCGTTTACGGTTAGTGGGTAACCGGATTAGCGAGGATCACGCGGTCGCCTTGTTGGAGGCGCACACCAGCGGCGAGGCTATCGAGATCGATATCGGCGATCGTTTGGCTTGGTTCGATAGCAGTGGGGCGCACCCTACCGATCAAGCGACCATCGCGCTTGACGAGCAAGGCTGTCTGTGGGGTGAATCCGGTATTAGTGCCTGCGCCAATGACCACGAAGCCCCAATTCTGATTGACCCCGGTGATCACGGCTTCCATCGCATTGTTGGCGATACTTACATTGCGAGCCAGTGTTTTACCGACGAGGCGGGTTTCTTCGGCCTTATTATCGGTGAGGTGTTTCTCGGCACTAGCCACCAAAGTTTCATTTTCTTCGACGGTCTTCTTGAGGTCCGTTACTCCTTTAGCGACCTTGTCAATGTAGTCCTCGATGCCATCGGCAGCGATACCATCGGCCAAGCCGGTTAGAATTTGTTCAATCTCAGCCAGCGCCTTGCCGAGTTCTTTCAATTCCTCTTTCTGACTCACAATCTCAGCCTCGATTTTGGCTAGGTCATCTTTAGCTTTGGATTCTGTGGCCTTGAGAGCAGCGATGCTTTGCTTGGTTTCCTCGCGGATGTTGAGCACTTTTGTGAGTGCTGCTTGTTCATCCTTGAGGTCCTTTTCAGTGATTTCAGCCTCACGAGTTGTTTCCTTGTTCTTCTTAACGTCGGCCAAACGCTTATCTTGCTGAACCTTGAACTTCAGCGAGTGATCGTAGGAAAAATATGCGGCACCACCGATGGTGAGAATGGCGAGGATGTATAAGACGGCTTTGACTTTCATGGGGTTCCTTGCGAAAAGTTTTAGATATGGTTGAAAATCAGTTGGTCTCCGGGGCGGCAGCCGCAGGCGCTTCGGGCGCGGCTTCGGGCGCTGCTGCCGGGGCGGCATCCGGCTCCGCAGCGGCACCGGGAGCGGGGGTCATCAAGGGATCCGCAGCAGGTTCACCCTCCTTGGCAGGAGCTTTGGGCGTTGCCTCCGCTGGCTTGCTGACGGGTGGCTTGGGCTTCTCAACGGGCTTGACTGCAGGCACCACTTTGTCGCCTACCATCAGCACTGTGCCTTCCACCATTG
>JBAXOP010000089.1:0-17386 GCA_037133195.1 Verrucomicrobiota bacterium | reverse complement strand
CTATCCTGAGAAATGGCTGTAATAATGTTACCATGCGAGGACTGACCCCACCGACGCAATATTAGGATTGTTTAAATACGCCCCCTAAGTTTGTCCCTGAAGCACACAAGTCTATTCAAACACTCTTGCCCCTCCCGTTCTAAGACCGATGATTTAAAATCTTGAATAATAGAATCTAATTCATCACATAGTTGTGACTTGTTACGAATTGAGTCGCTAGCGTATGTGCCTTTACGTTGTGAACCGAGGAAGTTACCTGCTGCTTTTGATAAGAACTTTTTACCTTGGGCAAAGATGTCGTGAGTGCCTATCCTTTTATTATCTAACGGTTTATTTTCAGGAGGCCGTTTAGGCGTATTTGAACCCTCAGGTATTGGGTCAGGTTTCTTTACAATACGTTCAGAAATTTTGTGGGGACGGTCTTCACGTATTCCGCAATCCGAACAGACAGCATTCATAAAAAAACGATCTGCTTTTATTGACTTTACGCCAACAATTAGTGAACATTGATCTTCGACTTTAGAAAATTGACGCCATAGTATTTCCTTTTCTGAAAAAGGGAAAAGGCTTTGGATGCCCGTGTCAAGATTCAGATTCATGTCGTCGCATAAAACGCTGTCTGGTCCAATCTCAGCGTGGCTAGACTCTATCAAAGCCGATTCACATGGCGCATAGAGGTCAATATTCCAGCGATTAATTACAAATTCATAAAGTGGTCGAAAGGTTTCAATATTCATTGTCGGCAACTGGCTAATCGAATCGCGTGTAACAAATCCAAGAAAAACATTAAATGACCGTCCCCATTTGTCGCGATGATACTGATTTACATCTGTGCAAAATGTGCTCTCCACCAGTATTCCAGCAAGCGTCAAAGTATTTGAACGACAGGCAACAAAAACACCTTTGCAAACATCAATATCTCCAGCACTTCGGGATGAAGCACTGCACACCTCTTGAAGCCATTTTCGTTCAGCTTCAGACGTGCCTTCCGGGACAGCCAAGCAAAAATCTGCTGCGTAGGTCCTTGCATGGACTACTCCTGCCCATTTTGGTTCAATTATTGATTCGTTCATTGATTCAATTCCTAACACGTTCTCCATCTTTATACACCGGAACCTCTGCTTTCATAATTCCAGAAATAATTCTACGGACTGATTCAATAGCATTTTCTTCGTTCGTTGATTTTTGATTTTTCGAATCAATCTCTAATCTGGAAATATCATTCGACCCAAACATTTTTTCCCACCACGGCACCTTACAAGGTGGAATGACTGCTAGCGCTTGTTTACTATTCTGAATAGCGTCTTTTTTTCCGTTGTATAGTTCAGAAATGGTAAATGTCACCGGTAGGTGAATAGCATTCGGAGCGATCTGCGCACTGTCTGGATTGTTGCATAAATCCTCGCCAAGCGTAACTGGTATAATAGTTACCGTCCAATTGCCGCCTTTAGCAAACAATGGGTTAAAGAGTTCACGCAACTGATTAATTAATTTCTCCTGTTGCCCCCTGCCAAATTTATTCGTCCAAATATCGACCTTTGTTATCACCAAAGACACAACTGGTTGATTGCCTGAATTGCTGGTTTCAGTAAGAAGCTGAACTATGCGACTAATGTGCATACGATGCCCGGCACGAGTATCATTTTGTATAAGAATATCACATGGCACGACTATAAATACACCATATGAACCTGCAAGATGAGCTTTCAAAGTGCCTAAACCAGAATCATCAGAACGCCCTATAAGCGCTCCCCCTCTATAATCCAGCCACTCGAATGTCTGTAAACGTTTTGCGCCATAATTGAGGGCGAATTTGTATGACCGACTATCCGCCGTCCCCTTTGGCCATCTATCTATAGCGGTCCCATCGTATAATTTATACCATGCTTCCTCAAGATCAATACCATCATCCCAGTCATCAGTAGAAAATGTAAATCCATCAACTCCTGAGGACATGATGTTATACATAGCTAGCATAAAGCAGGTCTTCCCAGATCCAGACCCTCCGAGCATCGTTATTTTTAGATTTGTATTGTTATTCATAGAATTATTTCGAGAGCATAGCATGTCTTCCTAGTAAAGGCAGCGCATTACACATGGAAAATGCTTTTTCTGCAGGTGCCAGCATTGGTAACATATCTTTCTCTTCCAATTTTGCCCTTTCAAGCAATGTTTCAGACATATGATGGGCATTTTGAGCGAGTTCCCATAAACTCTTTTCCCCAATTAGAGTACTCACCAATTTATTGCAAATTCCTTTCATGCCCAACCATTCAGATGATCTATCCTCGTACTTTTCAGCTTTCTTTCTTGCTTCATCGGAGTCAATTTTTAACTGTAACACCTTCGTCTGCAACTCATAATACCTCATGCAATAATGACATGATAAGACAAAGAGGAGTGGGTAATGGGTATTGTGTGGTTGTTCGCCACAAGAGACGCTGAGGTAGGTGCCAATTATTTTATCAGAGGCCTTGATAATATCGAATAGGCCATTGAAGTGACTTAAAATATCATTATTGATAGATCTGGACTTTGGAAGCAAATCCACCTTTGTAAAGGCGATCACAACAGAAATGGATTTGCTAGCCTCCGTAACAGCCCGGATCAGAATACTACTGAGTCTTTGTATTTCCTTATGAACATTTACCGCCCCGGACACTTGAAGTGCGTCAGCGTCCGCAAAGACTATTATAGCGTCGGCTTCAGATAGATCTTGTAATAGTAGGGTTACAGCTTCAGAGGTTGATGTCTTTTCTTGAAGAGCCCCTCCCCGATAATCTGACCAGACAAACTGTTGCAGATTCTCACGTTTGTTGAAAATGATACCGGGACGTACAAACGTAAGCCAGAAGTCATAATTGGTTCGCTGATCCGTTGCAGACGGATAAACTCCTTTAGAAATCCTTTTTCCTAATTCCAACAATCTATTGTGGTCTGCATTGGTTTTGGAAGAAACTCCGAAACCGAAGAAATCTTTTTTTCTGAAAAACAAAGGACCGTTATTAAGTCCGTAGTAGGCGGATGCCATATAGGTGGTTTTTCCTACGCCAGAGTGTCCAAGCATTACTACTCGCATATAATATCTTGAGTGTTTATGATTTCGCGTTACTTCTCACGGATGATTACCATGGAAGCCTATATGGATCGTATTTATATGGCTTTCTTGATATAGGGATCTTGGGTTCCTCTGAAATTTCAACGACAGGAAATCTGGCATCTTGTGTCGTTACGTGTGTGTGATTACCCCATTCATGATTGGACTTGATAGAAGCTCCAAGACCAATTGCCTCACGTCCCTCACTCCACTGCCGGCATTCAACCCCGGTGATCTTTTCCAACTCCTCTCTGATCATGGGAATTCTTGATGTTCCGCCAGCCAGCAGAATAAATTCCGGGGGATGCCCTGCATTCTGGGCACGGATCAGTAACTGGCTCACAAACGATGCGGCCTTCTGAACCATGGGCCGGATGATATTATTGAAATCCTCCCGCTTTAGTGAGATTTTGCACGATTGTCCACCTTGAAGTGTGAACGTCATGTTCACGGATTCTTGGGAGGAAAGGCGCTCCTTAGCCCGGGTGAGATCGCGTTTATACTTGCCCCACTCAGTCGGCGGTTGGCGGTCTAAAGCTCCATGACCCGTAGCCTCCAGTGCCTTTGAGGCAACAGTCCAGAGTTCATCATCGAACACCTCGCCGCCAATGTCATCAAGACCCACCACAAAATCTTCATGAATCCTCAGTTCGCCGGAGGCATTGCGTTCCACATAGGCCACGTCAAATGTTCCGCCCCCCCAATCAACCACAATGAACCGGAGTTGCTTCGAGAGGTCGCTGTGATGGTCGCAGTAGGCGATGCCAGCCGCCACCGGCTCCGCCAGCAACTCTACTTCCTTGAACCCGGCTTGTTTTGCTGCCGTAGTCAAGTCCTTCCTTTGGGCCGGCCCGAACATGGCCGGAACCGTCAGGATCACACGTTCTACAGTTCTGTGCAAAACCTGTGTTTCAAGCTGCTTTTTTACATTAGCTAGAAACTCGGTGGTCAGATCCACGGCGGTTCCAGCCTTGCGGCCGACATGCGCCATGCCCGGCTTTCCTAACTTCATTTTGAAGCGGCGTATAAGGTTTGGAAGATCGGTTATTCCATCGTCATCCGCCTCATCACCAAAAAGCAGGTAGCCGTTTTCAGTCGCGTAAATCGAAGTTGGCATTTCAAAACTTCCCCGGCCCAGCTTGTGGGGCTTTGCCATCATTTTCACCGGATCATATTCCGCAACCAGGGTTTTGGTCGTGCCGAAGTCGATGCCGATGTGGGGGCTACTGGTATTGCTTGTTTGCGTGCTCATTTTCTGGGGCAATGAATTGTACTGTGGGATTGGCAAGATTTCAGGCTTTCAAGAGTCGCTCTTGGATCCTGGTCAGAATCAAATGTTCAAAGAGTTCTCGGGTGCGTTTGACCGGCCCTTGCATTTCATGTTGATAGCGTGAAATCATAGCCATGAGAACTTCCTTGGGGAGTTGCTCATCGTTATCCGGTTGATCGTAGGCTGTGAGAAGCCTCTCAATGGATTCATGGTCCCTTGGTTCAATAAATCCAGGCGTCTTGTCCATTTGTTCGAGAAAAGCGAGATCTTTTTCCATTAGGTTCATCCGCTCCTCTTCAACAAGCCAATCTCTGTCAGCATCGACGGCATAGCATTCAAGCTCGAAATGTTCCTTTTTTGTTGCGGCAGTCTTTTCCCTGAGCCATTCCCTGTGTGGGTCGCCTGTGCTAATCCGTGCCGCAAGATCAGTAAAATGACGGCTCTCGGCGGCAAGCAGCTCAATACGCTCATTAAAAAACATCAATCCCTTTGTAATTGACTCCTTCGCCTTCACCCGGGTAAGCCGTTGCTTAATCACGGCTGCACGGCGGAAGAAACGCCGGTCCAACTCGGCTTCAAGCCGCTCGATACCACTGGCCTCAAGACTGGCCGCGCGTGCCTCAGCGACGGATTCGCAGCTTCTATCCAGCAGCAAGTTCACCAACCTAACGAAGCAAACCCACGGCAAACATGCTGAAGGATAAGCCGCTCTAGCAGCCTTGCGAGCGGGGTCATCGTCCCAACGACTGTACGTTTTCAGGGCAGGCCGCATCTTGTCCCTGGAGGACGACAATACCTCCAGCAAGCCAGTGAAATATGAATCGGGCGCATGGCGGGCAGTCAACGCCAAGGGGGCGCTTACCGTGATGACCGTGGAAACAACATCCTTCAATACATCGTGTAGTCTATCGGCCTTGTGCTTGGCTGCGGCCACCAAGTCGTCGTACTCCAAGCCGTCCCATTTGTGGAGCACTCCGATGCTGTTATACGGATCGCTGCCCGGCAGTCGTGTTTTCTGGAATTCAGCGAGGGCAGCAGCATCCTTCTCCCGGGCGACCGGTGAAAACACGTAAAGTAGGGCATCCGCCTTATGCCCTTCCTCTGCGGTATCCTCAGAAGCACGTTGTGAGAGCAGGTCCTGGGCGAGTTCCTCATGCTCATCCGCCACACTTCCTGTTCCGGGAGTATCCACGATCTGAACTTCCTTTAGTCGGCTGGCATTGGCGAAAAGCTGGATGAATGAAGTGTTTCTCACTCGAGCCAGAACTTCCGGCTGTTTTCCCGTCCATTCCAATAGTCTCGAAAATGAAATGGGCTCCACGCGTCCGTCTTTCCAGTGCACAAGCACGGTGTCCTCCTGGGATTTATCACCGTAGGAGATCCAGTTGAGCGTGGCCGTGGCTTCTTCAACTCCGGTGATGGCCAAGGGTCTTCCCACCAAGGCGTTGATCAGACTGCTCTTGCCGGTTTTCATCCGCCCAAACACCGCAAGAGTGAACGGTTTGGATAGCGAATCCGCGAGAAGACGCAGATCGGCTTCCCGTTCCCGCAGCTCTGGAAATGGCTGATACTTCCCCGCCATTCGGAGCAGGAATGATTGGAATTCGTCACGGACGGATGCAGCTTGGTTCAACATGAATTTCAGAGAAGGATCGCGGCGCGAAATGTTTTCAATGCTTCTTTGATAGACTCCAGATCCGTGGCAAAAGTTGCGACAGCCCTTTGCCCCTGCAATACTTCCTGCTGAGTTGCCTTCTGACGTTGCAAAAGTTCATTTTGTCTTTGGCGGAGATTTTCATTGGCCTGGATCATCATCTTCTGAAGTAGGGATTGGGCTTCCGACTGCATATCGGCAACCAATATGTTCACCTGACTCGTGGCTGACTGATGGGCGGTGGCTAAGGACTGCTGTAATGCGGCGTAGCATTCTCTCTTGTATCCTTCGAGTTTCTGGTTATCGACTAAGTCAGTTGCCACATAACCTCCCCAACAACCTGCAACAGCCATTGCGACCCAGCTTCCGGCGATAGTTCCAACTACGGGAATCACACTACCAACAAGTCCGCCAATTACGCCGACGATTGCCATGCCAGCCATCCCGCCATACACACTGGTTCGGGCTCCCTCGAAGAATCCTGCTTCAGTTTCTCGCGCGATGGCCCGATCGATGGAACTGGTGTTCACCCAGAGCTTGTCAGGATCGATTAGTGCCAGACTAAGTTCGTGTCGACCCTCCATCGTGCCCACAACATCCTTTGTCAGTGTTTCAAGTAATGTGGTAACTCCGTTTCGAGCCTGGTCACAGATTTTGAGACAGGCGGCAGAAGTCAGCGCCGAAAGGTCAGTCTGGACTTGGGTTAGCAAGAGTTTGACCTGATTCGTGTCCGCCGCCTTTTCGATTTCATGCTCGAACTCCGATTGGATGGGGCCGCCAGGCTGAAGAGGTTTGAGCGCCTGCTGAGCTTGCCGGGTTAGGGATGTGAGACCCTTGCGAAACTCTTCGAGAATGCGGGGCTTTGAGCTTTTCTCCCATTCAGAGAGTTGTTTTTGAAGATCGGATAGCTCTTTCTCCAATTTTGTGCGCTTCTCAGTGGTATCTGCGCCAAGTGTGATCTTCCTGTCTTCCAACGTTGTTTCGAGAGCAAGGAGTCTTGGCAGGGTCCGTGCCAGTGCTGCCTTAGCAACATTGGTTTCCTGATTTTTGCGGAGCGAGTTGTTCAAATAGCTCATCAACGGCCCAAACCCGCTGTCGTTCAAGTCGTCATGATTGCGATCCTGATCAGCTTCAATTTTCAAATTGGAATCGACGATAAAGTAAGCAACATCCTCCTTGGACAGCCCTACCTGATTATGAAGAATGTCCAGGTTGTTCGCCATGCGGGCCTTGCGTGCTTCTCCGTCCGCCTTGGATGACTTTGTCTGGACGAATGTAACCAAGGATGTGATCTGTCTCAATTCCTTGAGGAACTTCACCTCATCTGCCCCGATCGGAGCATCGACGCTGTCCGTGACAAAAAACACTGCATCCGCGTTCGGTGCGTGACGGAATGTGATTTCACGGTGCTTCTTGAACAATCCGCCGACTCCCGGTGTGTCCACAATGACCAGACCATTCTTCAAAATGGAGGCCGGGGACTCGACGCGGATAAAATCTACACCTTTGATGTTCTCTGGATTTCCGTCCTCGGTGCCGTATTCATTCACTTGGGCCGCGTCGATGGAAAGTTTGTCACGCGCGGTGCCGTTCTGATTCTTTTCAAAATACACGGTGTATTTGATCTCGGGGCCGTAGTGAATTTTGTAAATCGTCGAAGTGGCGACATCCGAGTGCACCGGCACGAGGTTTTTGGTCCCGGTCAGGGCATTGATGAGAGAGGATTTCCCCTTTTTGATCTCCCCCATGACCATCAGGCGGAAGATACCGAGTCCGGTGAGCTTGGCATTGGCCAGAAAATCCTGATCTGGAGGGCTATCCTTGATTTTCGCTTCCAGTTGAGCCAAACGCTCCATCTGGTAAGCCAGGGCCTTGTTGTTGATAACGGGTTTTTTTACCGGGTTCGCTAGAGATTGCATTGGCTTGGTGTGTCAGGGTCAAATGTTTTGAAGGAGGGAGTCCCAATCGATTTTGTTGGCAATCTCATGGATGATTTCTCCGGAAATCGGGTCGCCGGTGACCAGAGTGGTTCCGATCCCTAGGAAGTCACCCACGTCAAATCCAAGAATGTTCGGAGATGAGTAAGGCGAATTAGGAATGGGCACATCAGTGGCTGTGTAATAAAAGCCACTGTTCGCCCATGCGTCCGTAAATTGGTCCAGTGGGTATTTGACAGCCGCGCCGTTGGGAACCCCCGAATCATTGACGATCACCATGGGCTGATTGGGGTTCGACATGTCGATCCCCGTGACCACGACCGCATGGTCAGCGGGATTGATATTGTCCAGACCAAAGGCATCAAGGAAGAACTGTTTGATATCATTCCAAATCCCTTCGTCCCACAGCTCAGCGCTGTTGACCCCGACAACGATACCGTGCCCCTGTTGAAGCTCGGACGCCAGTTGCTCCACAGTCCCGCCCATCACATGGTGATTGGGGATGTTGTATAAATCCATCATGTTGCCGATTTCCCCAGCGTTAGTTCCTGAGCCAGGATGATACCACCCATTGGAGGATGAAATGTAACTGGCATCATCAAGGCTCAATCCGCCGCCAATAAATTGATTGATCAGGCTGGTTTCTGCTGCAACGGCGCAGTTGTCCGGTGAGTCCTGAAGAATCCAATCGTCCATTTGCGCGGCGGGATTTCCAATGAAGTATTCGTTGTGATTCATGGTGCGTTTGGTGGTGTCTGTGAGTATTACTGTGGGACGGCGAGCACGACCTCCTGCTTGCGCACAAGTTGGGCATCGCGGCGGATGCCCGTGGTGCCGAAGCGGAGAATGGTGGGGGCGTGAATATCTGGAGTCGGCTCCTTGGCGATAGCACGCTGAACTGAGGGATCCCACTCATCGGAGTGGATGAGTTCAACACCGCAATCCGAGAGAACTTCCGTAAGAGTATGGCGGAATAATTCCACGTCCTTGGTGGTCTGTCCTTGGTGTTTTTTAAGAAGCGCCCGCAGATCGTCCATCCGGTCCACCAATTCCTCGATAAATCCTAACGAGGTGGCTTCGCCAAAATCCGGTCCTTCCTCCTGGACGCGGGTGGTGATGTCTTCCATGAATTCCCGCAGATCGGAGTCGGTAATTCTCTCAGTCACTGCGGCCAGTCGCACGGCAGGAGGTGCGATTTTCTCTGAGGGAGTGATTGGGAGTTCCCCGGCGGGTTCGGCATTTTGATTTTCAGGAAGCTTGGAGTTCCAAATGGAGCTCCGACCGACCGTTGGCGTTGGCACCGCCGTCTCATCTCCCTGGGCTATTCGCCTGCTGATTTTGCGCCGGATCAGCCAAATGCCGCCGACAACCAGCACTAGGCCTGCGGCGGTGACGGATAGAATGCCCTTGATACTCATGGTGAGGAACGTGATGGCAATCATGGTTCTTGGGCTCTGACTGCATGATGAAGCATGCCTGAACCAACCCGTTGAGAGTTTGGATCGTTGCTGCCAGTCACGGATTTATGACGCATCATCAAGGGTTTGTTAGCAAGCCAGGGGGGCGGGCGCAACTGTTTTTCTGAAAAGTTTTTCAAGGGGAGATTTGGCACTTTAATTTCTGGGATCGGGCGGTCTTGCGTGGCGCATTGAAGTGGGGTGAGCAATTTGCGGAACACTCGGGCATTGTTTACGTGGCTGCCGGTGTTTCTGCCTCGCGCCTTTACAGGTGCCGCAGCACCCGGGCGCTCGTCACTACTATGCCGCAACAGACGAGTCCGATCAGCACGAGCAGTTCCATGGTCGATAATCCTTTGAGAAATTTCATGGGATTTGGGGTGGGGTGAGCGGGTGGACTATATTTATCGGTCCCCCCGTTTGACGTTTTTTAGAGATCCTGTCCATTGCGTCGTTAATTCATCACATCTGCATAAGAAAGCCTTGATCGCTCTCGACTTGTATTCAAAATGATTTCCCAAGGCCCCTCTTCTTATCCTCATCACGTATTCGTTGCTGCTTTTCCTCCTCCATTAATTTCTCGCGTGTCTTGGCCTCTTGTACCTCTTTCATTTCTAAATTGATGTCTTCACGCTATATGAGAGTCACTCGATATTCTTGCATTCCTAACTTGCCAAAGACCTTCTTGAACTAGCAGAAGAGCCAAATACCAACTACCAATGATGGACGTTAGCCACAATAGAAGTTCGCCTTTTAGCATGGCATGATTGCGCGGAATATGCCACAGCAAACCGGAGTTCCAAAGCATGTGTAGAGACATAACGAAACCAAGTATTCGAAGGAAATCTTTATGGATCAGCATTGAGACGCGAAATGGTTGATCCTTCTTTACGCGCCATAGTGCACCTACTACGCTGGCGGTCCAAATCACGTGACAAAAAGGAGAAAATAGCGCTCGTTGAATCAAGGTGCTGTAGAATTGTGTCAGGTCACAGTTTTCAGCGAGATCGCTAAGGAAGGCTCTAAATATGTAGCCGGCACTCTCGAATCCGGCAAACCCAGCGCCCACAGCCGATCCAACTAGAAGTCCATTCAGTATCCACTTGTATTGCCGTGCGCCACGAAGCATGGCGACTGCGGCAAGTACCTTAGCGACCTCTTCGATAATGCCAGCCGATGTTGCACCTAGAAATGTTTCATTCAGACCAGTCGCGGCAAATAATAATAGCGCTATAATGAGTGACACAGCGCCGCCACAAACTATGAATTTGAGAACCTGATAAAGGGATATATCTCGTAGGATATTAAACTCGAAGAATAGTGTTACACAAGCCAAAGGAACGAAAAACGCCCCAACAACCATTAGACCTGGAAGCATGTTTATATTTTCAAAATCCTGAACGCCTACAACAAAGACTAATAGTATGAGCAACCCATAGACGAACATGCGCCAGAAAAACCAGGGTCGAGGCCACCCGGAAGGCAAGGTGTCGAGCAAAGGCGTAGTCTGCGGGCAACCGCAATTGAAGTAGCTATCAATATCGGAACCAGAGCGGTGCTTGAAGGGATTCGTCAGCAAATGCGAAAAGCTGAAGTCCTCAAGTGGCTTCAGGCCGGAAATAATGCAGATCATCATCATCACTATGCCCAAGGAAGATTCACTGTCGTTGGTCGACTCGGAGTCATTCTGTTTATCTACTCGCGGCCGAGGAAATGGAGAAGACTGCAAAGATTCGGATTCTGACTCAGGAGCATCTAAGGTGAGTGCAGTCGTCAATGGCGAGTTTGACGGCGAAGGCGTTGCGGGAGTGGGGATGGATATTTTTTTTGCACAATGGGGACAATCGGCTTGCAAGCCTATCCACGCTTCTTCGCCTTCGATATTTCCTCCGCAGAGGGGACAACTGAATTTCATGTGATGATTTTCTTGTTTTTGGGGAGTGCGGGGCCCCCAACCATTGCTGGTCTATTTGAGTTTGTTGAGTAGACCCATGCGCTCAATAGCGAGCTGGTTGTAGCGAGACTTGATCTGGTTGAGGCTGAGCTGTGCGTCGCTGGATCGCTGAGCTGCATCTAACACAACGCCAGCCCCATCGACTACAAGCTGGCCGTTGTCGCTAGTGGCTCCGTAGCCGGCTGCGAAGCCACCGATGAAGGCGACGAAGTCAGCCTCGTTCATGCGACTCCGCTGTGATTGAGCCAACGAGTTGAGGTAGTTCATTTCGGCCTCTATTTTCCTCACTTGTCCACGCAGTTCGGATTTATTGGGGCCGCAGGCACCGAGGGTCGCGGTAATTACAAGGATAAAGGCATTGCGCAATAGTTTCATGGTCGTTTGTACAGGGTGTAGGGGGAGTGAGGCGTCTGCATGGCGCTTTTTGCTCTGATTACGGAGCATGAATGGCAAGTTGGCGGGGTAGCGTCAAGCTCCAAAAGCGGAGCAAATGGCGGATTTGAAAAATATTGTTGGGGCGAACGTGCGGAAGCGCAGGGTAGCGGCAGGGATGTCGCAGGACATGCTTGCGACGCACTTGCAGACGGCAGGCTGGGACCTGAGCCGGGCGGGACTGTCCAAAATCGAGGCCGGGTTGCGTTTGGTGATTGATGCCGAGGTGATGGTGCTGAGCAAGGTGTTGCGCTGCACGCCGCTTGAGTTGTTGGCTGGAGTGCCCCCGAAGAGTGTGATTAAAGTCGTCAGGCAAGGCCGGGGATGACGTGAGGGATGGGGGCCGTTGAGCGGCGCACGGGAGAAATCGCAGGTGCTGAGCTGGAACTTGGCGGCGGGCAGGATGCCCGCGCTACGGTGGACTGGGCATCTTGGCCGGATGCTTTGGCATGCGCTGGGGATGGACTTGACTGCGGGCAGGATGCCCGCGCTACGATAGAGAAGACTGATGCTCACGGCTCGGGCACCTCCTGCGGCAAGGATTCCCGGACCTCGGCCTCGCACATGCGGAGGCGGACTTTTTCGGCGAGGCGCAAGACCTCGGGGTTGGTGCCGGCACATTCGTCGAGCCAATAGGCATGGGCGAGTTCGCGGGCGATAAGCGCATCCTCTGCCTCGGAGTATTGGGCGTCGGCAGGCAGTGCCAACAAGGTGACGGCGTTCATGGGTAGAATTCCTCCTGGTATTCGCTGCGCCTGGCAATTTCGCGCAGCTTGGTCATGGTTTTATGGACCGAGCGGTCGACGGCAGCACGGCGGATGCCGAGTTCGGCGGCGATACTCTCGGGGGCTTGGTGCTTGAGTTTCACCATCTCGAAGATTTCGAATTGGCGCAGCGGGATCTGGTTGCGCAGGTCTTCCACCAGCGTGGCCAGCAGCGAGCTGTGGAAGGCGTCGCGCTCGTCACCGGCCTCGACCGGCATGGACACCAGCTCCGGAGCCTGGGCCAGGGCTTGTTCGGCGGGGCGCACCTTGCGCAGCAGGTCCACGACGCGGGCATTGGTGAGGACGCGCAGGTAATTGCGCAGGCGGCCTTTGTCAGCGTCGTAGCGATATTGGCTTTTGGTGAAGAAATCCGCCACCACGGTTGCGACAATGTCCTCGGTGAAGTCCGGCGACGGGTCATGGCCGCCGCTGTGATGGCGGTAGCAGGCGCGGGCGGTGACGGCCAGTGGTTCGTGATAGAGTTCGAGGAAGCGCTTCCAGGACACCTGCCAGTAATGCCCGTCGCCCGGCTCGCGCAAGCGGGTCAACAAAGTGAATGGGGTTGTGGGAAATTGACCGCTCATCGGTGGACTGCTGGCTGGGGGGGATGAGGAATAGTGACGGATAGAGCGGGAGTGGCAAGGAGCGAATACGACAGGACCGAATGCGAAAAATCCGCCAGGCGCTTGCAAACTTCCGGGCTGGGTTTGTTGCCTGCCAGGCCGCCCAGGTGATGTTGCAGGAACAATTCGATAGCCCGATAGACGGCCATTTCCGATTCCTGCCGCATAAAACCATGGTCTTCGTCAGGTGCGAGCAGGCAGGTCACAGGTTTGCCGAAGCGCCTGAGAGCGGACACCATGCCGAGGGCTTGATCGACTGGGATCAGAGTGTCTTTGACGCCATGATAGATGAGAAGCGGAGCATTGAATGCGGCGGCATGGTTTGCTGGAGACATTTCCTCAAGGCTTGCCCGGCCTTCTGCGGTGTGGGGATCGCCGAACCTTCTGGCCATATCTCCGGCAAACGGTTGCCATTCGGCTGATGGATTGGCGACGTGCGCATTGAGATCGGAAATACCGAAAAGACAGATACCGGCAGCGTAAAGATCCGGGGTGAATGCGAGTCCCGCCAGAGCCGCATACCCGCCATAGGAGCCACCCAGAATAGCCACCCGCCCCTTGATGCCAGTGCCATCGCGTAATAACGCCTCCACGCCGTCGCTCAAGTCGGTTTGCATGATACCCGTGCCCCATTGGCCGTCGCCGGCATTCATGAACCGCTTACCGAAGCCGCGCGACCCACGGTAGTTGGGTTGGAGCACTGCATATCCTCGGCTGGCGAGAAACTGGACGCGGCCGTCGAAACCCGGCAAGTTTCGCATGTTAGGTCCGCCGTGAGGGAATACCACCAAGGGCCAGGGCGGCTTGCCATCACGGGGCGTGGTTAGGAGCGCGGGAATGCGCGTGCCGTCGCTAGCGGCGTACGTGTAGGGCCGGGTCACGCAAAGCTGTGCAGGTGCCATTTCAGGGTGCTGCTGCCAGAGTTCGAGCAGCCTCCCGGTATTGGCGTCGTAGAGCAGGACGCTGCCGGAATTATTGGCGGAGCTGGTTTTGAGCAGGCAGCGCTCGCGGTTGGCGGAGAATTCTGCGGCGGTGATATGGGCGACCCCCAGGTGGCTGGCGGCGGCTTTTTGCACGGCATCGAAATCAGGGCTCAGCGATTGCCAGCGGAATTGCTCGTCTGCATATCCGGCAGCGAGAACATCCTCGGAATTTTTTGAGAAAACCATGGCCTCAAGGTCAACCCGGCGCAGGGGATCTGTGGCCACGGTTTGGGAATTGCCTTCTGTTAGATCGAGACTTTCCAGACGTGTGAGATCGGATCCACGGTTGGTGATGAGAAAAACATGGGTGCCATCGCCGCTGGCGGAGAGCAGGCGGGCGTCATCACCGGGATCGGCGCGGAAAATCACGGTTCCGGCGTCACTTCGCAAATCCAGGATTTCCTTGGCACCGCTATCGGTCCAGCGCAGACCCGCCACAGGATTACCGACAGCATCAAATGCCCATGCAAACACCCGGTGCCGGTTGCCGAGGATTTTTTCGGGTGCGGCGTCACCGTGGATTTGTTTTCGGTAAATGTCGGGGTAAGACGTCGGGGTATCGGAAATCCCCAATAAAATGCAGGGATCTTTTCCCGCGGTCGCGACTCCCGCCAAGCTAACCATCCGTGTCTGATCGGTGACGATTTCATGCTGCACCTGGGCATGCGGACCACTCGTGAAAAAATGTGGATGCCCGTCCAAGTCATTTGTTTGCCAGAGGATCGTATCATCATCGAACCAGAAATAAACGACGACGGCGTCCGAATGCTTTGGCGAAAGGGCTACGGGGGCGTTCGGGTGTTCAGGATCGACTGCCCACAGGCTATTGGTGCCGCTGGCGTTGGGAGCGAAAAATGCCACCCACTTCCCGCTTGGGCTGAGGTGTTCGTTGCAGCGTGGTGACTCGGCAAAGAAGGATTCCAACGACAACGGAGGCGTTGGCACATCGGCGGCCAATGCCTTAGCAACACCGAGCAAGCAAAGAAGGGATTTCTTTATCAACATCAGTTCAGGGAAATGGCGGACAGACAACGCGACGACTCCCGGCCCGGAGGAAGGGAGCCGTCGGGGAATTCATGGGTGCTCAATAGGAGCTATTGGCACCTGTGCCCTTACAGGAAAAACATTTCATGGAGCCATTGGAAACCCAGCCGGTGCCGTTGCAGGCAGAGCAGCGCGTGCCGTACTCACATTTGCTGTGTTCCTTGGTCTGATGGGCGTTCATGGCGTAGCCGAATCCGATGGATGTTAGGGTGATGGCGACGGCGAGTAATACGATCTTTTTCATCTTGTTTCTTTTTGCTTGGTTGTCGATTTGTTCCGGAAATTGCCGGAGGTGGCAGGGAGGACCCTGGCAAAAGCCAAGACCACCGGTTTCACGGCGACCACAGGCTTTCCCGATCCATGGAGACGGCTCCCTATTACTTATTCGGGCATGCCGCCGACATCTCCCCGAAAACCAGCAATTATTTTTTAGCTGGGGTTTTAGCCGGGTGGGTGCGGAGGAATTCGGCGTAGGCAGGGAATTCCTTTTCCAGCACGCGCCAGGCATTATCAATGTCAGCGCGACACCGGGTGGACTTGTAATCCACGATGTCTGCGGATTCGCCCTTCCCAGGTGCTTGCGTTGTGCCAGTCCCACTTCCGGATGGCGGCGCAGCGGCAGAGGTCACGCCCAAGATAGTACAGGCCAGGGCCTTGTCTTCTGCGACCCCGGCAAAATTTCCGAGCCGTGCCCGCATGGTGGCGCGGTATTTGAGGACTTCAAACGCATGGTCCTTGAATGCTGCGGCTCCACTTGGCGGATGCTCCACGATCCTAGTCAAAAATTTCTCGGCGTCATTCCACCTTTCCAACAAGTCCCACAGATAGATCCGCTCGCCGAGGACGGTCCACGTTAGCTCCGAATGGCAGGGTTTGTGCAATTCAGTTTCCATTTCCGGCAGTCGGTCGAGGCGTTTGAGCAACACCGCACGCAACAAAGAAATGCTAGGTTGGTTGCTGTAAACCGGTTGGGAGTTAAGGATTTCGTCAAGGAGGTTCAGGGATTGGAGGTTTTGGCCGCTCAGATAGGCGCTGGTGATGGCCTTGATCTTCAACTCTCGCGCTTTGTCGGCTTCCTCGTTGTGAATTTTGCTATCGGTTATCAGGTGCTCTTCGAACACCCATGGCGGGACGTACGACCAAAGCCAGTTGAACGTCGGCAATTCGCCGGTTGTCGAATCTTCAAGGGTGGCATCCGCATCGTCCCTAGGCGGAGCGTCCTGCGACGGCTTGGCTTTGCTTGATCGCAGATAGTCGGCGTAACCGGGGAATTTAGTCTCTAGCGGAGTCCACATGGCTTTCACGAGACGCCTTCGCTCGGGGTCGTCGGGCCCCATTGCCAACGCCTCCTGTCGGTCGGCCTCGATGCCAGGAAAGTCGCCTCGCTTGGCCCGCACGTCGGCCCGCAGGAAAAGGATGAACGTGTTTGGGCCGTATTTCTTGAGGATTCGCGACAGGTCATGCTCCGCCTCGCCCAATTCGCCGAGTTCTTCCCACAAATCCTTGCGGGCGGCGAGGGGAGGAATTTTGGGGGAGAGGTTAACGTCCTTGCGCAGTTCGTCCTTGGCCTCGTCGATGCGGCCCAGACCTTTAAGGGCCATAGCACGGGCGATCGAGTAAACAGGCTGGGTCCGCGCTTGGGGATAGGTTGAAAGCAGGTCTTCGACACTGGCCAGGGCGCTGGCATACTCCTTACTGCCAATGTAACCTTCGATCATGCCCGCGAGGGCCCGGTAGTCCACCAGTTGTTCTTCGGTAAGTTCGGGCAGCGTCTCCTTTGCTTGCGCTTCCTTCGCGGGTCGCGGTACGGATTGCACCGGCTTTTTAGAAAATACCGAAACCCGCAGGCTGAGTGCTGCCGCCGCCCCGAGCACGAGCACGAGCGCAACCCAGGCTTTGCGGGAGTGCCGCGATGTTCGCTGCGGTTCGTCGGCTAACGCCGAAGCCAGCACCAGAAAATTTGGGTAACGCTCGGGCCCCCGCTCGTCCGTCGCCCGGCGGATCACCTGGTGCAGGCGCTTGCGGGCTGCGGTCTCCAGCGGGGTCAGGAAGGCCAAGCCCTGTGGCGGGGCAGTGAATGCGCCGCGACCCATGCGGTCGGGCGGGTTGCCCGTCAGCAGTGTGTAGAGCGTGGCAGCTGCGCCGTACATGTCGGGATGGCCGCCGACATA
>JBAXOP010000088.1:0-17458 GCA_037133195.1 Verrucomicrobiota bacterium | reverse complement strand
CTAGCGAGGCTGCGCCTCAGACCCAAGACCCAAGACTTGAAGACACAAGAGAAGAAAACTTGACCTAACGACAACAAGTTTGGCTTTTCAAGGACTCTAGGCCGGGCCGCCAGACGTGCGTGCCGACAACCGGGGGTGGCAGCAGCATCGAGTGCTCCAGTGGAGCCGTGGGTCTGGGGTGGCTTGGGCATATCAGGCGGATGGTACGGGGACGAACCATTGCTCGACCGTGGCGGTGCAATCGATGAGGGTGTCGTCGTCTTTGTTAGGTGAGAGGCGGATATAAGTGACGCAGCGGAGATTTTCAGGCGAGTTGAGGTGGTCGAACCAAGTATAAAGCGAGCGCTCTGGGCCGATCACGGAGAGACTCACTTTGACGCGATGGTAATAGTGACCGGCTTGGTCAGTGGGGAGAAGTTTTTCGGTTTTAAAGGTGAGGCCGACAACAGGTACGTCTTTTTCGGCGAGTTCCAGCAAGGCGGTGAGGACCGGTTGGCTCTCACTGGGCTTGGGTTCGTGTTGGTCGAGCCATTCCATTTGGCTTTCGACTTCCTCGCGGCTGGCGTGGATCGTTTCGGCCTGTTTCAAGGCGGCGACGGCTTTGAAGTGCTTGCCGACGATTTCGGCTTGCAGCTTGACGAAGTAGTTGAAGCCTAACAAGTTGAAAATTGCGAAACCGCCGATGGCGAAGAAGATGAGGAGTTTTTTTTCACGTGGGGACACAGGCGGGGAGAGGCTGGGGGATTGGGGGTCTGGATTGGTAATGCCGCAGCAAGCGGGATTTGTCGGTGCGGACTGGTAAAGGAGGGGTCAATTTTTGGGTGGGGCGGCGGTATAAACGAATTCCCAGCCGCGGATACTTTTGGAGGCTTCGGGTGTTTGCCAGATGAGGCCGACGAGGTCATTGCTTTTACGCAGGGCGAGGCTGAACTGGCCGACGGCGGCTTGTTGCTGGGCCTCGCCGGTGAGGGAGATTTCGTTAGCGGAGACTTCGGCGGTTTTGAGGCGGAGGCTGCTGTTGGGAGGGATGCAGCGGGAAATGCGGTAGAGGATATCGACAGGAGCTTGGCTGAGATCGACGGCGTGGCGGAGTTCCTCCCACTTGGCGAGGTGGGTGGTGAAGGCGATGGCGTCCGGGGCGGTGGCCTGGGCTTGTTTGCGCAACAGGGCGGTATCGGTGTGGACTTTCCAGAGTTTGAAGCTGAAAAACCCGATGATACCCAGATAGGCGATGACGACGGCGGCGATGGAAAGGATGATATTGCGGCGGCGGAGGGCGCTACGGCGAGCGGCGCGCACGTCGGCGGGCAGGAGTTTGCTGCGGGGGTCGGGCAGGACCGGGGCGGGCCGCGGTGAGATATCCACCGGGACGTTGAAGGCGCCGGCCAAGGCGCCAGGCGATGCGTGTTCGGCGCTGGTCCAGAGGAGAACGTGGGATGGCGTCAAGTCGATGTCTTGGAGAGACAACTGGATGACAGCGAGGTGGATTTCGCGGACCAGGGTATCATCCGGGGTGGTAGCAGAGGTGGAAGTGGCCTGGCAATAGACGGGTTTCCCCTGATGGGAGAGGCAGAATACCCAGCGGCCGAATTCTTTCCACACCGCCAGGCAATCGCCAGGCATCGGGTAGGCGCGTGCCGAGACATCGAATTCCTTGGGCCCGCGCAACGGCAACTCACCCTCGACGGGGGCCCGCAAATGGACGGAGAGCAAGGCAGTGGTGCTGCCTTGGCGGGCGATGACGAAAGTATCGGTGAGTTGGCCGGCCATTGGATCCGGACGCATGCCGAGGCCCTCGGCATGCATCACCGCGAGTTCGGGAAACAGCGAGTCGTCCTCGCTGGTGACCTTCATCGGGATGGCCGTGATGGCCTTGACCGGGAAAAACATCAGGATATCGCCGCTGGGAACGCCGATTAACTCGCTGGCACGCGAACTTGGCGAGGCGGAATGGAGGGTGAACTCAGCCTCGGCTTGGCTGGTCCAGATTTCCCAACCGGTTTCGCCGGGGATGAGGAGGATTTGATCGGTTGGCTTGCTCACGGGATGATTTCTTCGAAGCGGTCGAGAAGGGCGGGTTGGCCGGTACGGTTGCGGACGATAACCGTGATGCGGCGTTTCGCCGAACCGGCGGTACCGGTGCTTTCGATGCGGGTGGTGGTATCGTTCACAGTGAAGCGCTGGGCTAAGTCCGGACGACTATTGATGTCAACGCCCAAAAGATCAAGCGCGTCCTTTGCAGAATTAAACGGCGCATCGTCTTCGGTATCGCGCACGCCGTCCTGGCCGCGCACCGCTTGGGGGATGAGGGAGGCCAATTCGATGGAAACATCGGCGGCGGCGGCGATGAGATCGGCCGATGCCTCGTTGAGATCAAGGCCGCCGCTACTCCAAACGGTGAACCAGTTGCGCCAATCCGGGCGGACGGCTTCGACGAGATCCATGCCGCGCACCAAACGCATTTCGTCGATATTGTAAAATGGCCGGTTGAATGGCTGGTTGATGCGGCCCTGATTATCGTACCAATCTTTTTCAGCTCCGTTGAGCGAAACGTCGTCATCGGCGTCGATCCAGTCGGTGAGGCAGGCGGTGATGGCTTGTGCGGTGTCCAGTTCGATACCCCAATTGATAAACAAGTCGCGCAGCAGGGCGGTATCGTTGCGTAGGAGGATGGTATTGATATTGAAGCGGCCACCTTCGGAGAGGATTTTCACGTCGTAGCCGCCGCCGGCGGCCTCATCGACATGGTGGAGGATGGGATCGTCGCGTTTGACGACGGGGTTACAGCCGACGGCGATGCCGATTTCGGCGATATTGCGAGCGCGGGAGCCGTGGACTTTGGCGGAGGTGAGTTCCATATCGAAGGAGATGACGCGCAAGGCGACCATAGTGGCCATGCCGAGCACCGCGATAAGCCACAGCACGGCGACCAAGGCGAACCCTTGTGAGCGCTGGCAACGGGGTGAGTGGTGAGTCATCAACGGGAACGAGGTGGGGTTATTTGCGCGGAGCACCGGAGCGGGCACCGGAACCGGCTCCGGGGAAACTACCTGTGGGAATCGTGACGGAACCCGGTTGGGCACCCGGCGTGCTGCCAGGTCTGGTGTTGGCTGGTGTGGCTGGATTGATCGGAGTGGTGGGAGTGGCGGTGGCCCCACCACTTTGCATGATTTGACGCAAGGCGACTTCGGGATTTTGTTTGGGTGGGATCCAGAAAATATGGCGCATTTCCTCGCCTTTATCACCGAAAGCGACGGTGAGTTCAAGTTGGAGAGGCAAGCGGCCCTGGATATCCCAATCGTATTGCCACTCGAGGGAGGTGCCATCGAGAATACGCCACTCGAAGAAGGCGACGTCCTTGAGGAGTTCCACTTCGGCAAACGGTTTGTTGTCGAGGGCGCTTTTGCCGCCATCGAGGGAGGCCGAGCCTTCGAGGATTTCATTTTCGTAATAGCGCAAGACGATGGCTAGGAAGCCGCTGCGGCGGCGCACGGTGGAGATTTGGACGGCCTTGGCGATGCGCGGTTGGCCACCCCAGGTGAAGCTGAGGGGGACATTCTGGAGGGTTAGATCGGAGAGGTATTGGCCGCTGGTTTTCTGCACCTGCATATCGAAGCGGGTGTTGCCCGGCAAAGCCGAAAACCGCTTGCCCAGTAACTCGAAAAACGCTTGATGGAGCATTTCCTCATTCTGGGATTTGACCACCATGTTGCCCAATGTCAGCGATGAACGGGCGATGCCAAATACCATCCCGATGAGCAACGCCATCAAAAACATCGCCATCACCACCTCAAGTAGCGTGAAGCCCGCACGCTTCGGATTGTTGGCTCGGTGGATCATGGCTGGTACATGCGGCCGTAGCGCCAGGTTTCCGCGGAACGTTCTTGCCAAGCGCCGGATTCGTGCCAGCGGGCGGTCACGGTGATGAGGTACATTTCCTGCAATTGGGCACCGTCTTGGTTTTCAAGGCTATTGAGGAGGGTAATGGCGGTGGTCATCTCAATGCCGCTTTTACCGACGGGGTTGCTGGTGCTGCCCTCTTCAAGTAATGGCTGCGACAGCGCCTCGTCCAGCGCGCTATCCAGAATCCGGGTGATGTGCAATTCGCTTTGGGCGAACAAGGCGGCTTTGGCCATGGCATTCATGGCGACGGCAAAACCAGTGGCGGCGGCGCTGAACACAGCTAGCGCCAAGACCACCTCCAGCAAGAGGAAACCGCGCTGGCCCTTGCGGCCGGATTGGAGAGGGAGTATCATTTGACTTCCATGACGGTGTCGCAAATGCTGGCGGTGAGCGGGTGATAGGTGTCTTCGATGTAGTTGCTGCCGATGGTGAGGCGGACGCTCACGGGCTCGCACAGGCCGTCGGGATCGAAACGCCAGATGAGTGGGAAGCGATCACTCATTGGGAGCCATTCCACGGTGTTCCAGCGGCGTAAGAAACTGGCCATTTTCCCGTCGAAACTGAGTTGATCGTGCACCGGGCTGACGGCACCGACACTGGGGGCAACCACGCGCTCGCCGCCGATGGAATGGCCGCCGACGGTTTTTTTAGTATCTTCCTGGCCGGCCTCGGCGAAGGGTAACAGACGCACCACCCCCGGCCGAAACTCCAGGGCGTAGGGGATTTGCTGAAGAATCGAGATGGTGCGGGCCCGCCTGGCCAATAACTCGACCTGTCCAGAGGTCTTGCGCAGGTCGCGTTCATCGGTGGCAAAAACCATGATCGTCACTGCCCCCCCAAGCAGCACCGCCGCAATCGCGAGAACCATGACGATCTCGATGAGGGTAAAGCCGTGCAGGGATCTACTTGGTGTCTTGACTGCTGAGGTCATCTGCGGTGTTTTCGATGCCGTCGGGCCCTTTGCTGATGATTTCGGGTTCCGTGGCGTTGCGCCGACCGGGGAAGCGGTAGAGGTATTCGTTGTCCCAAGGATCGAGCGGAACTTTCTTCATGATGGCAGACCAACGAGAGGGAACCGGATTGGTTGACGGTCTTTCCACAAGGGCCCTAAGTCCTTGCTGGCTAGTCGGATAAAAACCATTGGCGGTTTTGTATTGCATTAAATTCGAGCTGATCGTCTGAAAGTCCGAGTCGGCCCGGCCCATTTTGGATGAGCCTAAAATGCCGAGGCTCGAGTAGATAGCCCCGCCCAAAAGCATCGCGATGATGCCGAGGACGATGACCATTTCAAGAAGCGTGAAACCGGCCTTGCGGCGGGCCTTGCGGGATGGAATTGGGAGTCTCATGGAGGAGGATGAATTTGGGTGCGGGGTGAACCTTGCACGGAAGTGAACGCCGGGCGACTCCAAAGTTGTCGGCAATTTTGTTTTGTGGTGCCGAATGAGTGGCACCAGGCATGCGCGCCAAGCCGGTCTTTGTCCTCCCGAGATACTTGGACTGGCTGCGGCCCGTTATGGAGCGACGACATTATTGTCGTCGTGCGAAAGGACCGGCCATGAAACAGGGCCTTCGGCACGAACCCATAGGCACCCTTCCGCTACCCCCACAAGAATGGGGTGGCTCCTTAACCCAATTTCCTCGGGAGGAGGATAAGTGAGGGGCTCACGCCAGGCCGCGACTGCGGCGCAGCCACCACTCCGCACTCAGACATGCTAACAGAATAATAACTGCCAGCGGGTGGTTCCAGACGTCGGTAACCACCTCTCGCTCACTTAGTCGGGTGGCTTTGGGCAACAACTTGAGCCACTTTTCGCCCTCGCCGCGGGCGAAATAGGCCCCACCGCTGAGTTTGGCGATGGCGTGTAAAAATTCGGCGTCGGGTGCCTCGCCGCGGCGTTCCTCGGGCGAGGCGGCCACCGCGATGCGGGTATTGGCACGGGCCTCGCCGCCGGTCCAGGCAGCGTGGGCGTCCACTGAGTACACGCCGGTAGCGGTGGTGGTGGTGATTTCGCCGCGCATGCCGGATACGCGGCGGCCCTCTGGATTGCGCCAGACGGCGGCTTGCAACAGCACGGGCTTGCTAGATCCAGTGGGCTCCTTGACGGTCGCCTCCAATGACTTGAACGGTGCCTCGCCCTTGCCGATCCACTCGGCTTGCACGACGGCTTTTTCACCTTGCCGATAGAACGGCCGCTCGGACGTCAACTCGATGCGCCCGCTGCTCTGGAGGCCTTCCTGGTCGGGAGCGAGCCAATCGAGGAGTTGCCCCCAAAACGTGTCGTAGGCGGAGAGTTTGCCGGTCCAACCGGGGGCCGCCACCCGCCAGCGCCAGAGGGTATCGCTGAGAACCACCGCGACGCGGCCGGCACCTTGTTGTTTGACGACGACGAGTGGCCGTGCCTGGCCATCGGCGATAGCTTCCATCAGGACTTGGGCGTTGCTGGCCACGCCGGTGGCGAGGTTGCTGCCTTGCAGAGCCGGGAATTCCTTGACCGCCTCAAACAGCGGGCCAAATACCGGATGGCGCAACCCGGCATCGGTTAGACGCACGCCGAAACGCCCGTCGCGATGCGGCGCAGGCGTCGGCACCGGCAGCACCCGGCCGAGCACGGCGGCGGCCAGCGGCGACCCTATCAAGTTTGGTCCGCCCAGCACGGCGAGACCGCCGCCTTTGCCGGCGTAGTCGGCGATGGCTTGCCACTGCGCGGGGTTGAGGGCCTCGGGGCTCACGTCGGCTAAAATCACTGCGGCGCGCGTGGCAAGAGCGGCGGGGCTCAGGTCGAGAGTGTCTTTAGTGGCCGTGCCGCCATCACCGAGGCTGGCCCAGCGGCCGTCCTGCCAGCGGGCGAAGCTATCGAGGCGCACGTTGCGGTCGGTTGTTAGGGCGCGGCGTAAGAATTTCCCCTCGAAGCCGAGCGTGTTAGCGAGGAGCAAGACGCTGCGGCCCTCTTGTCTAACTGCCACGACAAAGGGTTGGGCTTTAGCGGCGGCGTCGGCTGCGGCATCGGCGACGCGCACTTCAAAAGCATAACTGCCGGGGCGCTCGGGTTGGAGAGGCAACAGGGCCTCGGTCACCTCGCCGCGGCGGTTGAAGCGCACGGATTTTTCCGCGATTTTATGGCCCTCACTCCATAGTTCCACCGGAATATCCTTGCCCTCCACACCCCAGCCTTGGAGCACGACGCGCACACTGGTTTCCGCTCCGGCGACCGGGCGGCGCGGTGGCTCAACCTGCCAAATGGCCACCCGTGCGGCGGCGGCAGGTCCGGGCGGCTCGACTTCCATCACCCAGCACGGCAGACTTAGGCTAACGGGCGGGCCGCCACCGGTGTCCAAGCCGTCGGACAGCAGCACCAGACCGGCGGCATTTTCGTGGCCGTAACGGCGTGCCCATTCGTCGAGCGAGCGGTTGATGCCCGATTCGGTGCCGTTGAAAGAGATTTCGCCGGGTACTGTTTCCAACAAATTTTGGGAGATTGAAAAGTACCGGAGGTCACAGGTATCGCGGGCCTTGCGGAAAGCGGCGGAGTCTAACCACTCGCGGGCCATCGTCCGGCGTGGCGTGAAGCTTGGGCCATCGTTCATGCTTTGCGAGGCATCGACGAGTACACCGACGAGCGGTCGTTCGGCGACTGACTCGCGGCGGCGGAATTGCGGTTGGAGCACGATCCACGCCAACAGGATGGCGGAGGAGCCGCGCAAGCCTGCGAGCCACGCGGCGCGGTGCCGCTCCGGGTCGCGGCGCAACCCGCGAAACGTCCACCCCGTGAAAACTAATACGCAGGCGGCGAGTGCCCAGAATATCCAGTGAGTCGTCATCAGTGGAAAAATTTGTTACGAACCATCCCCAAAACACCCTTAACCCGACGCGCATGCCCGGCGGGTAGCTCGGCACCGCCGGCGGCAGCCATCCGCCGCTTGGCCGCCGCCGCGCTGGCCCATCCCTCTGCGAGAAACACCAGTGCAGCGGCACCTAACAACCACGGCCACAGCGGCACCTCGCGGCGGCTTTCCTCGCGCCACTCGCGCAACCCCTGGGAGCCAGCTGCCACCCGCCCGGGCAACATCGCTTGCAGCTTGGCCGCCTCCAACGGCCGCAAGTCAGACTCCGTGCGGCGGACGTTCACCGCACAGCGCCACTCCACTTTGCCGGCCTTGGAATGCGCGTCATATACACCGCTGTGCTGTACGCGCGTGGCCGCACTGCCGTCAGCCCCGGCCGGCCACGCCGCGACTCCGGCAAATTTTGTCAGATCCGGCCAAGCTTCGCCGATCCAACAAGCGGTGGTCGTTTGCATGGCGAGTTGCCGGGCGTTGGCCATTTGTTGGACGAGGGGCACAAAGGCTGGGGAAAGCGGCAGATCGCCCCAGGCGCGGTCGGCGCTAGCATTGAGCCAGAGCACGCGGCCCATGCCGTGGGGCACTTCGACTAATAATGGGAACTCGCCGGCCAGCGTGGCTAACACTTTTCCCGGCGTGGCCGGCACGCAGCGCCTGACGGATTTTTGGGGGAGAGGAGGAAATGGCGTTTGTTCGCTCCACAGCCCGTCGAACAACGGATGGTTGGGAACTAACAAGCGGGTAGCGATGCGGCCTGCGGGTAAGCTGACTTCATCGCCCGCGCTCACCGGCCAGGTCTTTGGCAGAGGAACGGGCGGGGCGTCGGCAGTGACCACCACCGTGCCGCCAGCGTCTGCAAATGCCAGCGCCTTTTCCCACGCGCCGGTGCCTGCCACGGCCCCGCCTGTGAACCACACCGCATCCACCCCCTCGGTCGCCTGCTTGGCCCAAGCATCAGCGTCAATCGCTTGCGCCTTGCCGGCCCCGCCTGCTGTCAGTGCTTTTGTTAAAAAAAAGGCTGCTCGCATCCCGCCGCCCATCCCGCCATTGCGCTCCACGACCACGGCATGGAACGCGCGGCGCAATGGCAAGGCGAAGCACCAGCGGTCGTCGCAGGTGAGCGCATCGCCCGCCAGCGCCACCTCGCCGGCAAGTACGGGAGCGTCGAGCGCCGGCACGGGCACGGCCAAGGGGACCTCCAGCGAGCCGCCAGCCGCCAGCGCCACCGGTTTACGCAACACCGACTGGCCGCCGATCCGGCACTCTAGCAAATCACTCGCGGCCGCGTCGCCATAGTTCACCAATCTGGCTGTACCGGTGAGCATGGCACCTACGCGCAGTGCGGGTTGGTCCCACTCGACGGCGGCGACGCTGATGTTAGAAGCGCGGAGGTTATCAGGTGCGAGCACGGCGAGACTGGTGCCGCTGCGTAGCCAAGTATGGCGGAAAAACGCCTCGGCGGGCCAATCCCAAGCGGCTGGTTGGTTATCAGTAATGACCAATAATTCCTTGCGGCTGAGGCTGCGGGTGGCAGCCCATTCGCGGGCTGCTGTGAACACCGGGGCGAGACTCGACGCGCCTTCCGTGGGCGTGATGGCGTCGAGCATCCGCAATACTTGCCCACGATCCGTGATGGGCACCGGCACCACCGGTTCTAACTTGTCGGTCAGGACCCACAGCGCCACCGCGTCCGACCCATCAAGTCCGTTAATCCACTGCCGGGCCAGTTGCTTGGCAGCATCCAGGCGGGTGCCATCGGGGCCACGCCATGCCATGCTGGCGGTGGCGTCGATGACCACCACCGATTCCACCTTGCGTCCAGTGCCTAACCAATTGCTGGTGGAGCGCACGACCGGGCGGGCGAAGGCGAGAGCCAGCAAGGCCACCAACAGCAGTCGTAGCAACAGTAAACCGAGGTCCTCGACGCGTGCCTGGCGCTTCATGCGCGCAGCGGCCATTTTTAAATAGCGCAGCGAGGGGAACTCGACAGGCGTCTGCCGCCGTTTACGCCGCAAGTGCAGCCATAACGGCACCGCTAAGGCGGCTGCGCAGGCTAGCAAGAATGGCGATAGGAAGGCCACGGGGAAAAGAAAATCCTAATTATTAGGCACGAAATTCCAAACGAAGAAATGAGGAAGATATGCGAACGGAAGGTGCGAGACTTTGAATTTGTTTCAAATTTAGGATTTATGAGTAGTTACAAGCGCTCATGGGAACATTCCGCGGGCGGCTTTTGAATCGGCAACGGTCTTGATAGCGATGGCCTGCGCCGCCATTCGGTTAGATAGGTGATGGCGTTGTGCGAAATCGGTGACTTTAGCCATGGCCTTAGCCATGAGCCCATCCAACTTGCTGATGACCTCCTGTTCCTCCCACTGGAAGCGTTGGAGGTTTTGCACCCACTCGAAATAGGAAACCGTGACCCCGCCGGCATTGCACAGGATATCCGGAATGATGAACACATCGCCGCGATCGTCGAGAATGCGGTCGGCCTCCGGCGTGGTGGGACCGTTGGCACCCTCAGCCAGAATTTTGCAGCACAAATTCGCGGCGTTATCACCGGTGATGGCGCGGTCCAGCGCGCAGGGGGCGAGGATATCGCAGGGTTGGCAGAGGAGTTGCGCCGGATCGATCGGCTCGGCTTCGGCGAATCCGACCACGCTGCCAGTCTTGGCTACGTGCTCGCGGAGGAGGTGGAGCTTGAGGCCATGCGTGTTCCAGATAGCGCCCTCAACGTCGGCCACGCCGGTGACGAGCACGCCATTAGTGGCGAAGGCGGCCGCGGCGTGGGCACCCACATTGCCGAAACCCTGAATGATTGCAGTGGAATCCCGGACAGTTAGGCCGAGGTTTTCCAACGATTTACACGCGCAAAACGCCACCCCATAACCGGTCGCTTTGCTACGGCCCTTGGACCCTTGCAAGGTGAGCGGCTTGCCGGTGACGATGGATGGCACCAGGTGGCCGGCATGGGTCGAGTAGGTATCGGCGATCCAGCCCATGGTTTGTTCGTTAGTGCCCATATCCGGTGCCATCACATCGGTTTCCGGGCTGATAAAAGGCATCATTTCCATCGTGTAGCGGCGGGTGAGGCGTTCGAGTTCACCTAACGACATACTGCGCGGATCACAGGTGATACCGCCCTTGCCGCCGCCATAGGGCAGATCCATCAGAGCGCACTTCCAATTCATCCACATTGCCAGGGCTGCGATTTCGCCCAAAGCGACGCCTGGGTGATAGCGCAAGCCGCCCTTGACGGGGCCGCGGGTGAGTTGGTGCTGGACGCGGTGGCCGAAAAACACCTCGGTACGGCCATCGTCCCGGCGGATTGGCACGGTCACAGTGATCAGACGTTTCGGCCATTTACAGCGCTCGCGCAAATCTTCGCCAAGATCGAGAAAGTCTGCCACCCGGTCGAATTGCTCAACCGCCATCGCAAACACCGGATGCCCCATTAGTTCCTTGCGCATGGGTCGAGTGAAGCGCATGCTCTACCGCTTGGCACGCCTAAACTTCGGGAAAAGTAGGGGGAAAATTGCCGGACTTGCGTGAAGTTCGCATTGAAACGTGCGGCTCATTGGCAGAAGAATAGGCATCCAGTCCAATCCTGTTCAATTATCGGCTTGATTTGGGTTGCATACGCTTAGGTGGTCGTTATCCTGTATTCACAAAGCATTCTCATGAACGACGACGCATTCACACGTTTTCGAGACTTGCCAACCCGCGAGCTATTGCCAGCTACAACCCGCCACCCTTCATCCTTCATTCTCCATCCTGATGGACAAGGCCGCGAGGTCTTCGATTTCCCCGACTTCGGAGACATGACATAACTTTTGGCGGAGTTCTTTGGCACCTGGAAACCCTTTGCAATATGCCATTAGGCGGCTGCGCATCGAAGTGAGCGTCTGGCGCTCGTTGCCGTAGCGGCCGCTGGTTACCGCCAGGCGGCAATGCCGCACGATCAAGGCCCAGCGTTCTTCCAACATGACAGGCGGCGGGGTTGCGCCATTTTCCAGAAATTGTCGCGCCTCGCGGAATACCCACGGGTTGCCCATTGCCGCGCGACCGATCATCACCCCAGCCACCGCTGTCTCTCGCCGCCGCCGGTCCACATCCGCAGCACTGGCCACATCACCGTTGCCGATGACCGGCACCGCCACCGCCCGGGCCACCGCATCGATCACGTCCCAGTCGGCCGCACCGCCATAGCCTTGCGACCGGGTGCGCCCATGCACCGCGATGGCCCGCACCCCGCAATCCACCAGTGTCTTGGCGATGGCCACTGCATTGATACTCTGGATATCCCAGCCGATGCGCATCTTCGCGGTCACCGGCACTTGCCCGGCTACCGCGTTAACCACCCCGTCGGCCACCGCCGCGAGCAACGCCGCATCCTTCAATAAGGACGATCCTCCATTGCGCGCCACCACCTTGTTGACCGGGCAGCCGAAATTCAGGTCGATGAAATCCGGTTGTTGCCATGCGATGATTTTGCGTGCCGCCTCGCCCATGCGTTGGCCGTCGGCTCCGAACAATTGGACGCCTACCGGTCGCTGGGCCTCGCTAAATTCGGTGTACTTACGGGTCCGTGCGTCGGCCTGCAAAATCCCCTCCGCCGACACAAACTCAGTGACCAGCACGTCCGCGCCCATCTCCTTGCAGATTTCACGAAAAATAAAGTCCGTAACCCCCGCCATCGGCGCGAGATATACGGGAAACCGACCCTTTGCAAACCACTCCAACACGCCGCAGCCTAGCGCGACCTGCCCACTGCGTCCACTCCGCAGTGTGGCCAGCCAACCCCAGACCTCGTGGCGCGAGCTCATGAACCGCCAGGGTGAGGTTGGCACGAATCCGCAGCACGAATCCGCTTGCAATCCGCTGAGTTAGGGGCTAGTTCCCCTGACCGTTTGTGCGTATTGCAGATACGGGTGGCGTGTTTTACTCACTCAGATGAAGTTGGTCCAGTTGCTCAGTCCCAGCCAAATTCTCCTCGACCTCCAGGCCGTGGAGCGCTGGTCCGCGATTGTTGAATTGGTGGACGCCTTGGTGAGTGCGGGAAGTTTGTCGGCGGTGGCGCGTGACGAGGTGTTGGAGGCGCTCAAGACCCGCGAGGAGTTGGTGAGTACGGGGATTGGTTGCGGAGTGGCTATCCCACACGCATTTTCCGAGCGTATTGACCAAGTGGTGGCGGTGGTTGGGCGCTCCACCAAAGGGATTGATTTTGAGGCGCTGGACCAAATGCCAGTGACCTTTATCATTTTGTTTATAGTACCGCAGAAAAATTACCCTCTGCATCTGCGCACCTTGTCGGCGATTGCCAAAATGTTCAACAACAGCGAAATTCGGCGGCGATTGGCCGCAGCGGAAAGCCCGGCAGACATATTGGCCATTCTGGCGGCCAAACCGAAAAGCATCGGCACATGAGCCACCGCGATCTCCTCCCCCAGCCCATGACCCTCCTCCAGGAACTAGAAAGCCGCCTCGCCGCCGCCCTCACCGCCGTGTTAGGTGAACCCGCGACAGCCGCCGTGACGTCCACCGCCGACTTGCGTTTCGGTGATTATCAATCCAACGCTGCGATGGTGCTCGCCAAGCAGCGCAAGGCCAACCCGCGGATGTTGGCGCAGCAGATCATCGACCATCTGGACCTATCAGCGTTGGCGAGCGCGGAGATTGCGGGGCCAGGATTTTTGAATTTCCGGATCTTGCCCGCTGCCTATGCCACGCGGGCCGCTGCCTTGATCCGCGATGAGCGACTCGGCGTGCCCGCCAGCGGAACCGGTCGCAGCGTCGTGGTGGATTTTTCCGCTCCAAACGTCGCCAAGCCGATGCATGTGGGCCACATTCGATCGACCATCATAGGTGATTCATTGGTGCGCATCGCGCGATTTTTGGGGTTCAAGGTGATAGCCGACAATCACATTGGCGATTGGGGGACCCAGTTTGGGATGATTTTGGTAGGCTGGAAGACATTATTGAATGCAACGGCCTTGGAAACTGACCCGATTTCCGAGTTGGTGCGCGTTTACCGCGAAATCAATGCCGCTACCAAGGATCAGCCGGAATTATTAGAGGCTTGCAAGGGCGAATTGGTCAAGTTGCAGGCGGGCGACGCAGAGAACCTGGCCATTTGGCGGCAATGCATTGAGGTTTCCAAGCGGGGCTTGCAGAAAATCTACGAGCGGCTCGACGTTTCCTTCGACCACTGGCTCGGCGAAAGCTACTACAACGAGAGACTCGCCGGTCTGGTCAATGAATTTCTCGAGCACGGCCTCGCCCGGGTGAGCAACGGCGCGGTGTGTATTTTTTCCGACGGCAGCCAACCCCCGGCCGACGATCCGTTTCTGGTTCACAAGGAAGAAGGCTGGACCGATAACCCGGCGATCATCCGCAAGGCCGACGGCGGATTCCTCTACGCGACCACCGATTTGGCCACCATCCAATTCCGCATCGACGAGTGGCGGGCCGACCACGTCTGGTATGTCGTCGGCGTGCCCCAACAATTGCATTTCCGCCAACTCTTCGAGGCAGCCGCCCGTTGGGGGAAAACCGGTGATTTCCGCCATATCGCCTTTGGTTCCATCCTCGGCGATGACCGCAAATTGATGAAAACGCGCTCCGGTGACAACGTCCAACTCACTGACGTACTCACCGAGGCGGTGGAGCGTGCCGCCGCTGTCATCGCCGAGAAAAACCCGGGGCTGCCCGCCGCCGAAGCCGCAGCAATCGCCGAAACCGTGGGCATCGGCGCGGTGAAATTCGCCGAGCTATCACAAAACCGCCTCACCGATTACGTGTTTTCCTGGGACCGCATGCTCGCTCTCCACGGCGATACCGCGCCTTACCTGCAATACTCGCATGTGCGGATCCGCTCGATTTTCCGTAAACTCGAGGCGCCATTCGACGCCACCGCCTGCCAGGTCGTGCTCGACGACAACGAGGAAATCCACCTGGCCCGCTTGCTGGTACGTTTTGGCGAGGTGGTGCCGACAATCCTAGAAGATTTCCGGCCCAACCTGCTCGCCAATTACCTATTGGAACTGGCTCGCGCTTTTCATTCGTTCTTCGAAGCTTGCCCGGTGCTCAAGGCCGCGGAGCCCAGCCGCTCGAGTCGCCTGGCGCTGTGCGACTTAACATCCCGCACCCTCCAACAAGGTCTCTCACTCCTCGGTATCAAGGTGCCGGATAGAATGTGAGTGAAAAACACAAGTCTCCTGTCTTGTGCCTTCCGGTCTTCTGTCTTCCAGTCTTCTGTCTTCCCCCCATGTCCCCATTCTACGTCATTGGTCATAAAAATCCCGATACCGACGCGATTTGCTCGGCCATCGGCCATGCCGCCTTATTGCGGGCCACCGGCGAACAGCCCACCGCCGTTGCAGCCCGCTGCGGTGAGGTGTCCCAGCGCACTGCCTGGGTGTTGCAACGAGCCGGCATGGCCGAGCCACCATTGATTACCGACGTACGCACCACCGTCGGCATGATTTGCCACCCGCAAGTCATCAAGGTCGCTGTGTCGGATACCTTTCTAACGGCCTATCGGCGCATGCTGGCGGCCGAGATTCGCTGTGTGCCGGTAGAGGATGAGCAAGGGAATCTGTGCGGCCTGCTGCGCTATTTCGACTTACTCAAACTGCTGTTGCCGGAAGACACAGAGGGCATCAGCGTGAGAACGGTGCATGTTTCCTTGGCGAAACTCGCTGACACCCTGCAAGCTCAGAGCCTCGGAGCCTCGTTGCCCCCATCAGAATTCGAGGAAGACCTCATCCTGCTCGTCGGCGCTTCTTCCCAAGCCGCAGTCGAAAAACGCCTCAAAACCGCCGTGCAGGATGGCAATATCGGAAAATTCCTAGTCATCTGCGGGGATCGGCCCATTATCCAGCGCCATGCCATCGACCGTGGGGTGCGCGTTTTGTTGGTCACCGGTGAAAATCCGGTAGCCGGGGAAATTCTCGCCCATGCGGCCCGCCACGGTGTCGTACTTCTGCGATGCCACCAAGATACTGCCAGTGCTTCCACCTTGATCCGTTGCTCGCGCACTGTGCGCCACGTGATGGAGCGATCATTCCAGACCGTGGGCCCGACCGAACCGGTTTCCCGCTTGCGCAAACGGCTCGCTTCCTCTGAGCAAGATTTATTGCCGGTGGTCGATCCTACCAGCGGCAAAATGATCGGCGTCCTCACCAAATCCGACCTCATCGATCCCCCCAGGGTGCGTCTCGCACTGGTCGATCACAACGAGTATGCACAGGCGGTCACTGGCATCGAGGAGGCGGAAATCACCGAAGTCATCGACCACCACCGCCTGGCTGGTGACCTGGTATCGCGCGAACCGATCCGTTTCCTCAATGAGCCCGTGGGCTCCACCTCGACGCTCGTGGCACGTAAATTTTTCTACCGGCAGGTGCCGCCGGAGTCTGGAGTAGCGCTGTGTTTATGTGCTGGCATCATTTCGGACACGCTGTGCCTGACGTCACCCACCACCACACCGATCGACCGCGAAATGCTCGCCTGGATGGCCGAGTTTGCGGGAATCGAACCGCAAGCCTTCGCGGAGGAGTTTTTCGGGGTGGGTTCGTTGATTGTCACAGGAGCGGCGGAGGATCTCCTCAATGCCGACCGCAAGGAATTCACCGAGGAGGGGTTTACAGTGAGCATTTCACAAGTCGAGGAACGTGGGCTGCAAGGCTTTGCCGCCCGCCGTCATGAACTCGAAGCCGCCTTGCGCATCCTCGTGACCACCCACCGCTACGACCTGGCCGTGCTCGCCGTCACGGATATCGTCGGCCATCACAGCCTCGTTCTCGCCGTCGGCCAAGAGGCCATCCTAGCTAAAATGCCTTTCGTGCGCCTCGATGACGCCTTGTTCGACGCTCCAGGCGTCGTCAGTCGCAAAAAACAACTCTTCCCCGCCGTGAGCGACGCCTTGCATCACGCGAAGTGAGGTTCCCGCAGTACCGCTCAATCGCATTGCTTGAGCGCCTTCCAAGCCTGCCACACGAATAGACCGAGGAAGAGTGGGAAGATGGGCGAGTGGGTTCTTTTAAAGATCAGGAGAGCGGCGGTGCTGGCTGTGAGGATGGTGATCCAGAGGGTGAGTTGGAGGCGGGCCGGACCGAGTATGGCGTTGAGCATTTGGCCGCCATCCAATGGCAACACTGGCAGCAGGTTGATGAGCGCCCAGACGACACTGATTTCAGTGAGGACTTGCCAAAAATGGCCGGCGGGAGAGCGCAACTCAAATAAGTCTGGGATGGATCCATAGACAACCGCAGCGAGCAAGAGTTGGGCCGCAGGTCCTGCGGCGGTCACCAAAAAATGCTGGGGACGGGTGAAGCGTGCGCCAGCAAAGGTGGCGAGGCCGCCAAAGGCTTGCAGGGTGATCTCACTGCGGGCACCGAAAGCGCGACCGGTCAGGGCGTGGCCGAGTTCGTGGACGAGGATGGAAACGAGCCCTGCGAGCACAAACAGTGCCAATAGCAAGATCCCAGACTGGGTATTGGCGCTGCCGCCGCCGCCGATCATGGCCAACGAAATCCAGAACCATGGGTGGATCTGGACGGGGATGCCAAATAGGGAAAAGCTGACCATGAGACCCGATGCATAGGCGAAGAGCGACGGCGGTGCAAGCGCGATTCAGAAGGGTGTGGCCAGCGCGATACTGTCAGGTTTGTTCATGCAGTGGCAGGAATAAAGAAGAGGCGGCGGGCAGGAT
>JBAXOP010000087.1:0-17738 GCA_037133195.1 Verrucomicrobiota bacterium | reverse complement strand
GGGGAATTGGTGGCGAACATGCGCAATGAGATTGCCAACAATATGGCGGGTATTCTAGCGGACATGGCCTGACGTCACAGCTCCTGACTATTTTTCTGTCCTCTAATCCAAGGGCGCAAAAGTAAAAACGCCGAAGACATCAAAGTCCTCCCGGTTGAGCGAATGCTTGTGACACAACGCCCGGGTTTTGAGGACCCGGTGCAGGTGTGGAGGGACATTTTTGAGGGTAAGAGTGCTGGTGGTTCGGGCCGAGCTTTTCATGTGCCGGATGGGACAGTGGGTAGGTAATGGGATGCGAAAATTCCGGTTCCATTTCTTCTTCCCATCGCTCGGGGTATCGGGTAGGTTCGCGCAGCATGAAGCAACCCTACCTACAATTGACGTTTTTAGCAGCATCCGCCTTGCTGGCGGCATCGTTCAACTGCCCCGCCGCCGATGCGCCGCCTGCCGCCAAGCAGGCCGGCAAAGGTCCGGTGAAGGTGTTTGTGTTAGCCGGCCAGTCGAACATGGAAGGCCCGGCCGTCGTGGATATTGGGGGGAAGGATTGTAACGACGGGCACGGCAACCTTGAGACGCTGATGAAGGACCCGGCAAAGGCACCGATGCTCAAGCATCTGCGCGGGGCGGATGGGAAATGGACGGTGCGCGACGATGTCTGGGTGCGCTATCAACGTGAAAACGCCCCGTTGCTGGCCGGCCCGCACGGACTCGGGTTTTCGGTTTTCGGCGAACAGCACCACTTCGGGCCGGAGTTGCAATTCGGCCACGTGATCGGCGACGCGGTGGACAACCAGGTGCTGCTCGTCAAGACGGCATGGGGTGGCAAGAGTCTCGACGTCGATTTCCGTCCGCCGAGTTCGGGTGGCCAGGTCGGCAAGTATTACACGATGATGATCGCACAAATTCACGATGCGATGAACAACCTGAAGAAGGATTTCCCGGCGTACGACGGCCGCGGGGTGGAACTCGCGGGCTTCGTTTGGTGGCACGGGTGGAACGACATGTGCGATGCTATCAAGGCCACGCCGGCCTATGAGCAGAACCTGGTCCACCTGATCCACGACGTGCGCAAGGAATTTAACGTGCCGAAGTTGCCGTTCGTGATCGGGGAGTTCACCGGTCCGTGGTTGCCGGGAGCGAAGGATCTGCCAGCCCAAGCCGTGACGATCCGCAAGGCACAGGAAACCGTGGCCGCGATGCCGGAGTTTAAAGGCACGGTGGTGTTCGTGCCGACGCGCGACTTCGTGCGCAAGCCGGAAGACTCACCGAATCCGACCCACGGACACCATGAATTTGGCAATGCGGAAACGTATTTCCTGGTTGGCGACGCCATGGCGAAGGGGATGGCGGGCTTGTTGAAGAAGTAAGTGATGATGGACCGGCTTATGGATAGATGACATGAGGTGGCGGCTACGTCGTTGCTCACAGTGCGAGCCTGGACGCGAACGGCGGGTTTCTATCAGTTTAATTTAGAGCAAACATGAAAATAAAAATCGTTATAGCATCAGTATCAATTGGAATATTGTTTTCGGGTTGCATCCCGCACCCGGCGGGCAATCAGCAGGCCGGAAGCGGACTGCCTGCCGATACGGCAAAGCGTTCGGACAAGTCAGGTGGCCCTGACTCTACAATCATTACGAAAACTTTTCCCAGTGATATCAAAGGGATCAACTTTGTCATCACGTATGATCCCGCCCGCAAGGCGGACTATAAAGCCGAGCACGATAGCGGCGTGCCGCTTGATAGCAAATATGCAAAGGAACGGGAGGTGGATAAAGGCCAGGTGCATTTCCCAGGTTCAGGGAAAACCGTTAAAGACTTCGTTATCCCCAAGGGGAAAATTGTCAATGTTGTAAGTATCAAGTATGACATGACCGTTTGCGATAAAACCGATTATGTCTTCACCGCTGACACTGTTTATGAGATTCACACATCCGGGGCCAATGCAGGCGTTTTCACCAGCAGCGATATAAAAACCATACCCAACAACCTCGATAAATCCGGCGGGAAAAAGTACCTGCATTCCAAAAATACAAACTGCAACTTGGATGACAGATTGTTTAACGCAATATTGGCTTTCTGCGAAAGGAACCACATCAGGACCCAATGAGGCGTGCGTCTGCGCTGCGTTGGCGTGCAACCCTGGGGAGCAGCGCAAGAATATCCGCCGCACTGTGTCTTCTTGCTGTAGCATTACCATGGTTTGAGGTGTGTGCCGCTGTTCAAGCGGATGGAGGCGGGAAAGACAGCTCAAGTGCTGCTACCGTGAAATCGCGGGTGTTCAATGTTCTTAGCTACGGAGCGGTGGGCGACGACAAGACGGACAACACCGAAGCATTTTTGGCATGCCTCAAGGCAGTGGTCGCGGCAGGCGGCGGGCGGATGGTTCTGCCGGATGGCGTCTATCAAGGCCGGATCACCATCCCTCCGGTTTCCAAACCCCTCCCGAGTTGGATCACCGTCGAGATCGTGGGCGAAAGCGAGCCAACGCCAGTTTTCGGGACGATCGGATCATTCCCGCTACAGAACAACGGCAGCATCGTTAAGAGCCTGTCAACGATCAGAATAACGATGAATCGTTACCCAACGATCTCCCGCAGAGGCGACGTCCTGAAGGCCGCGACAGCGAATTAATATTAGCAGAGAGGGAACAATGAAAAACATAACTACCGCGATGATGATCGCGACATTGACCATGGCGAACCACGGGCAGACAACCGCGCTTGATTATGTCTGGAAACCGGGCTCTAACACCATTGAGCTGACCGCCGGTACGCGCATCCCGTTCAAGACGTCAGCCGCGATGGTCCCGCCGCCCGGCTGTCCCAACACCCTCATGGGCCTGCTTTTCTCGGAAGGCAATCCGTGCCGGTTTCTGCCCGAACGCTTCTCCGGCTATCGCCAGGCGTTGCGTAACCTGACAGGTCCTAACGTGGCGCTGGCCGATGTGACATCACCCTGGCTGGAGTCGCTCAAGCGCAAGCCGTTCTCCGACCTGAGCGGCAACCAGATGACGGTCGGCATCACCCAGGATGCGACGGCGTTGGAGCACTATGCGGCGAAGGAATTACAACGCTACCTCTATCAGGTATCCGGTACGCTTCCGCCTATCAGAGTGTCGCCGACGGGTGGCTTCGTCTTGAAGCAAGATACGTCTCTCAAGCCGCAGCAATACCGGCTGACCTGCGATGGCACGCGAGTGACGATTGCCGGCGGGGATGAGACGGGCGTCTTGTACGGCGTGTACGGATTGTTGGAGGATCATTATGGCGTGAGTTTTTTGATGAGCGGCGATGTCTTGCCGGAATCAAAGATACCCCTGAATCTCGCAAGCTTTGATGAAACGAAAATGCCGCGCCAGCCTATCCGAGGGTTCACCAGCCATTGGTGCTACATGCAAGGCGCTGGCTTGTGGTCGTTGGAGGATTGGAAGTTTCATATCGATCAAATGGCTCGGATGCGGCTGAACATGCTTTCAATCCATAATTACATTTTCGAACGCTACCGGGAAAATTGGCTCAATTGGGGCTCCTTCACGCAGAAAAATCTCAACCAGAACTCGGCGCAAAGCGCTTACTATCATGTGTGCTCGTGGCCCTTGCGCGAGTATCCCGGCCGAAGTGCTGATTTACTTGACGACTATGCGTTTGGTTGCGCCGCCTCGCTGCACGCAACGAGTCTATCTAACAAGGATGTGTGGGAGCGCTGTGCCTCGACCTTCCAACAGATCATCGCCCATGCCCACCGGCGCGGCGTAAAGGTGGCGCTGGGAACCGAATTTCACAAGCTTAACCCAACGGAGCAAATGGAAATCTCCGAGTCCATGCTTGCTTGGTATCCGGATCTCGACTATCTCGTCTATTATCGACATGAGGGGACGAGAGAACCGCCGTTTGTGCAGTCGATGTACACCTTCTTCCGCCAGCGCACGCCTAAGATGGGACATGTGCTTACCGGTTGGGGCGAACTGAGTGATACCAATCTGAAAGATGTTCCGCCTGACGTGGTGGCCGGGCCGTTTACCGCTTATTCGGACAAGTTCGAGAACGGCAGTCGCTACGGCCAACGTGAATACTGGGCCGGCCCGTGGCTGGAGGAGGACAATAAAGGCGACATGCACTACATGCCCTGGTCGAAGAACCTCGCAAATACCATTGCCAGTTATGCCCAGCATGCCACAAACATGAATGGGCTCGTCACACTGACGTGGCGGCTAACCGATGTTATTGATCCGCGGCTATTTTATATCGCGGCCGCCCCATGGGATTCGGCGAAGAGGTTTACGACATCGAGCGCGCTTTACCATGAGTACGCCCGGCGCTGTTACGGTGCCGCCAACGCGCAGGCCATTGCTGAAATCCTGGATCAAAGCGAGGCGCTTCCGAAGGATCCGGCGGATTGCCGCAGCAACTTGGATGGAATCGCCCCCGTGTACGACGACGTACAAGTCCGCAAGGCAGACGCCCAACTCGCCGTGATCGATTCCTGTTTGGACAAAACCACTAACCGCGACCAGAAGCAACGGTTGCAATGGCTCCGCAATCGCATTCTTGGGGCCAAGCTCCACATGCAACTGCCGGTGAAAGATAACCTGTGGGATCTCGCCGAAGCGTGGTCGCAATCCTACCTAGACCGTACGATGGACATGAGCACGCTCGGACAATTGGTGAGCAATCACCAGATGGTGATGCAACATGTTGTCATCAAGGCACAGAACGATCGACGCGCCGGCCAGCGCGTCAAAGACCCATCCCAACGTGTGGCTCGCCAATGCGCCGCCGGTGTGAAAATCGCTTGGCGCAATGAAGAACCTAATGCCAAAGGATTCAACGTTTACCGCAACGATGTGATACTTAACACCGCGCCACTGCCTGCGACTGCCGATTCCTTCACGCACAAAACCACTGATGTCTCCGGCAGTTACCGCATCAGTGCGCTGGCCGCTGACGGCACGGAAAGTCAGCATGGCGCACCGGTGACTGTGGACACGAAGGCAGCACGCGTGGTGGTGATTTCACCGCCCACCACAGCTATTGCCGGCCAACCGCTCGACCTCGAGGCACGCGTGAGTTCCGGTTTTGTACCGGAGGAAGTGTCAGCGGAATTGCAGTATCGGAGTACCGGCGAGAAGAGATGGATGTATCTTCCGATGAATCGCCGCTGCCGGGCAATCTTTGCTGCTCGCATTCCTGCCAACGCCGTTACGCCTAACGGAATCGAGTATATCATCGTCGCCAATGCCGGCGGACGGAAATCATCGTATCCTGTCACCGCTCCTGAAACTTCCGCAATCGTCAGTATCGAGTCTGTCATGCCACAGCCGCAGCCTTTGATTCCCACATCGTTGACCGTGGACGCCGACGGCAAAACATTGCACTGGTCGGCTGCTGCCGGCGATGTTTTCTGGTATCGCCTCTATCGCAGCAAGGAGTCCCAGTTTGCGCCCGGCCGCGAAAACTTCCTGACCTACGTGTACAAGAACACGCTTGCTTTTAGTGACTGCGAGCCTGACTTTGAGGATCGCCCGCTTAGGGGTGTTTATTATTATCGCGTGACGGCTGTTGACCGTCTTGGAAACGAGAGTCCGCCAACTCCTGCCGCTGCACTCACGCTTGCTGCCACTCGTATGGATTTGAAAAATGAGCAAAGGAAGAACTGATGAAGACAAACTACACACATATATGATAGCACCGAAATTGATGATCATGACGCTTGGGAGTTTGGCGCTCTGTGGCGTGAATGCAGCCCAAGAACCCGTAACTCCATCGCCTTACGAGGTGGTCTGGGATTCGCCCAGTCCGAATTGTAATGGCACGATGCCGCTGGGCAACGGCGAGATCGCCCTCAACGCGTGGATCGAACCGTCGGGTGACCTGCGCTTCTACATCGCCCGGACAGACAGTTGGGATGACAGCGGACGTCTGGTGAAAGTCGGCGCTATGCGGATCAAGGTGGGCGACGGTCCGGCGGAGCGCACGAAAATGTTCCGGCAGGTGCTGACCGCCAAGGAGGGCACGCTGAGCGCCCGTTACGGGGACGGGGATGCACAGGTGGATCTGCGCCTGTGGGTGGATGCCAACCGCCCGGTGATTTATGTGGAGGCTCAGACAGCGAAGCCCACCACGGCGATTGCCCTGATGGAACTCTGGCGACACGCCGCTACGGAACTGCCGGAAAAGCAGTGCAGCGATGTGCTCAATTGCACGCTATTTCCCGAAAAGAAATAAACACAAACAATATGCACGCATTATCTAGCTATAAAACCCTCGGAGCGGCACTGTTGAACTTGGGCCTGCAAGCCTCGCTCAGTTTTGCCGCTGCCCCTGTGACAAGCCCGTCCGCCTGTCAGGTGCTGTGGTATGACAGCCCCGCGGGAAGCTGGGAGTCGGAGGCGCTGCCCATCGGCAATGGCCGGTTGGGCGCAATGCTCTTCGGCGCAGCGGAAAAGGAATCGGTTCAGCTCAACGAGGACAGCCTCTGGGAAGGCGACGAAAAAGACACGGGCATGTATCAGAATCTCGGCGAGTTCGAGGTGGCCCTGCCGCAGGCCAAGCCCGTGACGAACTACCGGCGCGAACTCGATATCAGCCGAGCCGTACATGCGGTGACCTATACGAGCGACGGGGTTGCTTTCCGCCGCGAGGCATTTGCCAGCTTTCCTGATCAAGTGATGGTGTTCCGTTATACCGCTGATAGACCGGGCCGCCACTCCGGTTCCCTCACCCTCAAGGATGGACACCATGCCATGCCGGTCATCGATCCTAGCAGGCTAACAGCAACCGGAAAACTGAAAAACGGCCTGCAATATGAATCACAGATTCGGGTTCTCAACGAGGGTGGCACGCTAAGCGCGACGCCGTCGGGCATCGCGTTTCAAAACGTCACGAGCCTGACGCTAATAGTTGGTGCTGGCACGGACTACCTCAACCAGCGTGCCAAAGGCTGGCGCACCGGCGAAGCGCCGCATCGTCTGGTGACTGAGCAGCTTGATAAGGCGGCCAAGCGTCCCTACGCCGCGTTGCTAGAGGCACACATGAAAGACTACCAGGCACTGTTCAATCGCGTGGTGTTGGACACCGGAAAGACCGACGCCGCCATCGCGGCGCTGCCAACCTCCAAGCGTCTGGGCTCCTACCAGCAAGCCAAGGCGAATGATCCGGAATTGGAAGTGTTGCTCTACCAGCATGCACGCTACCTGATGATCAGTTCGTCGCGCAACCGTCTGCCCGCTAATCTGCAGGGGCTGTGGAATCACAGCAACAATCCGCCGTGGCGCTGCGACTATCACACGGATGTCAATGTGCAGATGAATTACTGGTTTGTCGATCAGGCGAATCTATCGGAATGTTTTAGCCCGCTGGCCGAGTGGCTGCACTCCGTGATCCCGGTACGCCGCGACGACACCAAAAAGGAATTCGGCACTAAGCGAGGCTGGATGACTCGCTCGGAAAACGGTATTTTCGGCGGGGCTTCATATATATGGGTTCCCGGAGACGCGGCCTGGGTGGTGCAGAACATCTGGGACCACTATGCGTTTACTCTGGACAAGGAATATCTTCGAACACGGGCCTACCCGATTATCAAGGAGTTGTGTGAATTTTGGGAGGACTCTCTTAAAGAAGGCCCGGGCGGCAAACTGATCAGCCCAGAGAGCGTCTCCCCGGAGCATGGCCCGAAAGCGCAGGGCAACTCGTATGAACAACAACTCGTCTATGACCTCTTCACCAACTACATCGAGGCCTCCAAAGCGCTTGACGTGGATGCCGAGTACCGGAAGACAATCGAGCTGCTCAGAGGCCGCCTGCTGGGCCCGCAAATCGGCAAGTGGGGCCAGCTCCAGGAATGGATGGCGGACCTTGACGATCCGAAGGAAGAGCACCGGCATCTGTCGCATCTCATCGCAGTCCATCCCGGGCGCCAGATCTCGCCCTTGACCACACCCAAATTCGCTGAGGCGGCAAAAGTCTCGATGAATGCCCGAGGCGATGGTGCCACCGGCTGGAGCCGCGCGTGGAAGATCTGCATTTGGGCACGCCTGCAGGACGGAAACCGGACACACAAGATTTTGAACGGAATGCTGAAAAGTCAGATTATGCCTAATCTGTTCGATACCCACCCGCCTTTCCAGATCGACGGGAATTTTGGCTATGCGGCGGGGGTGTGCGAAATGCTTATCCAGTCGCACAGCGGATTCATCCACCTGCTGCCGGCCTTGCCGGACGCCTGGCCCACCGGTTCGGTCAAGGGCCTGCGTGCCCGCGGCGGCTTCGAGGTGGATATGGCATGGGCGGACGGTAAGCTCACCTCGCTGATCGTGCACAGCCTAACAGGCAAATCCTGCCAATTGCGCTACGGCGGAAAAACGGTGGATTTGACGATGAAACCCGGGTCTGTGATCCGCCTCCGCGGCGATCTGTCACGCGATTGAAGCAAATGAGATAACCAAGAAACAATGAGATCATCAATATTCATAACAAAATGAGAATGAACCGCAGATGAACGCCGATGCGTTTCCATACCTGCGCCGACAGCGGAAAATTGGATAATCCGCCGCGGCGGTGACGTTATCTAGCGCGTACGCGCCGCCAGCCCATGAAAACACCTCATCTGATATATGTTGTCACCGTAGTTGTGGCCGCCATGGCGGTTGTTTCCGCCCAAGACCGATCGGCGGAGGGCACCACCGAGTCTGCAATGACGGCTGCGGCAACGTCACCGGCAGCACTTCTTGATCACGCCCAGACTCTGGCGTCTGCCAAGCAAATCACGGCCGCTCAGTATCCCGACGCAGACACCGTGCTGGTTGCCGAGCATGTGCGCAGCGAATATCAGGCGGATGGCAGTTATGTGACGCTGGATGACGAGTATGTCAAAGTACTCACCGAGGCAGGCCGCAAAGTCAGCTTGAAAAATTTTACCTACAATATTTTCTATGGTGGCATGGAAATTTTGGTGGTGGAAGTGATCAAGGCTGACGGCAGCATAGTGCGGCACGATGCCAAGGCGATCAGTAAGGAGCAGGTGGATACTGCGCAGATGGCGGCCAACATTTACGATCCTAACGACAAGGCACTGGTTGCCGCAGTTCCGAATGTGGAGATTGGCGACACGATCCGGTTTTTTGTCAGACGCTGGGAGTCCAAGCCACGCATGCAGGGGTGTTATTCCGATTGGGCGATGCTGGAGGCTACCATGCCTATCAAGCATGTCACTTATGAGTATCTGGCACCGAAGGATCATCCGTTAAAAAGCAAGGCGCTGCTTAGTGAACTGCGGGGCACCATTACCGCGAGCGAACATGTGGAAGGTGATAAAATCCGTTACTCGTGGACCGGTCGCGATGTGCCCCAGGTATTTCCGGAAAATGGCATGCCCGCTTTGCCAACCTGCTGCCAGCGCTTGCTGGTGAGCACTGTGGCGGATTGGAATGATGTGAGCCGCTGGTATTACAATCTGTGCAAAAATCATCTCGAAAAATCCACGCCCGCAATCCAGGCCAAAACCAAGGAATTGACGGCCAAGGCATCCAGCGAGCGGGAGAAAATCGCGGCCATCTTCAAGTTTGTGAGTCAGGAAATCCGCTATATGGGCATCACCACAGAGAAAAGCGCGCCCGGTTACGAGCCCCATGATGTGAACATCACCTTTGACAATCGCTATGGCGTCTGCCGCGATAAGGCGGCGTTGCTCGCCACCATGCTCAGCGAGGCCGGTATCCCGGCGTTTCCTGTCATCATCATGGTGGGAGCCAAGCTCGACCCCGAGGTGCCCTCCGCCAGCTTCAATCATGCCATCACTGCCGCCCGCACCAAGGATGGCAAATATGTGCTGATGGACAGCACGAACGAGAACACCGCGGATCTCATGCCGCAGTACCTCTACAACCGGAGTTATTTGGTGGCCACTCCGGAGGGCGAAACCCTCATGACTTCACCCGTGTCTCCCGTGGAAGATAATATGTGTATTGTCAATACCCAGGTGACTCTCGCCGATAATGGTAGCGCCACCGGCACCACCGTGGTTGACATGACTGGCATCAATGACGTCTCGTATCGCGGCAGCCTCGCCCAGGCCAAGCCCGACGATATTCGCCGCTCCTTCGAGGGCTCTGTCAATTCCATGTTGGCTGGTGCCAGCGTCACCGATTTTAAACTGGAGCCGGAGGATATGCACGACTCGACGCGCAACCTCCGCATCACTATCGGCTGGGCTGTCCCCAGTATCTTGGTGTGCGGCGGTGATGAGGCGCAACTCGACTTGCCATTCGTCGGCTATAACTTTGGCGTCGTATTGAGTATCATGGGTCAGTCGCTGCAATTGGAAAATCGCCGCTTCCCACTGCAATTGGATCTAACGTGTGGCGTGCATGAAGATATATCCGTCGCACTGCCGCCGTCCTTGGCCAAACCACTCTCGCTGCCCCAATATGATAACACAGAGCATCAGGAATTCAGTCTAACCAATAGTATCAGCGCCGAGGCCGGTGTGTTGAAAGCCGCCATCGACATCCGCCTCAAGTCGCCCACAGTGAGTTCCGCCGGGTATCTCATTCTCAAACAGGCCATCGCCAAACTCCAGACCAACGTCCGCCAGCAGCCGGTATTCGCCCGCCACAGCACGGGTCCCGTGCCACGACTATCCGCCGTTCTAGGCTCATCTCCAGCACCCGCCACCGCCGACGTGGAAATCCTCAACTCACGCTGTGACGTGCGCATCGAGAATACCTCCACTTGGTCCAGCCGCCTGGAAGTCATCAAAAAGATCCTCACTTACGGCGGTAAAAAAGCGAACAGCGAACTCAAACTCAACTTCAATCCGGTGTGGGAAAACGTGGAGATTCAATACGCCCAAGTGACCCAGAACGATGGCACGGTGCGCAAGATTCAGCCGCAGGAAATGAACACCCTGGACGCCGATTGGGTGGCCAGTGCGCCACGCTATCCGGGGTCCAAAACCTTGGTGGTGTCGTTGCCAGGGGTCGAGGTCGGATCCGTGGTCGCTTATGCTATCAAGACCAGTGCCAAGGATCAGCCGATGTTTCATACTTTCCACGCATTTGCCAGCCGCGATGCGATCAAGGACACTGAGTTTTCATATAACATGCCTGCCGGGATGGATCCACACTTGGTGATGGATTTCCCCAAAGACGGACACTTCAACGAGGTGGTTAAAGACGCCCGCCGCATCCTCTCGTTCCACTGGCAGAATATCAAACCTCAGGCCGCCGAAAATCTTGCCCCGCCCGACTGGGTGGACGCACCGAGCTTCGCCATGAGCACCGGTAATTGGCGCGACTACGCCATCGCGGTCGGCAGGCGACTGGCACCGATGTTAGATAAACAATCCGCCAGCGTTTCCAAAGCCCAGGAGTTGGTTGCCGGGCTCAGCGAGCCGCTGGCCAAACTTATCGCCATCCGTGATTTCGTGGCCCGACAGATCCGCTCTACCGCTCCCGGGTTTTCGGACTTGCCTCTAACTGTGGCGTTTTCACCGGCCGATGTCACTCTCAAGGACGGTTACGGCCACAGCGCCGACCGTGCGATCCTGCTTCATGTTTTGCTCAAGGCTGCGGGTTTTGATTCCGAGTTGGCCCTGGCCGCCACGGCGACCTGCGAGGCTACCTTGCAGCAACGCGGACTAACAATCCCGGAAAACGGTTATTTTAGCAGTCTGGTTTGCCGCGTCAAACATCCGGTTAGCGGCGGGTGGCTGGCGATGGACGCGTTGAGCCAATACGCGCCGCTCGGGGCCACAGAGCTGGATTTGCAGCCCGGCTACACGCTCGATGGCAAGCCATTCACATGGGCCGCGCCGGTCGACATGCAGAACCACAACGATTTTCACCTGGAGTTGGAGTTTGATGCGGAAGGCATGGCGCTCATCACTCTAACCAAGCGGCTCTACGGCTTGGAGCACTTGGCATTCGCCGCCAAATACCGCGAAATGACTCCCGAGGAACGCAGGCGTGACTTTCAAGGATTGGTCAGCGAAATTGCCCAAAATGCCAGTGCTCAAGGGGATTTGCTCACCGACTTCACCTATCCAGGCACACTCAAGTACACGGTCAAAGCGCCTCATTACGGCGTCAAAAGCGGCACGGGTCTCTACTTTGATCTGCCCGGCATGCCCCAGCAATGCGTGGCCACCGAAAGCGACACCCGCCAGCGTCCGTTGCTCGTCACCGGGGACTGCCGCGCCCACGTCGTGTGGTCGGTCACCGCGCCCGGCGGTCTCAAGCCCGTCATCCAGCCTGAAACCCTCAACTGGGACGGCCCCGCAAAATTCGGCACGATCAAGTTTGCTACTGCGGCCCAACAAGCTGATGGCAAAACGCGCCTCACCTACACCTTGGATCAGGACACCCGCCCCGCTCTGATTCCCGCCGCCAACTATGCCGCCCTTTTGGACATCAATCTTCGCTTCGGTCACGCCGCTGCCCGCCGCGTGTTATTGCGCTGAGCATCCCATATCCTTGAAGGCGATTACGGGAGAAAAGCTGTGTTTGCCGAATGGAATCGGAGTCGGCAACGATGAACGCTTGCTGGAAAGCCGGATGTGGGAAATCCGCAAGCCCGGTTTGACGAGGCGGCGCAACGGGATTGGCCACAAACCGCCCGTTGCTCTCTACTCTACCGGTCTTGGATTCTGGTTTCATAAATTTCATCTGTTATTGAAGGCAAGCGATTCGGGGACCGGGGAGCAAGGGGAAAAGTTGGGGAAAGATGAAGAAGTTTTGGATTGCCAGAGAGTTGCGTGCGGGGGCTGGGGCGATTCATTGCGGAAAGGCGAACATCGAACATCCAACGCCGAACCGAAGAGAATTTCAGAGCGGAAGATGGACCGTTCAAACTGTTATTTTCGCTTCTTAGGAGCAGCACAAGAATATCTGCCGCATTGTAGCGGCGCGTCTATGACCGCCGATGCAGATGAGAACCGCCTATGAATCCGCGTTTCCTGCAGGCCTCATCTCATAAGCATCGGCGCTCACAGAGCGCCGCTACAATCCGTCTCAGATGCCTTGCCACAGTTTATTATTGCGCGTGCCCTTGGCAAACTGGCGTACGTCACCAATTCCTTTCGGCTGGGAGTCTGATTAGGACGAAAGACGCCGCAAGTGAAGTCTTTCACGCGATGCAAGTCACCAATGCCTTTCGGCTGGGAGTCTGATTAGGACGGTAGAGGCCGGAAAGTTTATCGGCGTCGGTCGCTTCCGTCACCAATGCCTTTCGGCTGGGAGTCTGATTAGGACCGTCTGCTGCTTGGTACGCCTTTTCCTGCTATCAGCGTCACCAATGCCTTTCGGCTGGGAGTCTGATTAGGACGTAACATTTTTGATTAATAATAAATATGAAACTATTTGGTCACCAATGCCTTTCGGCTGGGAGTCTGATTAGGACCTTATTCAGATTCAAGTGGTTACGAAGAAACTTGGAGTCACCAATGCCTTTCGGCTGGGAGTCTGATTAGGACGCACCCGTGGGGAAGTCCAAGAACTACCTTGGGGACAATGTCACCAATGCCTTTCGGCTGGGAGTCTGATTAGGACTAAGACATCTGGAAAAGCTTTCATGCCCGCTATTGTGTGTCACCAATGCCTTTCGGCTGGGAGTATGATTAGGACACGGGAGTCTGGTGGCGCATATCACCGGGGACCCGGGCTGTCACCAATGCCTTTCGGCTGGGAGTCTGATTAGGACAACGTCAGAAAATCATGGATCGATTGGAAGGACGAATCGTCACCAATGCCTTTCGGCTGGGAGTCTGATTAGGACTTGCGCCAGTTGCCGCATGCGGTGGGACCGGAAAAAGGCTTGTCACCAATGCCTTTCGGCTGGGAGTCTGATTAGGACAACGGGGTGCGCAATGACAACAGGTGGACCAACCTTCGGTCACCAATGCCTTTCGGCTGGGAGTCTGATTAGGACCGACCGATCACGGGCTTGACCTGGTGACGCTGAGCGAGGTCACCAATGCCTTTCGGCTGGGAGTCTGATTAGGACTGGGGCCTGGCGTGCAACAACGACGGGTCAAACCCACGGTCACCAATGCCTTTCGGCTGGGAGTCTGATTAGGACGGCCGCAAAGTCCGCCCGGCTCCATCCGAGCTTATGGAGTCACCAATGCCTTTCGGCTGGGAGTCTGATTAGGACTGGCGTTTGCCACGGACTATCTACTGACCCGCAAGGGTCAGTCACCAATGCCTTTCGGCTGGGAGTCTGATTAGGACTACCATGCCTGACCTATATTACACCGATAACACTGGAGTCACCAATGCCTTTCGGCTGGGAGTCTGATTAGGACAAAATATCATGAAGTCGTTTGAAGAATTAGCCGCCAGCATCGTCACCAATGCCTTTCGGCTGGGAGTCTGATTAGGACGCTGGTATCAATTATTCAAATCTGGCTTCAGTCCAAGAAGTCACCAATGCCTTTCGGCTGGGAGTCTGATTAGGACTCTTAAATCATTCATTCGTAAAAACCGAGAAAATCTTGTCACCAATGCCTTTCGGCTGGGAGTCTGATTAGGACGCAATAAAACCCGCAATCGCTCCAAGGTTTTCGTTATCGTCACCAATGCCTTTCGGCTGGGAGTCTGATTAGGACTCGGGATGCGATGCAAGCTCATCGTTCAGCACGAGGTCACCAATGCCTTTCGGCTGGGAGTCTGATTAGGACGGCCGCTGGTTATTTTTACAATTGAAATGTTGCTGGCAATGTCACCAATGCCTTTCGGCTGGGAGTCTGATTAGGACGTCGAGGAACAGGAAGAGAGCCAGTTCTAACAAACCGTCACCAATGCCTTTCGGCTGGGAGTCTGATTAGGACCACTTGGCGCGAGATCGTGTAGCGGCGGGCATTGGCCCGTCACCAATGCCTTTCGGCTGGGAGTCTGATTAGGACTCTCGAAAGACATCCTCAACCTCCAACCCTCCTGAAGTGAGTCACCAATGCCTTTCGGCTGGGAGTCTGATTAGGACAGCGGGACGTGTTCCGACTTGTTTACGAAACAGAGGTGGTCACCAATGCCTTTCGGCTGGGAGTCTGATTAGGACACATCGCCCAACTACAGACGTTAGAGGAAGCCTTTGCCGTCACCAACGCCTTTCGGCTGGGAGTCTGATTAGGACAAGGATAAGAAACCATGACAGTCAAGATACGAGTCACGTCACCAATGCCTTTCGGCTGGGAGTCTGATTAGGACCCCCACAGGGGCACTGATGCTAACCGGGCCAGGCTACGGTCACCAATGCCTTTCGGCTGGGAGTCTGATTAGGACGAAACGCTGGTCTGGATGACCCAGGAAGAAGCCGACGAAGTCACCAATGCCTTTCGGCTGGGAGTCTGATTAGGACTATTGCCAGTCGAGCAGCGCCTTGTTCTCTGTGTTTGTCACCAATGCCTTTCGGCTGGGAGTCTGATTAGGACAGCCGGGCTTGTAAGCCTTTGAGAATGAGGAGTCAAGGAGGAGCTGAGGTCGGGAAGCAAAAAAAGTGCTGGGGAGTCGCTGGCTTGGGCGGGGATGCGGGCTTGGGAATTCATGACAAGTGGCTGGAAATTAGCGGATTATGGCTTGGGTCGGGAGATGGCGGTTTTTAGGGGTCGGGAGATCCCGACCTGGGAGGGTGGACAAGAGGCGGAGAATTGGGCGGACTCCGGGCTGGCGACGAAGATCAAGCGAGGACGAGGATGGCTTTTCATGGGCTCGCGACGGTCACAGACCGCCGCTACAGGGTGGCTTTTCATGGGCTCGCGACGGTCACAGACCGCCGCTACAGGGCGACGCAGCAGGCCTAGACGAGGTAGCAGACGACTTTTTCGGCGCAGACCATGGTGCCCGCGGTGAGGGTGCGCTTGGCCGAGGTGGCATCGATGCGATAGGCGACGAGGCGGTCGCAATCGGGGTCGATGAGGTCGAGGAGGCGATTCCAGAGGTGATCGAAGCCGTCTTGTTCGAGGTGGCACTCGAAGAAGGAATACTGGACGCGAAGGCCGAAGTCCTCACAGGTTTTGGCGACTTTCTGGAGGCGTTTTGGACTGGCGATGTCGTAGCCGATGAGGATGAGCATATCTTTGGCACCGGGTTGGCCACGTTCGTATGGGACGCGTGGGAATGCATCGTCAAACCAGGTCATGGGAATCAATTCATGAGGAAGGGCTCGAAGGAGGCTGGCTGGTCGAGGGCGGATTTGAATTGGAAGGCGTGGGTTTCGCTGTAGATGAGGGTGGAGGCAAATGAGATAACCGCATTGACTGGGTTGAGCGGCGGACGGGTGGAGCGGCGCTCGAAGGGGAAGGCGTCGGGCAACAGGGCACCCCAAGCCGCGAAATAGCGGGCGGCGGCAATGCCTTCGTGGCCGCGGAGGGAATCGAGACCGGTGGCGTGACCGGCCTCACTCATGGAACGATCAAGGGCGTCGAGCGTGCCCTGGATCAGTTCGGGGACGGGTTGATTTTCGGCCTTGCGGTTGGCGGCCACCCGCTGGATGATGCGTCGCTGGTTGTAGATTTTAGCGACGATGATTTTGGTGGCGATAAGAAGACCGAAGGCGGGATCGAGGGTGCAACGATATTGGCGCAGCCGCGCCGCCCCGTGGTCCGGGGCAGCGGGCTGGAAGGACCCGAGAAACCGGCCACAACCGTCGATGAAACTGATGGGAATATTGCGCCGCAGCATTTCCATCAAGGCAGGCGTGGTGGCCGAGACACCCTCTCCTATCACCATTCGTTCAAGGTCGCGGAGAGGAATGTCACGCCGGGTTTCGCGGGGTGACCCGTCATCACTTGCCGGAATCGCAATGACGAGGTGCTCGCTTTCGAGCGAGATCTTGGAACCGGCAAGTTGGATGCAGGCGGTGGGCATAGGGGTGGAGTCAGGAGTCAGGAGTCAGGAGCAATATGCGTGTAGGAGTGGACGAATGAGAGGACGGGTATGTCCGGGGACGTCGTCGAGAGGGGGGCGCTGTAGCGGCGGTCTGTGACCGTCGCTAGCGCATGAAAATCCGAATCTTCCGCCTTGTAGCGGCGGTCTGTGACCGTCGCTGGCCACAGAAAAGCCCAATCTTTCGCTCGCGACGCACACAGAGCGCCGCTACAGCTCACCCCCAAACGCATTTGCATCGGGCATGATTTGACCGGCGTACGGCCACTCCTCCGCCGCGTTACACAGCCCGGCCCGCACTGGATTTTCCCGCACATATTTCCATTTCTCCGCATGGGAGTCGTCCGATCGCAATAGATGGTCAAAGAATCCTTTCTGCCAATGGGGAGCTGCAATGCCATAACTCCGCCAGCACTTCGACATCGCGTTTTTCATGGACTTCAGCCATTCCGAAAGCCCGAGCGCTCCGGGCGGAATGCACACGAAAGCGTGAAGATGGTCCGGCATCAGCACGTATCTTCCCACCAGCACTCCGTGCTCACGAGCGGCGATGCAAAACTTTCGAAACGCCTCATGAGCTACATGGCTGGCGAGGATTCGCCGCCGTTGATGCGTCACCGCCGTGATGAAATAGACAGGCGCCTCGGTATAAACCCACGCCAGCCTCGTTAGACGTCGCATGATTTCTTATGCCACAAAAACCCAGGTGTGTCGAAAGGAAAACGCCTGGACCATGCGTTCCAAATGGCAGCCCTGTAGCGGCGCTCTGTGAGCGTCGCGAGCCAATGAGTAGCCCAATCTTGCGCCAGCGACGGTCACAGACCGCCGCTACAGGGCTGCTAAACATTGGCCAGCGACG
>JBAXOP010000086.1:0-17778 GCA_037133195.1 Verrucomicrobiota bacterium | reverse complement strand
AGGCGAGGAAATGGTGGCCGGCGGTGACCGGTTGGCCGCGCTGGAGGTGGGTGTAGCCGGGGATGAGGGTGGCGGCGTAGCGATCAGCCCGTTCGAGCAGCGCGAGTTGGAGTCCGCGAATGGCGCTGCTGAGGCCGTCGATTTCGGAGCGGCAATACAGGCGGGTATCAGTGGCGACCTGGTCGTTGCGGGAGCGGGCGGTGTGGAGTTTAGCGCCTGGCGGGCCGATGCGGCGGGTGAGTTCCGCCTCAATGTTCATGTGGATATCTTCCAGCGATGTCTTAAACTCGAATTTGCCCGCGCGGATGTCCGCCTCGATGGCGTGCAGCCCGCCCTCGATGGCGGCAAACTCGTCGGCACTGAGCAGTCCGGCGACGAGTTGGCCGCGGGCATGGGCGATCGAGCCGGCGATGTCGTGCGGAAACAGCCGCCAATCATAGGAGATGGACTCGCCAAATTGCTGGACGAGAGACGAGGTATCCTGGGAGAAGCGGCCTTTCCACATGGTGCGTCGGGGGGGGTTACCAGGTGTCGGTACGGAATGGCGAGGCGGGCAGGCCGTCGCGGTTGTAGAGGTTGGCACCGTCTGGATTCATCTGGAAGGCATAGCGCACGGCGACGGGTTCCTTCACATCGGGGGAGGAAACCGTGACGGTATTGCCAACGATGACCGCGTCGGCCCAGAACCATTTCTTATCGGCCCCGGCGATGGCAAACCGCTTGAGTTTCTCTCCAGTGGCTTCGGCGGTGGGAGAGGTGCCGGATTTTTTACCGACCATGAGGCCTGCGCCGGTGTGGTCGAATGCCAGACGGGCCTTGCCGCCCTCGATTTTGAGGGACTTGAACAGGGGGCCGGACACCTCAAGGTTTTTCTGGCCGTAGTCGCGGGCCAGCGCCCAGCGGGCGAGGCGGGTGCCCACATCGAATTTGTTTTTCGGATGGATGTCGTCCTTCTCGGCGAGCGGCACGGTATCAGTGATGACGGCCATGCCGGTGTTGGCAATGCTGAGTGACTTGGTTTGGGCATCGCGCAGTTTGGCCCAGCCATTGCCGCCGGCCGGATCCTCGCTGACGGCTTGGAAATTGGCAAGCTGGACGAAATAGAATGGGAAATCCCCCTGACCCCAAACCTTGCGCCAGCCGCTGATGAGCGCGCGCATTTTGTCGTAATAGGTATCGCCTTCGCCGCCGTTACTTTCGCCTTGATACCACAAAGCGCCCTTGATAGGCAGGGGCACCACTGGATGAATCATGGCATTGTACATGCCGCTCCAGCCCTCGCCGCCCGGATGGGCCGGAATGGCGGGCGGCGGGGTGGTTGCCGCGCCGCTGGTTAATTGTTTGCGGGTTTGGTTGATCCAAGTTTCCATTTCGGTGAGGGCCTGAGGGAGACGGGTGGTTTGATAGGATTTGATAGCTTCCTGTCTGGCGGTGAATTGGGGTTTGAGTTCTGCTACCAATTCGAGGCCTTCGGTGGCGATCCACGGTTCGATGGGGGTGCCGCCCCAGTTGTCGTCGATGAGACCGATCGGCACGCCGGTTTTCTGGACGATATCGCGGGCAAAGTAAAACCCCACCGCGGTGAAGCCAGCCGCCGTTTGCGGTGAGCACACCTGCCACGGGGTGGCGGTGGGTGCCTCAATGGCTGGCATGCCTGTCTGCTCATGATTGAACTTGATGCGGCGGATCTTTGGCAGGTCTGCGGCTTTGATGTCAGCTTCGGCACCGAGGCAACCGCCCAGGCCCATCTCCATGTTAGATTGGCCGGAGCAAACCCAGAGGTCGCCCATGATCACATTCTTAAGGGTTAGGCTATTGTTGCCTTGGATGGTTAGCTCCAGGTTTTCCCCCGCTTTGACGGCCGGGAGTTCCAGCGACCAAGTGCCGCTGGTGCCAGCCTTGGTCTTGGCTGATTTGCCCGCCAGCGTCACGCTCACCGCTTCGCCGGGATCCGCCCATCCCCACACGTGCACCGCCAAATCGCGTTGCAACATCATGTTGTCAGTGAAAATTTTTGGCAGGCGCACGTTGGCGGAGGCGGGCAGAGCGGTGAGAGCGGCGGAGGCGCACAGGAGTGCGCGGAGGCTGCGGCGGTGGGTAGGGGAGTTTGTTTTCATGATAGATTTAATTAAATAAGATAGAATCAGAGTTTATAGAATTGAGCCCATTCCTTACGGGGCGGGGGACCGACTAATAAGGCGTTGGCGACGGGATGGTTGGTGATTTGTTTGGTGGTACGATCGAATTTGAGCTGGGCGTTGACGTGTTGGGCGATGACACCTAACACCATGACCTGGCTGAGGGGGCCGGCGACGGCGAAGGATGAGCGGCAGGTTTCCTCGCCTTTGCAGGCTAGCAGGAAATTAGCAAAATGGTTAGACGGGCTTTGGGGAACGGCGGGCAATTTGGAGGCCATATCCTTGGCCTTGGCCTCGGGGATGATTCGGAGGGTAGCTCCGTGGGTGCCACCCTTGAAGGTGAGGCCCTCGCCGTAAATCACCTTGCCTGGCGCACTGGCTTTAGTCTCGATTTTACCTGAGGTGGGAGGCGGGATATTGCCATCCACCACGGCTTCGCCAAATTGATCGGGCAGGGGCGGCAGGTTTTTCACGCCGTCGTACCAAGTGAGGTCCAGAGCGGGCAATTGGTCGCGTTTGGGGAATTTGAAACACAGGGTGGAAGCCTGGGGGAAGATGAAGTCGCTAGGGCCGTCGGCCTTGAGGGAATTGATTTCCTCGGGCAGGCCGAGGTGGAGAAACTCGTGGGCGGTATCGAAGATATGGGCCCCCCAATCGCCCAGAGCGCCATTGCCGAAATCAAACCATGAGCGCCAATCACCATTGATGTAGCCTTTATTATAGGCATGGGGTTGGGCGGTGCCCAGCCAGGTGTCCCAATCGAGGGTGGACGGAACCGGCTGATCGGGCAAGTAGCCGGCCACTTTCATGCCATGCCAGCGGCGGCCGCTGTTCATGAAGGCGGTGATTTTAGTGACATTCTTGATGATGCCCGCCTCGGTCCACGCTTTGAACTGGAAATAGTTAGCTTCTGAGTGGCCCTGGTTGCCCATCTGCGCGGCCACCTTATATTTTTTCTCCGCCAGCATCATCAGCTCCACCTCTTGGAACGTGTGGGCCATCGGCTTTTCCACATACACATGCTTGCCCATCGACATCGCCAGCATCGCGATGGGAAAATGCGCGAAGTCGGGCACCCCGATGCTCACTGCATCAATATCCTTGTCCATCTTTTCGAGCATTTTACGGAAATCCTGGAACCGCGGCACGTCCGGAAATTTCTTCAGGACCCCGAGCGTGTGCGGGGCTCCCATGTCCACGTCGCACAGCGCGACGACGGTGCACAGTCCAGTGGCATGCAGCGAATTGACGTCGTCGCCACCACGGTTGCCTATGCCACAACAGGCGAGGCGCACCTTCTCGCCGCTTGGCGCTTTATTGCCTGCCTTGCGCGACTGGCCAAATAGCGGCGTAGCGGCGACGAGCGAACCCGCACCCGCGCCGAGCATGCCTTTAAGAAAGGCGCGGCGCTGAAACGGGGAGGGTGAAAATGGCTGGTTTAAATTCGAATGCATGATTTTTTTGGGGTGGGGTGGGGGATAGGAAAGCTGAAACCACGTTACTTGGCAAGTGTGGTGTCTGGCCACGTACGCAGCGGCAGATACGCGGGCCGGGCTTGCGGGTTATCAGGGATTTATCGGAAATTTTGAAGAGCATAAGCCCGCGCCAGGCCCGCTACAGCCATTTTTTACGGCGGAAGAATAAATACATGGCGACGACGACGGCGAGCATGAAGAGCCAGAGAAAGACATAGCCGTAGGGGCTGTGCAACTCGGGCATGTTGAGCCAGTGTTCGCCCTCCTTGTAATCGAAGTTCATGCCATAGACACCGACGATGAAGGTGAGGGGAATGAAGAACGCGGAAATGACGGTGAGCACCCGCATGATCTCGTTGGTACGCATGCTCACGGCGGACAAATACAACTCCAACAATCCGGCACTGAGTTCCCGGTAAGTCTCGATCAGGTCCATGATGCGCAGCGTGTGGTCGTAGCAATCTCGCAAAAATACCTTCGTTGGCGCTGTGACAAACGGACTCTCGTCGTGGAGTAACGAATTGATCAGGTCGCGTTCCGGCCACACGGCCCGGCGCAGTTGCATCAAGGTCCGGCGATAGTCGTGCAAGGTGGCGACGCACGTGGCATGCGGTCGTTGCAGCATCTCAGTCTCAAGATCCTCAAGCGCCTCACCGAGGCCCTCGAGGATCGGAAAGCAATGGTCGATGATGATATCTAGCAGCGCATACGTTAGGTAGTCCGGGCCCATTTTACGCAGCCAGCCTTTGCCCGAGCGGAGGCGTTGGCGGATAGGCTCCAACACGTCGCAGCTCGGATCCTCCTGGATAGATAGCAGAAACCCCTTGCCCAGAATCAGGCTGATTTGCTCGCCGATCAGCCGCTGGTCGCCGCCATCTCGATAGATCATCAGCGCCACGATGAACAGATGATTATCGTAGGGCTCGAGTTTCGGCCGCTGGCCGGCGTGCAAGATATCTTCGAGGGTGAGGGGATGGAGTGCGTATTTTTCCCCCAGCGCCTTGAGCGCGTCGAGGTCGCCCAGACCGTTGAACTCGATCCAGTGGACCTTGCCGTCCACGCCGTTGGCTGGCGGCAGTTCGGCCACATTTTGGACGCGGTGTTCGGTGAGCGAATCGGCGTCATATTCCAGCCACCGAATCACTGGCAGATAGGCCTCGGCGGGCGTGAGCGCGGTGAGGGTAGCCGGCGGCGTGCCTGGCAAGGCATAGCGAGATTTGAACATCGGGCGCGAGAATAGGGGATGCGTCGCGCCGTGGGAAGCCCCAATGGAGGCGTTTGCCCGGTTCACAGGATGCCGGCGCTCCTCGTGGACCGGGCATGTTGCCCGGTTCCTCAATGCTGCACTGCCACCTTGCTGCCCTTGGCTTGGCCGATGGAGTCTAATAATTTATCAAACCACGGGGTGTCGATATCAAACGGTTTGCCGCCACGGATGCGGTTGAATTCGATGGCGCGCAGGACATTGTTGCGATCCTCGTCGTGGCCGATGACTCCGCCTTCGCGGCGCATCGCGCATTCCACAGCGAGATCCACACAACCCTTGATCAAGCGCTGGTCAGCCAGATTCGCCGCAGCCGCGCGGCTGTAGTAACCGCTTTTCTGAATCAGGGTTTTTTCGGCACCGAGTTTGGCGGCGAATTCCTTGCCGACGTAGGCCCCTGGGTTGATCGCATCTAACTTGATATGCCCGAACGCATCGCGCGGCACACTTTGGCCAGCGGCTTCCATCGCACGCACGATATCATCCACACCGGCTCCTTCCGAAATGAAAATGTTCACGTTGTCGATTTCGTCCATCAATTTACTCAAGCGTGCGGCTTCCGCCTCAAAATCAATCGCCATTTCCGGCACATATACCGCATGCACCGAAAAGCGCTCCTTGGTCAGCCCCAATTCGGGCAGCCAGTCTTGACGCTCTAACGAATCCTGGTAGTGGCGTGCGGTTGCGGCGGTGAGCCAGCCGCAATTGCGCCCCATCACCTCATGCACGATGAGCATGCGCGGATTGGCGTTGTGCTCGGCAACCACGTTGGCAAAGTTATTGGAGCCATGCTCGGCGGCGGTCCAGGCACCCAGGCTCTGGCGGATAGGATAAACGTCGTTGTCGATGGTTTTTGGCAGTCCTATAACAGTTAGGTTATACTTATTGGTTTCCAGGAACTTGGCCAAGTCGGCGGCGGTAGTGTTGGTGTCATCGCCGCCGATGGTGTGGAGCACGTCCACGCCGTCCTTGATCAATTGGTCGGTGGCGACCTTTTGCGGGTCTTGTCCCTCCTTGACCAGACCGCGCTTGAGGCAATCCTTGACGTTGGTGAGCTTGACACGACTGTTGCCGATCGGGCTACCGCCGTAGCGGTGGAGGATGCCGGCATTTTCGCGGATCGTCGGCGTGACGGTAATGCTATCGCCAAGCAGCAAGCCCTTGTAGCCGCCGCGGTAGCAGATGATCTCGATGTTCGGATCTATCTCGCTATAGCGCTCGATAAGCGCTCCAATGGCGCTGGACAAACAGGGCGCAAGCCCTCCGGCTGTTAGGATGGCGACTTTCTTCGGCTTGATCATCATAGTGAAATGGGGTGGGTAACTCCGGTGGCTTGGCCGGACAACGCCGCTGAGGTAGTGGCCGCACGGCTTTGTGGCAAGGCGTTTTTTATAGGAAATTACTCCCATTTTAATTCCGCATTACATATATTGTCACAAGTTGTACGCCTTGGATACGGGGGGGGCTCTATGGGCACTGCAGCCAGCCACGAGGCGCGGCAGCCATGCCTAGCTCCGGCCGCAGGCCGTGGCACCCTGTGGACCGGGCATCTTGCCCGGCGGCCTATGCAATGAGAATGGATGGCACCTTGTGCACGCTTGCATTCGCCTCGCATGGGCGCTTGCGGGCAGGATGCCCGCGCCACGTGGCTGCGCGCCTCCGGCCACAGTTATTCAAGCCGCACGTTGAGCCGGTAGAAACGGCTAGTTGAAGTGACGGGCAATGTGACGGTGACCGTTTGCCCGGCACCCACGATATGTGTGTAGCCGTCCACAGGTAGCCACAAGGTTGGATTGGCTGGGTTGGGACTATTTTCCACGTCATACTTGCGAGTGAGTCCGGTGTAACCTGCGCCGCTGGCAGGCCTGGCGATAAATGTGAGTGTGTATTGATTGGCGGCGGCTGGTACGATGGCCAGCGGTTGCGCACTGAAAATCCGCGGATCGATGCCCAGCGTGTATTTGGTCAGATTGCTCAAGCCATCGCCGTTGGCATCCACGCTGTCATCTGCCAAGCCCGCTCGGATCTCTGCGGCGGTGAAATGCGCGGCCCGCCAATCGACGATGGGCTCTGGCGCAATGACCAACGTGGCGCCGGCCGTGCCCGTATAGTTCAAATCACTCACCGTCGCCAGTACCGCATAACTGCCCGGCGCACTCGGCTGGGTGACCACGCCGTCATAGTTGAGCGTGACACTTAGACCCGCTGGATCCGTCGTCGCGGTGGCCGCCTTGGGGGTGCCGTCGTAGCTGTACGCCAAGTTGCCGAGGGTAACCACCGCCTGGGCCTTGGTGATGGTGCCTGTAGCGAAATTGATTAAGGAAAGCGCATAATTGGCACCGCCGTTGCCGTCGTTGATAATGATACTGGGCACAATCACCTTATTGCCAACCCCCGCCCCGGCGTCTTGAAAAGCTTGCCCTAAAATACGGGTGGTGTCGCCCGTGGCGAGGGCTGGCGTGAGCGTCGGTATGCCTGCCGCACTTGTCGTACGATCATAGGTTTTGCTGGCGCTCACCGCCGCCACCGTGACCGGCAACGGCGTGATCGTGGCTATCAGGCCGGCGGGTTGGCTGAGCGTGTAATTGGAGGCGGCGGCACCGGTGAGAGCCAAGCCGCTAGATACTGCCGCCTTGAAAGTGGCGATCGCACCGGCCCATGCGTCGGAGTTACTGACCGAGCCACCGGAACTGGCGCTACCGGACGCGTTGACGATTTTTTCCAGAGCATAGATCATGGCATCGGAGGATGTGGTGCCGGACTTCGGGAATGCGACCACGGTGAAGGAGCTGCCATAAGGTGAATTCAAGGTTCTTCTGCCATCAGCGATGCCGATACCACCGACCCACAATTCATTCGCCTGGGTGGTGGCGGTGGTGGTGCCGGTGACCGCAGCGGTACTACTGCCGGTGGTGCTGGCCGTCTGGTCCACCGGGCTGGCGGATAGGATGCCGCTGTATTCCATCACCACCGCAGCCGAGCGCAGCGATGCTTGGTTGATGGTGAGCGCGGTCGCAGTGGAGGCCGGCACGTTAGATGCTATCCAAATTTCGGTGGTGGTGCCACTGCCATTGGCCGCCTGAACCACCCGCGACCAGGTTGCGCCTGTTTGGGATATGCTGGACACACTCCCGGCACTGGAGCCGCGTGTGGAGATGACGGCAATGAGAGTGTTGCCGACACCGGGGGAGCTCGTGAGGGTCACTTTGAAGCTCGTTGCCGAGCTGGTACCGGTGCTTCCGGTTGAGCTTTGCACCCGGACCGGCGTCGCGTAACTGGTGATAATCCCCTGCCCTCCTACATCCTTGGCTGCTAGCGCGGCATTTCCAGTTAGAGCGAGATCGTCACCGCTCAATTTGTTGGAAATCGCCAGAGCACTCCCCGCAATAGTTGCCGTCCCGTCATAAACCCGGCTGCCACCAATCACCACCGGCAGCGCGGTGATGCTGGCGTTGGCTACACTCGGTTGGGCCGCCAGCACGTAATTGGAAGCATTGGCACCGCCTAGCGAATAACCGCTGGCAGTCACGGCCTTGTTAGTGCCGACGTTGGCATCGGAGAACGCGCCGCTGCCAGCCACCACCATCACCGTCTCGCCGGCAACCACCCCGCTGCCGAGTATGCCACTGGATAGAGTGGCGGTGGCAGTTTGGTCGTACACCTTGTCTGCCGCCGTGAGCGGTCCTAGTGTCAGGGGTTTGGCAGTGACCATATAACTGAAAATGGTGGAAGTGCTCGGCGCGTAGGTGCCGTCGCCGGGGAAAATTGCGGTGATCGTGTGGCTGCCCAATGCGAGGGCCGTGGCCGCGCAAGTCGCTTGTCCCGATGCCAGCGGGCCGGTGCCTAACACCGTAGTTCCGTCCTTGAAAGTCACCGTGCCGCTGGCCCCAGGGGTCACCGTGGCGGTAAACGTCACGGCCCCGTATGTCCCACTGGCACCCAGCGACGAAGCCACCGTCGTGGTGGATACCAGCAGTGCGGGAACAGCACTCACCGGGCTCGAGTTGGCGCTTTCTCCCGCGGCGTTGGTGGCAGACACCGCATAATAATAGGTGGTCCCATTGACGGCTGTTAGATCGGTGTACCCTGCCCCGCTGGCAATGGCGAGGAAGCCGAATGTGCCACCGCTGGTTAGGGAACGTTTCACATTGTAGCCGGTGGCCCCGGCGGAGGCCGACCACGTGAGGGTGACGGAATTGCTAGATGGTGTGGCTATCAGATTGGCCGGCACTGCGGCGAGCATGCTGGTGATATCAATGGCCAGGGCGGCGGAGGTGCTCGCCGCGTTGGTCGCGTTGCCTGTATACTGGGCGGTAATGCTGTAGGAGCCGATGGCCAGGCTGCTGGTGGTTAGGCTGGCTTGGAACGCTGCGTTCAAAGTTCCGCTGCCCAACAGCGTGGACCCCGCATAGAACGCCACGCTGCCGGTCGGTGTGGCACCGCTCACCGTGGCGGTGAACGTCAGTGGGCTGCCCGGATTGGCAGGGCTACTACCTGTCGTTAGGGCCAGCGCCGTGCTCGTCGTGGGGAGGATGGTGAGCGTGCCAATGCTGGTGCTGGTAAAATAACTGTCATTCTTGATGGCCGCCGGCGAGGCGGAGGATCCATAAGTGCCGGGAGCCATCGCGGCACCGGCGTTATACGTCAGTGCGGCGACCACGTGCGTGCCGGAATAATTCAGATTGAGCTTGGCACCGGTTGTGATATCAATCGGGCCGCTGCCCAGAGCTGCCGCTTTCGTGCAGGCCAGCGTGCCTGCCACTATTCGGGTAGGGCCGCTAAAACTATTGGTTCCGGTTAGGTTCAGGGTATTGTTGCCAGTTTTGATAAACCCGCCGGCTCCGCTAACGCTACCGCTGAAGGTCATGTTGTACGCGGTATTGATGGTGGAACTGGAAAGCAGGGAGACGCTACCGGTGAACCCGTCGCCAAATCCGTTGTTAGCAATGATAGTGCCGCCGTTCAAGGTCAGAGGGTTACTCGCAGTGACGCGCTCCATCATCAGGGTACCGCCGGAATTGATGGTAACCGGGCCGCTGCCCAGTGCTTGGTTTGCCTGCAAGGCTAGCGAAATAGTACCATTGTTAATGATAGTGCCGCCGCTGTAGGTGTTGGTCACATTGTTAATACTGAGGGTGCCAGGGCTGTCCTTGCTAAGTCCGCCAGTACCGGCGATCACGCTGGAGATGGTCACCGCGCCACCGCCGGTGCCGCCCATTGTGGTCATTGCGGCAAGATTGAAAGGTGTGCTGAAGACCACCGCGTTGATGCTGTTCTGATTAATTTGGGGCAGCAGCGGGCCATTGCCCGCAGGCGACAGACTGTTGGTGCCGGTAAAAGTCACCGCGCCGGCCACATTGAGTTGGTTGAACACATAGCCGTTGTTCAAATCGTGGGTCACGATATACGTGCCTGCCTTGTTGAAATTAAGACTGTAGAATGCCTGCCCGGTGGCCGTGGGCATCGCCGCCGCGCCCGCTGCGTCAGTCCAGTTAGATGAACCACTCCAATTTCCAGCCACGGCATTGGTCCAGAAATATGAGACGGGCAGACCGGCCCAGATAGAGATAGACACGGTGGCAGGGGTGGAGTTGCTGGTGCCGTCGTTGACTAGAAAACTAAAACTATCCGTGCCATTGAAGCCAGCCGCTGGGGTGTAGGTCAGGTTCGCCCCGCTACCACTGAGCAAGCCGTGGGCTGGCTGGCTGACCAGCGAATACGTCAGTAGGCCGAGATTGGCACCACTGCCTGTGAGCGTGATCGGCTGGGCGGTATTTTGCACCAGAGTCACGATTTGGGCGTGGGCGTAGGGCGTGCGGTTGGTCACCCCCGTACCGTCATATAACCATTCCTTGGCGATGATGGCCCCGTTGGCACCCGCAAACGACGGACCTGTCCACTTGAGTTTTGCCGCTGCGGACCCCGTGTTTTTATAGTACAACATTTGCAGGTCCACCCTCTGTCCGGCGGTAAGATTGACGGTGGCGCCGTCCTTCCAATTCGTCGTTTGATCAATAAAATCGTCGATGAGAGCCGCCCCGTTGACATAGAGTCGCACGCCGTCACTGTTGAGCGTCGAGAACGTATAGGTGCCGGTTTCCGGCACTAGCAGTAGGCCGCTCCAGCGCACACTGAAGGTGCCCACCGCGATAGACGGATCCGGAGAACCAGTGCCCCAATCGAAATTCACCTGAGCATCGGTGCGGGTGAATTTGAGGTTGGTGAAATCCATATTGTCAAAGTACTCGCCTTTCAGCCCGGCACCGGCGCTGCCGACAATGAGACTCACTGTACCAGGATTTGATGTGGTTAGGCTATCAACCGTCTGGAAAGTGAAATAATCCGGTCCGCTATAACCGGTTGCCGGAGTATAGATCAGGTTGGGAGCGGTGCCGGTTAGCGTGCCGTGTGCCGGCGCTGTTACGTTGGTAAAAGTCACGGCGCTACGGGGCGACGTGCCGGTCAGGGTGATGGCCTTGGCGGCGGTGGTGGCGAGCACCTGTGGAGTGGCCACGGCGAGCACGTTGGTGATGCCGGTGGGCGAGGTGATGGCGGCCTCGATATTGGCGATGGTGGAGTTGAGGGTGGTGTATTTGGATGAGGTGGTATCCCAGGTGAGGAGCAAAGCACGCAAGGCGGGCAACGTCCAACGGGCCGAATCTCCGAACGCTTTGAGGGCGTTGAGCCCGGGCACTTGAAAGCCGTCTGCCCCCCAGCCAAAACCGGTGGGAACCGCCTGCATGGCCAGGGCCAGAGGGATGGTTTCGGCCACCTTGTTCTTCGCCAGGGTGGCGATGGCCGATCCGCGCGGATCCATGCTCCACATGGTATCCGCCTGGCTCTCGCTGGTGACGCATTCGATGAGGTCCGGGGTAAGGGCCTGCACGTCTGCGAGTGTTAGATAGCTATTACAAAAGCTGGCCACGCCGTAGCGCGGATTGGAGTCGGGCTGTTTGAGGCCGGCCTTCACTGCGGGATAAAGCAAGGATTTGCTCGCGTTGATGGTAGAAGAAGCCACGTTATTGCCGCCATAGACAGCATCACCAAACAACTCGAAGGACAAAAATCCGTTAGCAATTTGCACTGGATCGCTCCACACAATCACATCCGGGTCGGTGGCGTTGGCGGTAAACGCGTTGAGCATGGTGGTGAGTTGCGAGTTTGCGGTGGACCCGTAGCTGCGCAACGCATTGGCAGCCATGGCGCGCACCCAGAGGTCGGAGTCGGAAAGCCGACCGCTGATCAATGGCAAGGCGGCGGAGTTTTTGAGGATACCGAGGGTTTGGCAGGCACCCATGCGGCCGTTGGGATCGCTGCCGGTGACCATGGCGGTGAGGGTATTGAGTTCCGCTGTAGTTAGGGTGAGGGTGGCCAGTTGGATGGCGGCATAGTTGCGCACCACCGGATCGAATTCGCTCAGCGCCGCAATCAACTGGGTGCTGGTATAACTCGTGCAATTGAGTTTGAAAGTGGCGGCGGCAATCGCGTTGGCCACTTTGGTCGCATCCAGGGTGTTGGCCGGATTGGGGTTCTTGCCGGTGATATAGAGTCGCTGCAAAGGCAGGGCATAAGTGAGGATATAACTCGCCGTGGGATTCACTGAGTAGTAGGCACTCGCCCCTAGATAGGTGCCATCCGCTGTTGAGCCGGCACCGAATTGCTCGCCACCGTCATAGACGAACGAGCCATCGGAGCGGCGTTCCAAATCGAGGTGCCAGCGCACTTGTTGGAGGTAAGCGGCCACAGCGGCGGCGCCGCCCATGTTAGACCCCAAGGCCCCCCACAGATAACTGAATCCCTGACCGGTATGGCCGTACTCGCGGCCGGTGCAGCCCGCGGTGGTCATGCGGGTAAAGTACTCAGTTTCCGTGACCCGTGTGTCCTGCAAACCGAACAACACCGCACACAATGCGTCTTTCCCATTGGATGCGTGCCCTTGCATGTAGGGCGCATGCTCACCATAAGGAATGGGTCCTTTGTTGACATAGAATGCGAAGAAATCCGACCCGCGCTGGATCGCCGGGTCGATCTCCGGGTCGATCGGCTGGGCGGCTGCCACCAAGGCTTTTTTTCCCATCACAATAGCGATGTTAGCAGGAAGACCCGCTTGATTAACCGGGCCATAAGGCGGGATGGTGCCATGCAAACTGCCATCGGTTTTCAATAGCGATCCGCCGTGACCAAACGTGCCGTAGCGGCTCTGCGCCTTGGCCAACGCCACCGTGTATTCATTGATGCCGTGCAACACGTTGGCATCCGGTGTTCCGTTAGCCAAGCTGTTGAGGTAGTACTCGCTGAGAAACACCCCGATATAGCCCCAGTTCCAAGTATCACATCCTGTTAGTGAAAGAGTCGTTGGTGCCAGCGCGCGGGCAAAAGTCTGTAGCCGGGTTTGCACCGCGGGGTAGTTGGTATCTGCGGGCGTAACCCCGCCTAACAGCGCCAACCCCTTGATCGCTCCTCCGTAATCGTTGGTTAAATATGTCTGGCTGGCAAGCAACTGGCTAACCAACAGGTTGCGGGCGTTGGCCAGAATTTGCGTGGATTTCGGACAATTGTATGGAGCGGTATCGGTGTACGAGCCCATGACTGGCAGCGTGATGGATACGTCCGTAGTGACTCCCGCCCGCCAGCGTTTAAGTCTCAACACTCCGTTGTTAGCAATTTTTTCCGCCTCACCGATCGCCCTGCCGAAACTCTTGCGCGCGTCGCTGGTGAACAATGGCAATGTATCGGTGCCACTCCCCCACCCCACCCCCAAAATCACATCATTGACCGCCAGAATGGTTGCCGCGGGTGTGCCGCTGCCCACCACGGTGACCAGAATTTGGCGGCTCTCGTCGGTAATGAGGCCGTCTTGGCCGGGACTGCCACTGGAGATATAAATCCAGCCGCGCAAGCCGGTGGGCCCGAGGTTGTAGGTGAGGGTGGTACTAATCGTGGCGATGACGCCCGTTGCCGTTAGATCCGGTGGTGCGGCACGTACCCACGCGGGCAAAGCTAACAACAAGGCCAGCAACAGCGCGGCCATACTCGGACGCCAAACAGATTGGTTTTTCATAAAATACTCCGCCGCCATCGAAACACGATGTGCAACCAAGTCAACGCCATATTTGTTTGCGGCCAGTGCGCCGCAGTCTCACCATCGGGTGCCATCTGATATTTGATTAAAGGCTCCGGGCAGGATGCCAGGGCCACAGTGGAGCGGGATCCTGCGCGCCGCCCTTGTTCCTTTCCTTTTTCCGTATCAACTAAACGCACCGTATCGAGTGAGGCGCTGCTCAATCTCCGGGCTCATGCCTGCGGATCGTAGTGGCTTTTAAGGATGCGGTTCATAATTTCGCGCAAGCGTGCGAATTGGGTATCCAGTTCAGGCAAGTAAGGGATGGCAGAGACCAATTCGTCGGCCCGCGCTGCTTTCTCAATGGCAGCGGCCACCGCCTGCAGCGCCTCTCCGCCGACGTTCGCTGCGGTGCCCTTGATAGTGTGGGCGGAGGCTGCGAGTGTGGCGGTATCGCCAGCTCGCAGGGCCGTCCTCAAGGCGGCAATTTGCTGCGGCATTTCCCTGAGGAAACATGCGATGATACTGTGAGCCATCGTCTCATCCTCCAACATGCGGGCCATGAATCCGTCTTGGTCGAAAACCCGTAAGGTATGGGATTTTCCCGTGTCCACCGATGCAATGGCTGACACTGGTGCAGTGGTTTCAACGGCCGTGACAGCAGCTGCTGGCTTGGCATTGGGGTCAGCCGGTGGAAGCCAATTGCTCAGAGTGGTGGCCAGGAGTTGAGGCGACACCGGTTTGGCAACGTAGTCATTCATACCCGCCTCGAGGAAGCGCTCGCGGTCACCGCACATGGCGTAGGCGGTCATTGCAATGATAGGCAATGAGCGATTGTGGCTTGGGCCGCGCAGTCTGCGGATTTGGCGGGTGGCCTCGATACCATCCATCACCGGCATCTGCACATCCATGAGCACGAGGTCGTAGGGCAATTCGTTCAAAGCGTGGACCGCTTCCGCGCCATTGGCCACCGCATCGGCCCGCAGTCCGAGTTTTTTGAGCAAGGCGAGGGTTACCTGCTGATTGGTGATGTTGTCCTCGGCGACGAGAATGCGCCCCTTGCGCCCGCCCAGCATGTGGAGCAGGTCGCTAACGCTCGGGTGAGCAGTGACGGCTGGTGATGCCGGCGCAGTGGCGGATTTATTGCTTAGGCGCGCGGTGAACCAAAACTCAGAGCCTTTGCCCTCTTCGCTGGTCACCCCGGCCTCGCCGCCCATCAACTCGGCGAGTTGTTTCGAAATAGCCAAGCCCAGGCCCGTCCCTCCAAATCGGCGGGTGATCGAGGCATCCAACTGGCTGAACTTATCAAATAGCAGATCGATCTTCTGGGCCGGGATGCCGATGCCGATGCCGGTGTCGCGCACCGTAAAGCGCAGCAATACATTCTCGTCCATTATTTCCACCACTGAAACGTGGATAGCCACCTCCCCGTGCTGGGTAAACTTGATGGCATTACTGCCAAGATTTGCTAGAATCTGGCGCAGCCGGCCGGGGTCCCCCCGCAACTGCGAGGGCACCGCCGCATCGGTGGTGCAGTGCAATACGAGCCCCTTATCGTGTGCTTGCAAGGCGAGGCCGGCGGCAAAGTCATCCAGCAGATTGGCCAGATCGAAATCGAACATATCCAACACCAGCTTGTTGGCCTCGATTTTGGAAAAGTCCAGAATATCGTTGATGAGGCCGAGCATAGCTTCGCCACTGTTGCGCACGGCCTCGGCGTAGTGGCGCTGCTCGGGGGTGAGATCGGTATCCAGGAGCATGCCGTTCATGCCAATGACCCCGTTCATCGGGGTCCGGATTTCATGGCTGATGTTAGCCAAAAAATCACTCTTGGCGGTGTTGGCCATTCCTGCTTGGGCGGCGAGTTTATTGGCGCGGTCGGTGGTTTCCTCGAGTTGTTTGATGGTGGCGAGCAATTGCTCTTCCGTTTGCTTGCGCTCGGTGATGTCGGTGAAGGTGCCTAAAATACCGATGACGCGCCATTGCTCATCGCACAGCGGCACCTTGCAGGTTTCCAGCCATGCCTGTTTGCCATCGGCTTGGAGTTGCGGCTCGATGATGTGGTACTCCGGCCGGTTGCTTTCCATTACCCGGCGGTCTGCCGCAACATAGGAATCGGCCTCGCTCGCGTCCCAGGGCATCTCGTAATCGGTTTTGCCGATAATTTCATCCGGGGAATTGACACCGGCGGCCTTGGCAAAAGCCTCGTTGCAACCTAAAAACACTGAGTTGTGGTCTTTCCAAAAAACAAAGTCGGGAATGTTGCTGAGCACCAGTCGTAGGAAATTGGACGCCCGTTTGCGCTCGGTAATATCGGTCATCACCACGTGGCAGATGGCTTTGCCACTAGCGGATTGAGCGGGCACGCCGCTAAGTAAGACCCAGCACGGAGGCTGGTTTTTTCTGGCGAAGCGCAACTCGCAGGTTTGGCGGGTATCGGCAGCACAGATTTGGGAGAGGTGCCGGGAGAACTGGCGGCGATCGTCCCTGAGGATAAAGCGTGCCAGGGGTTGCTTGATCAACGCGTTGGCGGGCATGTTCAACAAGGAGGCGGCGGCTAGGTTGGCTTCGACGATCAAGCGGGCATGGTTGAGAGTGACGTAGGCAACGGGGGCCATTTCATAGAGATTGAAGTAGCGTTCCTGAGCGGCGGCGAGTTCCATCTGAGCCTGGCGCAACTCCTCGTTCTGCATCTCGAGTTCGATCTGATAAACGCGAAGATCGTGGAGCAAGAGCTGGGTATCCTCTGGGGACATCTCGGCGAGGGTTTCCAAGGCGGGCACGGAGAATTCCAACGCAATCTGTGCCTCTGCCCGCCGACGGAGCGCCTCCGGTTGCGGCGTCGCGGCTTTAGATGGCTTATTGGGATGGAACATGGCGGTTTAGTGGGCAAATCAAGCTCAAGGTCTTCGCTTTGCGGCTAAGCTAGAGGCGTCATGCCAAGGCAGCACACGTACGGCCATCGCCAAAACGCTTTGCTTACGCGTTCAGCATGCATCCATCGTATCGCAGATGCAACCTGAAATAAGCCTCAGGTGGGGGTTTTTCCCAGGCTCTCGGCTTGCAGCAGGTGCCGCTTCATGGCCAAGCCGCCGCTAAACCCGCCGATGCGGCCGCCTGCGGCCAGCACGCGGTGGCAAGGAATGAGAAGTGGCAGCGGGTTGGCGGCGCAGGCGCTGCCGACCGCGCGGCAGGCACCGGGCCGGCCGAGACCAGCGGCGATTTGGCCATAACTGCGGGTCTGGCCAGGGGCGATGGATTGTAACTCGCGCCACACGCATTGCTGAAATGCAGTGCCCGCGCTCAGATCGAGTGGCGGCAGTGGTGGCAGAGGGGCTCCGGAGAGAGCGGCATGCACAGCGCGGGTGGTGAGGGCATGCCATGCGCGCACCTCCGGCAACACTGGCGTGGCGGTGGTTTGGCAGGGCGGGCCGGAAGCTAACGGGAAATCCAGCCTCGCCAGTCCGCAAGCCGAGTAAGCCGCGAAGAATGTGCCCACCTCGCTGTCCAGCGCGAGGCGGATAGAAATGGCGGAGGTGTGGGGAGGCATGGTTCTCCCCCTATTTGGCTGCGGGGATGGGCTGCATTCCGAGTTGTTCGAAGAGGAAGGCCAGGACGTCGGATTTCTCCGCGATCCGCTCGGTTAGAGAGGTGCCCATGCCGTGGCCTGAGGCGGCGCTGAGTCGGATGAGGACGGGCCGTTGGGAACTGCTGGCGGCTTGCAAGCGTGCACACATTTTGCGGGAGTGAGCGGGATTGACGCGGCCATCGTTCTCACCGGCGAGGAAAAACACGGCGGGATAAGGCGTGGCGTCGCTGACGTGGTGATAGGGTGAGTAT
>JBAXOP010000085.1:0-18012 GCA_037133195.1 Verrucomicrobiota bacterium | reverse complement strand
CTGGAACCGGCGGGTGTCGCCAAGGGACTGAAACTCGTGCCTGCGCTCAACAGCTATGTCGGCGATATGAGTGACCACGGCGTGTTCAGGGAAAACAACGTGCCGTATTTCTTCCTATCCTGTGGTCGCTTTTGCTCAAGCGTGCGGGGCTCGCTGACGTGCGCAGCCGCAGGGATATGAACAAGGTCGTGGGCAAAATCCTCGCCACCGGAATTTAGGCCGCCGAGCACCCTTAATGATCGCCCTCCTCGAACAGGCATTGGCGCACCCAGTTATTGATTCCGCCGGCTGGGATGTCGTAATTATGTTTGACTGACCTGCGAAAGAAACTGGCAGGCGCACCTTGAGCATTTCCAAGGCTCTGGTTGACGGCAGAAGGGGCATGGGGTAGGCTTCTGGCCGCGATGAAAAGGCCTGCCCCCAAAACTCGGCAACAACCCGGCAGACACCCCAGCGCAGCGGCCTTTGCGGCAAGACCCAGAATCTGACGAAAACCTAGTGTATCTGGAGAAACTTATCGGAAAATTGCCAATGAACAAATCCACCCACCAGAGAGCACAAGGCGACGGGGATATCCGAATCCAAGTTTCCAATTCACCCACTGACCACTCACAACCCCGATAACCATAAAGGCATGAAAACTTTCACGGAACTTGCAAAAGACGCGCTTGCTCAAGCTGACGCCCTGCTTATCACAGCCGGAGCCGGCATGGGAGTGGACTCGGGTCTGCCGGATTTCCGCGGGCAAGAAGGCTTCTGGCGGCACTATCCACCCTTTGCCAAGCTCGGACTCTCCTTTGAAAGGGTCGCAGATCCTAGATGGTTCACCGAAGACCCGCGCCTTGCTTGGGGATTTTATGGGCATCGTCTCAACCTCTATCGGAATGCAACTCCCCACGACGGCTTCCAGATTCTCCTGGAGGCAGCCAAGCGAATGCAGGCCGGGTATTTTGTGGTCACCTCGAATGTTGACGGACAATTTGCAAAGGCTGGTTTTGACTCCTCACGAATCCACGAAATTCATGGTTCAATCCATTACTTGCAATGTTCAACACCCTGTCACCAGAATATTTGGTCCAGCGACCAATTGCATATCGAGGTGAATCCCGAAGATTACCGCGCCACCTCGGCACTGCCCGTCTGTCCACGATGTGGCGTCATCTCCAGGCCCAACATTCTTATGTTCAGCGACTGGGCATGGATGAGTCATCGCTCAGACCATCAACAAAGCGCATTCAACACCTGGCTCGATTCCCTGCACGCAAAGCGCCTTGTTGTCATCGAATGCGGAGCCGGTACCGCTATTCCAAGTATTCGCTCGATCTCAAACCAAGTGACATGGCAACTCAAGGGTACGTTAATCCGCATCAATCCCCGTGAATATGATGTGCCGCCCGGACAAATCGCCATTCCATGCGCTGCCTTGGACGGTATTTCACAACTCATCTGAAAAATCTCCTGAATTTGGGTCGGCCATCCGTACGCCATTCCCCGCGGCGGGGAAAATGATGTTAGAAAAGGAAATTGGGCGAAAATCCTGGCAACGACCGCATTTATGCCCGGCATAATGCGTCGCTGGCACTCATCACGGGTGGAGAAGAAATAACGCTCCCGTTTTCCAGAAACGGTCAATTTTGCTGGAACATTCAATCGCCATCCCTCGGCAGACTTAACGGGGCGGAACTTTGCTTGCTTCGGCGTGCTTCAAGCCAGCCCTATCCTGCCTCAAAAGCAAGAGAACATTCCGAGCATGAGGAACAAAGCAACATATCGTGTTCTCATAACCAATTGATTACCAGTAGATTGCCCGTTTGGGGAGCAGGAAGTCGTCAGTTCGAATCTGGCCGCCCCGACCCTTGATTTTCAATGGGTTGCAACGGATTTTTCGGCCAATGGGCGCGCTACAAAATCAATAAACGCGCGGTTTACAACCGGGCATCATTGACTCAACCTGAGGCCGCATGACAATTTTTGAAATCCGAAGCGCCACCGTCTGGCGTGGTGGCACCCAGGCGCTCAAGGACTTTTCACTGGAATTGCGATGCGGGGAAAGTATTGCCGTGCTCGGCCCCAACGGTTCGGGCAAAAGCACTTTTCTCAAATTGCTGACAGGCGAGGTGCGCCCGGAGGCGAAAGCCGAAACGCAGTGCCGCTTGTTTGGCGAGGAGCAGTGGGCGCTGGAAGAACTGCGCCACCGCATCGGCGTCGTGATGCCCGAGGAGGTGGCACGCTTCGATGACGGCGAAGTCGCAGGTGACACCGTTTTATCGTCGCTGCGCGGTGCCTACGGCCGAACCCGGGACATGCGCTTTTCTAAAGTGGATAAACAGCGCGCTCTGGAAGCGATGGAACTGATGGGTGTGGCAGCTATTCGGGGCCGTGCATTCGGCGAGCTTTCTTCCCGCGAACGTCGGCGCTTCTTGGTTGCCAGGGCTCTTGTCCACCAGCCTGAAGTACTGGTGTTGGACGAACCTTCGACGGCGCTCGATTTCGCTGCCTCGCTGCACTTGATCGTAACACTACGCCAACTCATTCGGGAAGATCGCACACTCGTATGGGTGACCCACCACCCGGGAGAAATTCCGCCCGAGATAGACCGCGTGGTTCTGCTCAAAGACGGCCATATCTTCGCAGATGGACGGAAATGCGACGTCCTAACCGATAAGGTGCTGGGGCAACTCTATGAAGTGGATATCAAGGTCATTTGGTCTGACGGTTGGTGCGTCGTGCGGTTCCTGTGACCGCGGGGATTTCGTTGCGGGTCATTTTGTGGACACCTAGCGGGCCTGGCCATCGCGGGTCATCGAGCGGAGCCGGAGGTCAAGCGTGGGCAATCCCTCTGAGCTTGCGCTCAATCGGATCTCACCCGCTTCGCCGGTGGTTGCGATGATCGCCAAGGCCAGTCCGTGAAAGACACAGATTGAATTTCCCTGGAAACTTTCATGATTCAATGGGTCGCCGTTGCCGACGCCTAGCAGCCGGCCGGGACCCTTGAGTTCGAGCTTGATCCGGTTGGCCGCCTGCGGCACGAGATTGCCAGACGCGTCCTCCACCCGGACCGTCACATAGGATAGATCGCGTGTGCCGGCGGTCATTTCCGCTTGGTCCGCTGCAAGGACGAGGCGTGCCGGGTGCCCGGCGCTGCGGGTGACGGTGGTGGCGGCGGGTTGGCCGTCTTTGATAGCCACGGCCCTGAGTTCGCCCGGCTGATAGGGCACCAACCACTGCAAGTGCATGTCGGCACTGGCGCTGAATTGCCTTTGGCCTAACGACTTATTATTGAGGAATAATTCGACGCTATCGCAGTTGGTGTAGCACCACACCGGGATGAGGGTGCCCTCCTTGCCGGGCCATGTCCAGTGTGGCAGCAGGTGGACCATCGGGCGGGTGCTCCACTGGCTCTGATAGAAATAGTAGGTGTCCTTGGGGAAATTGCACAAGTCGATGATGCCGAAATTACCGATGACGCGCGGCCAGGCGCCGGACTCGCCGAGGTAGTCGAAGCCGGTCCAGCGGAACTCGCCGGCGAGGAAGGGCAGGGTTTTGCTCATTCGCCATGAGTCGCGTGCGCTGATCCTCACCCCGGCGTTGTCGTAGGATGAAGCATAGCGGTCTGAGGTCTCGGGAAAAACTTCCTCCGCAGTGAGGTTGGGCGGCTGGTGGGCAGGTTCGGGATAGCGCGAAAGCGTCCGGTATTCGCCACGTGTCTGCAAGCTATGCGGCGCTTCCGAGGCATAAAACGCCCGCTGTGGGTAGCGGGCGTGATCCGCCTCGTACTGGAAACAGGAGCCGCCGCCTTCATTGTAACCCACCACATCTAGCAACCCGGCGAATCCGCTGGCGTTGGCCCCGGCGATTTGGTTGCAGCCGGCGGTGACCGGGCGGGAGGGATCCAAGCGGTGGCAAATATCGCGCAACCGGGTGAGGGTGGCGAGTTCGCCATTTTTCTGGGCCTCGGGGATTTCGTTGCCGATGCTCCAGAGGATCACGCTCGGGTGGTTGCGGTCACGCCGCAGGTGGTCGCTCAAGTCACATTCCGCCCACTTATCGAAATACAGGTGATAGCCATATTTGGCTTTGCCGGTGGGTTTAGTCCCGCAAACGAGCACTGAGTTTTCCGAGGCCCAGCCCCTGCGCCACTCGTCAAACGTTTCGTCGATGACGAGCAAGCCGAGCCGGTCGCACATTTCCAATAACTCAGGCGGCGGCGGATTGTGCGAGGTGCGCAATGCGTTGCAGCCCATTTGCTTGAGCATGTGCAGGCGCCGCTCCAACGCCCGGTCCCAAAGCGCGGTGCCCAGCGGACCGAGGTCGTCATGGTTGCACACGCCCTTGAGGAGGACTTTTTCACCGTTGAGAAGAAACCCCCGCATGGGGTCGAAGCTGGCCACGCGCACACCACAAGGCGTTTCGACGCAGTCTACCACCCGTGAATCATCGCTCAACTCAGTGCGCAACGTGTACAGATAGGGCGAGTCCGGTGACCATAACTCGGGGGCGGAAAGCTCCAGTGATTGCACGCACTCGCCACCGGTCGCCGCCGCCAGCCCCACGTCGCTGGTTGCCGCCGCGACGCGTTCGCCGGCGCGATTGACGAGCGTTTGAGTTACGCGCAGCTGTTTTGCCTGTTCATAGCCGTTGCGCAATTGCGTGCAAACCCGCAGCTCCGCACGTTGTCCGCTGGCCTGCGGGCTGCTGATCTGAACGCCCCAGTGCTCCACCCGCAGCTTGTCGGTGAGTATCAGCCACACGTGCCGGTTGATGCCCGAGCCGGTGTACCAGCGGGCCGCGGGCTGCAGCGAGTTATCGACGCGTACGGCCAACACATTGTTGCCGGTGGGATCGAGGTAAGGAGATATATCATATTGAAAACCGATGAAGCCATATGGCCGCTGGCCGAGACGGTGGCCATTGATCCAGACCTCACTGTTCATGTGGACGCCGTCAAATCCGATGTGCGCCATCCTGTTAGAGGTGACGGGCGGCAGGCGAAATTCCTTGCGATACCAGCCGATGCCGCACGGCAGATACGCACCCGGCGAGCCGCTCGGGTTCGACGCATCAAAGGGCCCCTCGATGCTCCAATCGTGGGGTAGATCGAGCCGCCGCCAACCGGTGTCGTCAAACGCACGCTCGCTGGCCCCTTGCGCCTCACCTTTGAAAAATCGCCAGTCGGCATCGAATTCGCGCCGCGCCCGGCCCGTCGGCGTGGTTGCGTCCCTCTCCGCCTCTGCGGCGACTGACCATCCCCCGCCCGCCAGCATGGAGCCGAGCGCACACAGGCTGGCGCACAGCAAACGCCACGCATGGTGCCATTGCCGCGGCATGCCGCGGCGTCCCCGGGTGAAGGCGGGGCAATTGGCGGGGTGTGGCGGGTGGGTTTGGAGAGGTGTTTGCATCCAGGTGATAATTATGGTGGCGACAGGGGGACGATTGGGACAGCGCGCCAGTGAAAATCCCAATCCCTGTGACTGCCCAGCGCATTTGCTTGGCAAAGGAACATGACAGGTGGTGTTACAATCAGACGCCCTTATTTACGGGGCGTGGCAGGCGCGGCAGGCGCGGTATCGACTATCGTGGTGACCACCGGCTGCAGGGCTCCGGGCGTAACATGGACAATGAACAGCCTCCGGCAGGCATCGAGAAACTGCAATTGGCGCTCGGTGAAGGGCACCCAGGCCTCGCCCTGTTTGTAGTAGAAGTTGGTCTGCGCCATGTTGTACTCATTGACTTCTCTAACGGGCGGAACGCTGGTGATTTTGCCCGGGTGGATCGGCAGGCGGTGCTCTCCGGCTTGGATGGCTGTCTCCACGGCGATGAGTGGGAGCACTCGCGACTCGCCCTTGGGAAATGCCTTGGCCGAGTCGTCTATGACCACCATCCGGTAGGCGGGTTTTGTGTCTGCGGGTGCCGGCACCACCACGACCATCGCCCGTTTGAGGTCAGGCGGCAGCTTGACGCTAGCCGCCAAACTCGCTTCCGGTTTCTTCGGATCTACGTCTGCTTTGTCGTAGAGCACTAGCGTGCCGTTGACCGGTAGCATGAACAATGGCTGGGTCAGATCGTGTGGCCGGAACGCCAGTTTAGCCACGCCGCCTTGCTGATTGGTATAAAACAATTCGGCGGTGGGGTGGATCGGATCGTGCAACACCGCACGGATCTGCACCGGGATTGACGCATTTTCTTGCTGCGCATGGCCCGCCACGGACAGTAAAACAACACTTAGTAGCCAAAGGGAATGGATGCGGATCATGGGGTTTAGATTTCATTTTTCGACAACCAGCGGAATGACACCACGCTGATGTGGCGACCAAATGACTGGTTGGCCTTCGCCGCCGTGGCGTCGGTGCACACATTCAATGACGGACGGTCCAGCGGGTCAACATATTCCGGTATGCGCTGGACCACGGCTTCGGCGTAGGCCCGGGCGCTTACCTTGCCTCCGGCATCCCATGCTTCGCCGCATACCCGGATCACGAAGGTGTCGCCCCGCACTGTGGCAGCCGGTTCGAGGATGCGCAGCAAATCTCCCTGGCTGATCCAGCCCGGGGCACCCGCCGCAGGATTACCGGTCACCACCTCCGGCGTGTTGTACTTATAGAGTTTTGCGTCGCATATATCCGTCAAGCCAATGTCCGTCACGTGGGTTTTGAAAAAGTTATCATTGATCTTGGAGTCGGTGATCGCCGCTTCCAGGGCTCCGCTGCGGGTGAGCGGACTATTCGGGCCTATCTGGCGATTCACAAAATCGGACATGGAGAGGAACGGGCCACGGCTGCGAACCTGGGCAACGATACTGGTGGCCAGGGTGGTTAGTTCCGAGTCGGTGAGTTCGCGGTGGCCGTTCCAATCGTTGGTCTTCGCATCGTCTATCTTGCTTGCATCCGCAGTGGCGCCAGTGACGCCGCCGTTGAGCAGGGACATGCCGAGAACGGGCACGCCGACGGCTTTGGTGAGTTCTATTGTGTTAGCCCTGGCCCAGAGCGTGACGATATTACTTTTGTTCATCGACGCCAGCACCGCTTTCCAGGCCTGGATGCTCGTTGAGTTGACGTTGAACGGGCCTTGGAGCATCTGGTATTCGGCAGCGGTCTTATAGGCATCGTCCTTAGGCTTGCCACTGGCAAAGAGATCCGCCTTGGAGGCGGCCACGGATTTGCCGCCGGGCCGGTATGGCTGGAACCCTTGCGACGCCAGCGGTACGCTGCCATCCATGAATTTCTCAAACACTGCGTCCGGCGTTTCACTGCCACGCGTCGCAATGGTCGAAAAATAAAATCGGTCGTAGAGCGCGTGATTCGCCAGCACCGAGTGATCGAGTAATTCGCTAGAAGATATATCACTATCCGTTTGCCTAACCTTGTCCGTGGCTATCAGCGGGGAAGCTAACGAATTTCCGACTGGCTGCACGGTATTGGGCAGATAGGACGTGGTCAGCGCGTTGGATCGGCGGAAGTCGGCGATGGTCTGCATCGGGCCGCTGGGCACTTCGAGGTAACTGCCGGATTTGATGCCCCTGGTGGTGGTATTGCCGGTGAGGGCGGGAACGCGGTTGCCATCCACATCCATGTAGTCCTGATAGTCGCCTTTGCTAAGGAACGGCTGGAGGTTGAGTTCGTAGGCCTGAACCCCCGGCTTGTCGCTTGCCAGGTTCATCGTGACATCCCCCCGCGACGGGTTATGGAACAGAAACGGTTTGCCCGCCAGGCGGCCATCCCGCAGCAGGTTCACTCCGGATCCCGGAGTGCGCAGTCCCGTTTCATAGGTGCCGCCGTTGGTGGTGCGGGCATAGGCGGAGAAGATCGCAAATGGGTGGGTGTAGGCTGCTTGTTGACTGTAGGCTATGCCACCCGGGGCGGCATTTGCAGATCCGGTCAAGGAATCGGTCGGGGGATAACGGTATTCCCGGTTATTGAAAAAGTTCTTGAGGGTGGTGTCATTCTTGTAATCGAATTTGAGTTGGGCATAGTTGTCGGTGATTGCGGCGTTTTCGGTGGGCTGGAGTTGGGCGCTCACGACAAACGAGGGATCGGCGAGCTTATTGGGCACCAGGGTATTGTCAGACGGCCAACCCGGTTGTTGCGCTTTGAATTTCACATAAAACCTGTCAGTTGGATGTGCGGAGTTAGCAGTACCGTCGCGCAAGAAAAGAAAGCTGCACCAGCTCCCCATTCCCGCCCCTGGGAGCGTATGAGCAGGCGTGACGCCGTAGGTTTCGAAGCCGAGGCCCGGGATGAATGAGGGTTTAGCTTTGATGGTATTTGTGATATGAAGAGTGCCAGCGTAGCCGCCCCAATCAAACGCCACCACTTTTTCCTCCGCAGCGGCATCGGACTTGAATGATGAGTCCGGGGGGAAATTGGGGCCGCATATCAGCGATTGGCCCGGCTTCATGACAATGGGCCCCGAAATGGTTTGACTCTTCGTATAAGGTTGGGTGTCAGTCCAATTGGCAATATTAATGCCGAAAGTTTTGCTGCCAGTGCCTGCCATCTCGTTGATTGCTTCAAAGGTATCTGGAACCACGCTTTGGGGCAAAAACGAGCCGGTCCCTCCTTTATCCAACATGAAGTTGAAAGCGACCGGCACATTGAGGAACGTCAAATTCATTCTGTAGAAAGAAATATTGACATTGTAGGGATTGTGGAGAGTGACCACCGGCGTAAATATCATATTCACAAAGTAATCATAGTTATCTAAAGCGCCGTTATTTTGGCTGGTGTGGTCGAGCCAATAGACATCGCTCGCCGGGCGGATCACCAGGCTGAAGATGGTATCGACCTTGGCGATGACGGGGGCCGGATTGTAGCGCGTCGGCACCGGTGTGGAGATGGGTGATTCCAGCGGGTTGCGCGGGTCTTGTGCGAGCAGCGGTCCCCCTTCGGGATTGCTGAGGTTCCTGAAGCTGTTATAGTAACTCGACAAGGTGCTCCAATTGGGATCGGAAATTCCGTTGGAGATCACTGCGGCGGCAGCGCCTGGTTTCGCCGGAGTCGAGGCATACAGGCGTGCTCTGGTGCCACCCGTGAAATCGCTCGGAAAATCGCCCGGCAGGGTGGTGGTGCCGTTGGTGCCGTTTATTTCAAACGCGCAGGACAAATCCTGTTTGAGTCCGCCGCTGCGCACGTTGGACAGCACGCCCAGCGACCAAGTCGTCAGGTCATGGCGCAGCGGCTTTATTTTGCCGTTGGCTGTGCCATACAAGTCCACTTGGGCGAGGTCGGTGAGTTTGCCGAAGCTGGCGGTGGCGGCCTTGAAGGCGGCGGCATCCTTGTCGGTTGGCAGGCAGTCTAGCAATGTCCCGGCGGTATCGGTCATGACGGAGGGATCGGGTCGCTGACCGGCGAGCAGGGCGCGTTGTTGGGCGACTGAGGTATTTTGGCTGGGATCGCGGTAAAGATTGATGCGGGCTTTGGCGGCTTCGTCTGCCACATGCCAAGCGTAAGCTCCTTCCGCTTTGCCCTTGCGGGTGACGGGCACCAAGCCAGCGACAACTTTGGCGCTGGCCGCAGCCTTGCCGCCTAGTGTGTTCTCGCCGACCAGTTCGATGGTTTTGCCGGACCATTCGGTGGTCGCGAAGTCGCGTGATTCCACTGCGGCGCGATCGGCATTGGAAACCAGCCAGCGGCGGAAGCGCTTCTGTTTCTCATTGCTATAGTTCAAGGACGAGCTGTTAGCCGGGTTAAAATCCCACCATGACTGCCAGACGCCGGTGGTGTGCGGTTTGGCGGGCGTGGTGGTGAGAATCTCGGAGGAGGCGCAGACTGCACGGTCGGGCCCCAGCGATTTCTGCAAGTCGCCTATCGCCAGAATCAAGGCCAGGCGCGCGTTACTTTGCGCCGTGGCCATCGCCTCGCCCTGCGCCGCTGAGCGCAGTGAAATCGTCGATAAGCTCAGCAGGCCGACCACCATGAGCGTCAGCAGGATCATCAACGACAGCGTGATCACCAAAGCAAAGCCTTTGGAATGGGAGTTGTCCGCTTGTCTTTTCATGGTGGGTCCCAGAATGCCGCTATTACTTTCGATCACGTTACACTGACACATCACGTCGGATTCATGGGTGAAATTTAGCAGAAACGCCTGATTTTTCGGGTGTTGATCGCCGCTGAGGTCATCACGTCTCAGGCCCCACCCCACCGGTTGGTACGGGTCATCGGGGCATCGCAAGAGGGGTTGGAGAAATCTTCCCGAGTGGCAGAGAGCGGCGGGGCGGCGGAGGAAAAACGGGGATTCATGGGTCAATAGGGTTCTGTGCTAACATAGGTGACAGTCGTATCATAAGATCACAGGTCGCGTTTTTTGTCAATCAAGCATCAGCTATAATATATCAAGGATTGCGTCAATTCGCGCATGAATTCCCTGAGATTGCGCTGAAACGGCTGCTGGCCCGCGTCTTTGTCCCGGAGGGAATGCTGCCATTAGCCTCCCGAGTCACTTGGACCGTTACGGAGCGCTGGCTTCAGCCCCGCTTGCCTCCGCCGCGACCCCCTTGGTCGGTCGCGGAGAGTCACTTGGACCGTTACGGAGCGCTGGCTTCAGCCGGCGCGTATGGCCGGCTGAAGCCAGCGTTCGATCGTGCAGCACAAGTGACTCGGGAGGTTCATGGCTTCAGCCGCGTTGGCTCGAGTGCGAGGTCAGGGTCGGGCACTGAGAGTTCAAGGCACCAGGCTGACCCTGAGGCGGACGAAGCCCTTGGTGCCCAGATCCGGCAGGGTCACCTTCACATGATCTGATTGGCTGCCGTGATCGTCAAAGGTTTGGCGATGATTGTCACCGACCCGGTCGCGCTTGTCACAGTGTAGTTAGTCGCCGCCGATCCTGATAGGGCGAGCGTGGTTGTCGAGGCCGCCTTGAAGGTGGCGATAGCACCGGACCCATTGTCGGCTTTGTTGACCACTGTGCCACCGGAACTGGCAGCTCCTGGTGCGCTGACAATTTTTTCGAGAGCATAGCCGATAGCATCGGTCGTGGAGGTTCCGGACTTTGAGGAAGCCACCAACGTGAACAAGTTGCCATAGGGGGACTCAAGGATCTTTTGGCATTGGCGATGCTGATTGCGCCGAGCCACAATTCGTTGGCCTGCGTTGTGATGGTGGTTGTGCCGGTGACAGCGGCGGTACTGTTGGCGGCTGAGGCGGCCGTTTGATCCACCGGACTAACAGCCATGATGCCGCTATATTCGATCACCACGGCGGCCGAACACAACAACAATGCCTGATTGATAGTTGTTGGGGTGTAGTTGCCCGTATTGATCGTCAAAGTCATGGCGGTGGCGCGGGTTGAAACAGGCGTGATGCCCCCCCAGTTGGCGGCATTGGACCAAAGGGCGTCGGTGCCGCCACCGGTCCAGTTGGCGTTGGTGGCGTGGGCGGTGGGCGAGGCGGTGGCGGCGAGCGCCAAGGTGAGGAGGATGCGGCGGATGGAAAAGCGGGATTTCATAAGGGTGGGCGGTTGCTGGCTGGAATCCGGATTACGGATTGTCAAACGACCATGGTTGGCGAGGAGCAAGGATTGGGACAGGCGAGGAAGATATTTTGCAAAATCCGGGATTTCCCCGTGTTTCAAACGATATATTCGGTCCCCTCCTGAAATCCTTGAAAGGAAGATCAATAGCCGCAAAAGGCCTCAAAAAAGGTCCCCACCAAGTGCCCGAGACACGGGGCGCGGTGATTACGGGGCGCGGTGATTACGGGGCTAACGAAACGCGCGGTGTGCTGCGTCCCGAACGTTTGCACGCGTCGAGCTGGTCCTTGAGTTGCTTCACGATTTCCGGATTATCGAAATAAACATTGGTGGTTTCACCTGGATCCTTGTCCAGGTTGTAGAGCTGGCCTGGCGCGTTTGGCGCGGTGTTTTTCAAGGCAAATGGCCGCAGTTCCGGATCGTTATAGTTGTTGCCGCCAGACCCCTGGTGGTCGAGGTATTTCCACGGGCCGCGGCGGATCGCCAGCGCGCCGTTGATCGCTTGTTGGAGGGTGAACTCGCGCGGCACCCGAGCGCCCGCCTTTCCTAGCAAGACAAGTGAAAAATCCACGCTATCTTCTGCGGCGTTGTCAGGCAAGCGGGCGCCGGTGAGGGTGGCGCAGGTGGCCATCACATCGGTGAGGCACAGGGTTTGGTCGCAGCGACTGGCCGACTCAACCTTGCCGGGCCAGCGCACGAGAAACGGCACCCGGTGGCCTCCTTCCCATTGGTCGCGTTTCATGCCCCGCCAAGGCCGGGCTCCATCATGACCGTAATCGGCCCGCATATTGACGACGGTGGTGGTTTCCGGGCCGTTGTCGCTGGTGACGATGACCAAGGTATTATCCGCAAGATGGAGACGTTCGAGGGTATTGAGCAATTCCCCGATCACCTGATCGAATTCGAAGATGAAATCACCGTGGGGACCCGCCTGCGTCTTGCCACGGAAATCGCGCCCAGGCAACGACGCCAGATGCACGGCCGACGCCGAATGAAATAGGAAAAACGGCTTGCCCGGCGAGTTCCTCACGTGTTGTTCGAGAAACTCCCGGCTTTTTTTCAGAAACACCATGTCAACTTCCTCCAAATCGTAATCGGGAGCCACCAGCCCGGGCCGGTTATCCGAGGTGTACGGGTTTTTCGGCAAGCGGCTTTGGTCTAGCGGACCCGTCGGCGGCACCGGAATGCGGTCTCCGTCAATGAACGCATATAAATAGTCGGTGGTCGGACAACAGGCCGTACCGAAAAACCGGTCAAATCCGCGATGGATCGGCGCGTCGGGAATCCCACGGCTGTAATCGATCAATTTGACGCCCTCGATGCCGCGCTGGGTGATGGGCTTGCCGTCATGCCCCAGGAAAGTCAACCCCACATGCCATTTGCCAGTCATGGCGGTGGCATATCCTTCGTCGCGCAGCATTTGCGGCAACGTCAATCGGCCCGGCTCGATTAGGCCGGGGCCGCCGATGCCCTCGAAAACCTTCCACGAACCCGTGCGAAACGCCATCCGGCCGGTTAAAATACTGTAGCGCGTAGGCGTGCAGACGGTGGACGGGCTGTGCGCATCGGTGAAACGCATGCCTTCGCGGGCTAACCGATCAAGGTTAGGCGTCGGTATTTTCGCTTCGGAGTTATAGCAACGCACGTCGCCGTAGCCCAGATCGTCAGCTAAAATAAATAGAATGTTAGGTGGGGCGGGTTTTGGCACGTCGGCCGCACGCGCTGCGGCAGGCAGGGCCAGCAACAACGCCGCAATCCAAAATGGGGGGGGCTGTCTCATGGGTCAGGGTGCGGGAAAATTGGGGTTATAGATCGGGGCTGTCAATCTTACTGTGCACCACGTCCAGAGTAGATTGGGACAGCCGGCATGAAAAATCCCCTCGCTATCGCAATCCGATAGATTAAATTCGCGCCTGTGGACGAGATCCCTCCAACGAAGCACACCCTGATCCGGCGTGCCTGCGATCCGAGCAACGAAACCGCGTGGCGCGAGTTCTTCGGCCAGTACGCCCGTTTCATTCATCATGTCCTGCGCCAGATGGACGTCCACCCAGACGAAATTGAAGACTTGGCCCAACAGATTTTGGTCACCCTGACCCGCGACATTCCGGGCTATGACAGGGATAAGGGCCGTTTTCGCGGCTGGCTCAGCGCGGTCATCCGTCATGCCGCACTCTCCCATCTAGCCAAGCAACGCAATCAAAAGCGCCACCTCGCCCAATACGCCGCCACCTGCGTGACATCCCAGCGCGACTCGCTCCATGAATCCGAGGTGGAACGCATGATCGAGGAGGAATGGGCCGCCTATGTCGGCAACCTCGCCATGGCTCGCGTCCGCGAGGCGTTCCACGGCGGCGCGGTCGCTGCCTACGAAATGTTCCTCGACGGCCTCCCGGCGGCTGAAATCGCCACCCGCACCGGCTTGGAAATCTCCTCGGTCTATACCCTGCGCAAACGCGTCAAACGCCGCCTCTATCTCGAAATCCGCGCCATCACCGCCGAACTCGAGCCCTCCCCACCCGCATGAAGCCAGTCGCACAGCCCGGTCTAACAGACCGACGCCTCATCGCCGCCTATCACGAAGCGAACCAACTCGGCGCTGCTGGCATGGAGGCAATATGCCCGCTATTTTTCGAGTTATCGGAAATTTCCACACGGTATCGCGATGAGGTGCCCATTGGCCAAGGCGGGGCCAAGACCGTGACCAAGGTTTACGATAGCCGTAGTAAAAAATGGCTGGCCATGGCTCGCCCGCGTGTCGGCCTCGGCCCGGAATTCCTCGATCGCTTCGTCCACGAAGCCTGGCTCACCGCGTCACTCGCTCATCCCAACATTATCAAAATCTACGACGTCGGCGTCGATCCCGATGGAAGCCCATTTTTTACCTTGGATCTAAAGTCGGACCATACGCTCGCCGATTTTATCACGCCCGGCCGCGCCACGGCCGACGGCCAAGTGCTCAACGAACGCGAGTTGTTGGAGGTTTTCGTCAAGGTCTGCGACGCCATCGCTTATGCTCATTCGCGCGGCGTCCTCCATCTCGATATCAAGCCTGACAACATCCAGGTCGAACACTTCGGCGAGGTCCTCGTCTGCGACTGGGGACTTGGCCGCTCCCTCGATGATATCCATGAGGGCACGTTAGATTTGTTAGGTGTAACGGAGACTCGCCGTGGTACGGGCACTCAGGGCCTGACCTTGCACGGGGAAATCAAAGGCACCCCCGGCTTCATGGCCCCCGAACAAACCGAGGCGAACGCCCCGACGGATGAGCGCAGCGACGGATTCGCACTCGGCTGCCTGCTTTATGCAATCCTGACCCGCGCTCCGGTGTTCACCGGCAAAACGCCCGATGAGGTGTTAGAGCAAACCCGCCGGGCGGAAATCATCCCGCCGCACGAGCGGTTCCCGCAACGCCCGATCCCCTTGAGCTTGGAGGCCGTGGTCATGAAAGCCGTCGCCCGCGACCCCGCGCAGCGCTATGCCACAGTGAGCGAGTTGCGCCATGAGGTGGCAAGGTATCTAGCGGGCTATGCGACCCATGCCGAGCACCCCGGCTTCCTGCGTGAGTTCGTATTGTTTGTCAGGCGCAACCGTCAGGCGTCGTTCATTTCACTGTTGGCGCTCATCGCGCTGAGTGTTGCGAGCGTGCTCTTTGTGCAGGGAATCCACCGCAACCGTGACCTCACCCGCCGCGAACACGAGCGTGCCGAACAACTCACAATCGAATCACTCGACCTCCGAGCTTGCTCGCTGGTCCTAACCCAACCGGTGGCCCTGCCCAATTTGCTAGAAGTCCACATAACCACCGGTCAGATCGACCCCGCACAGTTGCGTGCCAATATTCTTTCTATCATACCCGTGAAAATCATCGAGTCTGCCCCCCGGGATTAGAACTCAAGTTTATCTCGCCGCGCCAGCCATCGCCGCAGAGCCCGCCTTGCCATACACCATTGTAGATAGCGGTCATCAACACTGTTATAACAATCTTGGCGAAATTCCGTTGCCCAACCCGGGTCAGCCGTTCTTCGGCCAGGACGGGAATTTCCAAGGCCATCCGCCCAGCTACACGATGAGCGCCGATGGTCTAACCGCCCTCGACAACCAAACCGGTCTGACCTGGCAACGGGTGCCGGAAACCAACCTAGACGGCAAACTCACCCCCGACGAATACCGCCCACAATTCGGCCCCACTGGCCCCGTCGGTCCTGCCGCCCCCTGATATTGGCAATGCCAAACGCATTGCCCGTCACTCAGCTACCCGGATGGTCCCCGGATCCCAGGTGATAGGCGGAAAGGTCATGCTCAAATGCTTGAGCGTGTCCACCAGAATGCGAGCTACACATAGGTCGCGATACCATTTGCGGTTAGCTGGCACCACATACCATGGTGCCTGCGGGGTGGATGTGTGGGAAATCACATCCTCGTACACCCTCATGAATTCACCCCACAACGCCCGGTCCTTGAGGTCGTCCGGATTGATTTTCCAATGCTTGTCAGAATTGGCTAGACGTCCCTCTAACCGCCGCTTCTGCTCATCCTTGGAAATGTGCAGGAAAATTTTCACCAAGGTGGTTCCTTCCTCCACGAGCATACGTTCGAACTCGATGACGTGACGATAGCGGCGTTGCCAGATTGTCTCGGCAAAGATACGTTTCACCCGCACCGCGATGATATCCTCGTAGTGGCTGCGATTGAAAATAACCAACTGGCCGTTGGCGGGCACCTTGGAATGGACGCGCCATAGAAAGTCGTGAGCCAGTTCTTCCTCGGTGGGTTTCTTAAAAGAATAGACATGGATGCCTTGCGGATCGATGCGCGAAAACACGTTCCTGATGCAGCCGTCCTTGCCGCCGGTGTCCATCGCCTGCAACACCACCAGCACGCGGTGCCGGTTCTGGGCGTAGAGTACTTTCTGCAATTCCTGGAGTTCCGAGCGCAGTCGCTCAAACTGCGGTTCTTGCTCATCCTTGCCCGCGTCCCTAAACAAGGCTTTCTCCTGGGCATCAATCTTTTCCAGATCCACTTTCGATCCGTGTCTCACCAAATATCGTTCGCGTGCTCCCTTGACTGGCATGCGCGGGTTATCCACTCCCTACCGGCCGATGGCAAGCAAAGAACGCCGCCTTTTCACCCGGCATAACCTCATCCTTTGGCTTGGCCAGGCGGTACATTCTTGGAGGGACATCCACCCTGACCAGGAAGCCGAAGGTGAGGACGCTCAGATGCGCCCTGAGATGCTGATGGGAAATTATTTTTTACTGGCTTCATCTTGTCTTAAGGTTGGCAGGGTTACCTTTGGCCCGATGAAACGAACCTCTCTGCTTCCAACGCTCGTCCTCGGCCTGTCGGTGTACGTGGCCCAGGCCCAGGAAAAACCGCCAGGCATGGCGCTCATCCCAGCCGGCACTTTTGAAATGGGCGATCACCACGGGTTTGTAGATCCCAAGCATGGCAGTGATGAGATTCCGATTCACAAGGTGCGGCTCGATGCGTATTACATCGGCATCCATGACATTACCACCCAAGAGTATTGCGCGTTTCTCAATTCGGCACAGTCTCATCAGCAGCTCACAATGCGCGACGGCGGGGTGTACCTGGCAAATGGCGCTGACCTGCTATGCGAGACGCACGGCATGTCTCCCTACAGTCGCATTGGCTGGGATGGCAAGCTCTTCGCCGTGCTCGATCACAAGGAACTTCATCCGGTCGTCTGTATCCGCTGGCACGGCGCTGCCGCTTACTGCAATTGGATGAGTACCCAAAAAAAATTGCCGCTTTGCTATGACACGAGTACTTGGAGCTGTGATTTCAATAAGAGCGGCTACCGTCTGCCGACCGAGGCAGAGTGGGAATGCGCCGCTCGCGGCGGCCAGCAACTCCCGTATTGGAATTTCCCCTGGGCCAATACCGCCGATGCCTCCAAAGCCAATTGGCCCGAGTCGGATAACCCGTTCCGCTCGGGCCCACAGCCATGGACCACTCCAGTCGGATTTTTCGATGGCAAACTCCACCGCAAAACGGACTGCAATTGGCCCGGTAAACCGGATACCTATCAGACGTCAAATGGAGCGAATGGCTACGGTCTATACGACATGGCTGGCAACGTCTGGCAATTTGTCAACGATTGGTATGAGCGTGACTACTATGCCTATAGTCCTACCGACAATCCGGCTGGTCCGGCGCAGGGCAGCGCCATGCCGGATGGCAAGACATACCGCGGCATGCGAGGTGGCAATTGGTACAACGGGGAAAACGGCCACAGTCGCGTATCAAACCGCGATCCATCGTATTACCGCGGTCCCAAAGACCCGGAGCATCCCTATTATCACTTAGGCTTCCGCGTCGCTCTGCCCATCAAGGCGGAATCCCGCCCGCTTATCAAGCCGACTCCTGTGCAGCACGTCGCCGGTCGCAGCCAACCGCCAAGCGGCGGCGGACCACGCCCCGAGACACCTTCGGGTGGCGGCGGACAACAACGTCAGCCGCAATCTGGCGGTGGCGGCGGTGGCGGCGGTGGCGGCGGTGGCGGCGGTGGCGGCGGTGGCG
>JBAXOP010000084.1:0-18041 GCA_037133195.1 Verrucomicrobiota bacterium | reverse complement strand
AGTTTGACCCTCAATGGTGCCACTGGCAACACCGGCACGCTTGTCCTCACCGGGACCAATAGCTTCACTGGCGTCACCACGCTCGGGGTGAGCGGCACTGGTGGTGGCGGCGCGCTGAGTGTGGCGAGCATCGGCGATGGTGGGGTGGCGGGCAATCTGGGGGCCGCCGCCAGCGCGGCGACTAACCTTGTTTTCTATGGCCGCCAAACGGCTACTGCCAAGCTTATTTACACGGGTGCCACGGCGAGTACAAATCGCGGCTTTACCATCGGCGGGGATGCCTACGCGGTGTTTGATATCAGCAATCCCGCGAGTGTTCTAACCATCTCCGGTGCGGCCACATCTGGCAGCAGCACCGCATTTCTAATAAAACGGGGTGCGGGCACGCTGGTACTCTCCGGGCTGAGTTCCCGCGGATCCTCCGGCTATGACCAGGTGCTCGCCGGGACCCTGCAATTCTCACAGTCCCAGGCCATTTATACGAGTAGTTCGGCAAATTGGACAGCCGCTCACCTCGCAGTTGCCAGTGGTGCAACCCTTGCTTTTAATGTCGGCGGGACAGGGGAGTTGACCTCTGGTTATGTCACCACGTTGCTGAGTAACCTGGCTGCCAGCACCAGTGCCACCAACGGCATGAACGCCGGATCATTCCTCGGCTTTGATACCAGCAACTCCGCGGGTGGCACCTTCACTATCGCCGATTCCATCGCCAACACCACCGGCACCAGCGGCGGTACGCGTGGCCTAACCAAGCTCGGTGCCAATTCTCTGGTACTCGCTACTGCTAACACCTACACGGGTCCCACCACCATCAATGGCGGTACACTGGCGCTCGGCTCAAGCGGTTCGCTGGCGGCTGCCACCACCGTGACTATCGCCGCCGGCGCATCCTTTGATGTGAGTGCCCTAACTGGTTCATCTGCCACCTACAACTGGAACACGGCCGCACTCAAAGCCAGCGGCACCGGCACGGCAGTGGGCACGGCAGCCACGCTGAGCGGCGCGGCGGGCGGCACCCTCAACATGGGCGCGACACCGATCAATCTAACCTGGGCGGGCAATAGTACCGGGATGGACGCCGGTCATCCTTCTCTAACTGTTTCCGGGGCCACGTTGGCGCTTGCGGGCAATCAATTCACCGTGGTCACCAGTACGGCGTTGGCGTCCGGCACTTACACATTGGTGTCCGCTGCAGCCATTAGCGGCGGCAGCACGGTAAGTGCCACGCCGCTATATACTGGAGGCTCCGGAGTGGTGAGCGGATTGATAGGCACGGTTTCCATCAGCGGCAACAGTGTGATTTTGACGGTTTCCAGTGGTGTAGCAGGCGCGTTGGATCATTTTGCGATTTCCACCATTTCCTCGCCAAAGACAGCGGGTACGGCTATCAGCGGCATCACCCTTACCGCGCAAGATTACACTAACGCTACCGTCACCAGCTTTACCGGAACGGTCACATTCGGTGGCTCGGCGGGTGTGACAGGCACCTCGGCGGCATTCTCGGCAGGTGTCTTGAATAGTGTTAGTATAACGCCTGTGGTGGCCGGTAATGGTCTAACATTCACCGTGACGGCTACCGGCAGGGTTGGCAGCAGCACCTTCAATGTGATACCGGGACCGGTGACAGCAGGGAATTCGACGGTGACCGCCGCTCCTGCCTCAGTCACAGCCGATGGCAGCACCCCATCTATTATCACCGTTACCTTGAAGGATTCTAACGGAAACGCGGTTTCCGGCAAGGCTGTAACCCTCGTGTCGAGCCGCAACTCGACTGATACGATCTCGGCCGCCTCGGGCGCATCCAGCAGCACTGGAGTGGTCACTTTCACGGTGAAATCGGCGACAACGGGTTCAGCGGTTTTCACCGCCACCGATTCTACGGATAGCGTGGTAATTTCCCAAACCGCCGGGGTCAGCTTCACGGCCACGCCAACCGTCAGCGCGGCTAACTCGACGGTAAGCGCCAGCCCAAGCGCAGTGCCAGCGGACGGCAGCACCACAACCACCATCACCGTAACCTTGAAGGACACCAGCAACAATCCGGTGGCGGGCAAGTCCGTGGCGCTGACATCAAGCCGGGGTGCGATGGATACTATTTCGCCAGCCACGGGCATTGCCAATGCCAGCGGAGTGGTGACCTTCACGGCGAAATCCACCAGCACCGGTGCGGCCGTTTTCACTGCCACGGACACCACGAACAGTATCGTATTAGCGCAAACGGCTGTTGTGACGCTCAACGCCGTAGCGGCCCAAGCTGTCACGCAGTTGAATATATCCGCCAGCGGTAACGGGGCGGAAATTCTAAATGTCGGCACACTGGTGGCGGCTAATCATTTCGGCGGGGTGAGCGACGGCATGTCGGCGCCGGCTGCGGTCACGCTGGACAATGGATTGACCTTTGGCACCAGCACGGCGCATCTAACATATAACTGGGCGCCGGTGCATTCGACGGCGGCGTGGTCCGGTGCATCGGCCATCACCAATGTGCCGTACAAGACGTTGCTGAGCAATGTGTTTTGGCTGGCCGGTACGCAGACGCCACAACTCAATATTCCCGGGTTGATTCAAGGCCACACCTATCGCTTGCAGCTCATCTCGGATGATCCTCAAAACGCCGCCGTAACGGTGGAAGGCAATCCGCTGAGCTGGACCGGCTCTACTCCCTCCGTGTTGACCGTCGTTTGGTTCCAGGAATATTCGGCCGATACCGTGGCTAATATTATCATCAGTCGCACCGCCGGTGAAATTAAATTCAACGGGTATGCGCTACACGACCTGAGCACGGCCAACTCGCTCAAAAATATCACCAGCTTCACCTTCCCGGGCCTCGGCGACGCCACCCTCAGCGGTAGCAACATTTCTATCAGTGTGCCCAGCGGCACCAGTGTGACAAGCCTCTCACCCACCTACACACTCACCACCGGTGCCACCTGTACGCCAACCTCGGGAGCCGCAAGAAATTTCAGCAGTCCGCAAGTTTACACGGTTACGGCGCTGGACGGCACGACCAAGGATTACATTGTGACGGTGAGTGTGGCACCGGTTAGCACGGCCAAGGACATTCTCGCATGCTCCTTCGGTACGCTGGGAACTGCCGACATCAACGGCACTAACGTGATGATCACCGTGCCCATCGGCACTGCATTGACCAGTCTGGCACCCACTTTCACGCTCTCGCCGCTGGCCACCATCAGCCCGGCTTCCGGCAGCAGCCAGAATTTCACCAATCCGGTGAACTATACGGTGACCGCACAAGATGGCTCTAGCAAAGTCTATAGTGTGACGGTGCGCACTTTTGCGGCGTGGCAGTATTCGGCTTCGCTGTTTATCCTAACCACACCGGAGGGTGCCAACCTTGCAGCCGGTGCTACTGAAGCCAATTTCCCGGTGCTGGTGCGTCTCAATTCGAAGAACTTCACCTTTAGCCAAGCGCAGAGTGATGGTCGCGACCTGCGCTTCACCACCAGCGCTGGCTCGTCGCTATCCTATCAGATTGAACAATGGGATGCTATCGCCGGCACGGCCAGTGTGTGGGTTAAAATTCCGAGCATAAGTGGTAACGCACGCCAAGAGATCAAGATGTATTGGGGCAAGCCGGATGCGCTGAGTGAATCAAATGCCGCCAATGTCTTCAACGCCACCAACGGTTTTGTCAGTGTCTTCCACCTCGCCGAAACCGTGCAAGACGAACTCGGCTCGGTCACACCCGTCAATGCCGGTAGCACCGTGGCGGACGGCCTGATCGGCAAGGGCCGGCATTTCGACGCAGGCAGCGGAATTAATTGCGGCGATCACATATATAACTATCCGTATGCGAGCAACCCGTTCACCTCGGAATGTTGGTTCCGCACCGAAATTATCGGTGGCTCGCCGCTCTATTACGGCCGCTATGCAACGCGCTATAATGGCAATACCGGCGACGGCAACGAAGTGAATATCGCCATCAGCGCGCCAGCTAGTTTGGGCTGGAGTTCTGACGGGCCGGGCGGTGCCACCGCCGCCACCGTGCCGAGTGTGGGCCAGTGGTATCATGTGGCCGCCACCTACTCCGGCGGCGTCAGCAAAATCTATGTCAACGGTGTGCTGGATGGCAGCCGCACTGGCGGTGCCACCGCTATGTCGGTTTTTACCGATATCCAGATGAAAATCGGTGGCTGGCGCGGTTCTTATAACTTTGCCGGCGACATCGATGAGGCCCGCGTCTCCAGCGTCGCCCGCTCCGCCAATTGGATGAAGCTCCAATACGAAAATCAAAAGTCCCTGCAAACGCTAGTGGGCTTGCCCGTGCAGACCGGCAGTACTTTCGCCGTCAATCCAACTTCGGTGACGATGAACGAAGGCACTACCATCCCTCTAATCGCTGAGGCCGGCGGCGCGCAGAAACTCTACTGGGTTCGCAGGCAAAATGGCGTGGATACCGTGCTGGCTGTGGACCAGTTATCGCTCGATCTGGCAGCCGGCCGGGTATCCGGCAGCCAGGCGTTTGTCATTGAGCTACAGGCGGTCTATCCCTCACAAATCAAGGTTATAGACATACCCGTCAGCGTCACGGAATATCAGCCGGACCCGGTGTTCACCCTAACGGCACCAACCACTTGGGACGGTCGCCAATCAATCACTGTCACTCCTAACATTTCCAACCTGGCGGCCATGCAGGCCAAGGGGGTGGGTAGTTTGAATTATGCTTGGAGTGTGGCTGGTCTTGCTGTGACCAAGCAAGCCAGTGGCGGCACACTGACGCTGACGCGGGCCCAAGGCAGCGGGCCGCTGACGGTGACTCTAACCATAGACAACGGCGGCACTCCAGTGACTGCCACCACGATCCTGTCCGTGCAGGAGCCCGCCAATGATGCCTGGGTGCAGCGCACGCCAAGCGCCAATGAGACACCGGTAAACGGCCAATTTTTCGCACGTGACGATACCGGGTATGGCAATGTTTATTACAACGGCGTGCAAGCCGGGGCCACCGCAGCCTATCTTAAAATTTATCGGACTGAGAATGGCAGTGATGTGCCATACACGACGCTGCGCCAGACGTCGCTGGTGGGCGGTGCCTATGCATTTACAGCGCCGATTGGCGCGGGTTTGCGTACCTACAAGCTAGTGTTTGGCACGACAAGTGGGGGGACTGACACGGATATAGCCACGGTGAGCGACCTGATGTGCGGTGATGCCTATATCATTGACGGCCAGTCAAACGCGGTGGCGGATAATAACGGCGGCAATTATGGGACTTTCACCAGTGAATGGATCCGCAGTTTCGGCAATATGGGAGGTGGTAACGGCAGTGGTTGGTGCAATGCTGTAGCCGCCAGTTCAAGCGGCGATGCCGGACGCATCGGTAATTGGGGCATGGCCATGGCCGCCAAGTTGGTGGCCGACTACGCGGTGCCCATCTGCCTCATCAACGGCGCGGTGGGTGGTACCTTGATTAGCCAGCACCAGGCTAATCCGGCGGATCATACTGTGGCTGGCACCAGTTATGGGATCTATGCTAACATTTTAAACCGGGTGGTTTCGGCCAAGCTCACTCATGGGATCCGCGGAGTGCTGTGGCACCAGGGCGAGAACAACAGCGGCGCGGCAGCCCCCACCGGCGACTGGGATTATAAGTCCTACCAACAATACTTTATGGACATGGCTGCGGCATGGAAGCAGGATTATCCCAACATCAAGCATTACTATATCTTCCAGGTATGGCCATTGCCCTGCGCCATGGGCCCCAAAGGTGACCAATTGCGCGAGGTGCAGCGGACACTGCCACGCTTGTTCTCCAACCTGATCTGCATGTCCACAGTGGGTACCAGCGGCAGTCGCGGGTTGTGCCATTTCGATGCTGCGGGCTACGAGCAAATTGCGGCGACGATCGCACCACTGCTGGAGCGCGATAGCAACGGACTGGTTCCGGCCACCGCCATCACAGCCCCCAATCTCAAGCGGGCATACTTCACCAGTGCCGCCAAGACCGCCATTGCTTTGGAGTTTGACCAAGATATGAACTGGAACAGCGCCTCCACGGTGAATTTCTATCTGGACAAACTCGCCAGCAAGGTCACATCCGGTGCCGCCAGCGGCCATATCATCACCCTCCAGTTGAACGCCGCCTCGACCCAACAATCTATCGATTATCTCGAGGACGCCTATTGGGATGGCACATCCGGCAATTTGCTCCGCGGAACTAACGGAATTGCCGCGCTCACCTTCGCCGATGTCGCTATCGGAGACACACCATCCACCGACCCGTTCACCGTGTGGATCACCAGCGGCAACTTCTCCTTCCCAGCGGGTGCCGACGTGTCACTCACCGGCGACCCGGATCATGACGGCATGAGCAACTTTGCGGAGTTCGCATTTGGTTTGGACCCGGCCAGCGGCGCATCGTCCAACCCGATCAGGGGGCCGTTTGACAAGACCACGGGTACGTTCACATACACCAGGAATTCCACCGGGCTAACATATTCGGTGTGGACGTCCAGCGACATGCAAATATGGACTGAAGATAAGGGAGCGACCCAAACGGCGGGTACACAGGTTGGTCTTATCACACCGATAGCTGTCAGGCTATCTACCATACCGTCCAGCGATAGATTTTTCGTAAGGGTGCAGGCGCAATGAATTTTCTGACTAACACGGGAAATGTCCCCGTATAGGAAATGCCGCAGGCCCATGAACAACACCGGGCGATAGTCTGATCTGCCAGGATCAAGTGTTTTAGCAAGCCTCGTCATTCCAAACTGCGGCATCCCCGAACAAAGCCAATACTCCTGATTACCCCATGAAAAATCTCATCCTTCGCTCTTCCACCATGCTCACGCTGGCGGTTTTGTCACCACTGGTTTGTCCGGTATTGGCCGCCCCTCCCGATGCAACCAAGGATTACATTGACGCGACTTTCACCTACAATCTGGGGCCAACCGGTGCACGTGGCTGGATCTACAGCACGGGCAATGAATGGATGTTTGTTCCAGAAGGGCTAACCCGTGAGAGCCGTCAGATTAAGATCACCGCAGTGGAAAAGGGGTCCCCGGCCGATGGTATTCTGCAACTGGATGATGTGATCCTTGGCATTGGCGCGGATATGTTCACAGAGGATGCCCGCAAGTCGTTGGGGGTGGCTATCGGTGAGGCCGAAATGGCCGAGCACAAAGGCCTACTCCCACTCAAAATCTGGCGCAAGGGAACTATCCGTGACAACGTCGCCATTCCGCTGGCTGTGATGGGCAGCTATAGCGCCACTGCTCCCTACGCTTGTCCTAAGTCCGCCCTGATCCTAGCCAACGCTTGCAAATACCTCGAGACCCACCCGACGTTCAATGCCGGCAATGAAGGCAATGCGGTGCTCGGCCTGGCATTGCTGGCCACTGGCCGTGCGGAGGACTTGCCAAAAGTGCAGGCATACGCCCGCAAACTCGCCGCAGGCGTTAACAAACTCACCGTGCCATTGAACGAAATGTGCGCCTGGCCTTGGGGTTATAACAATACGTTTTTAAGTGAGTATTATCTAACCACCGGTGATAAGGAGGTGCTCCACGCCATCAGTGAGTACACCATCACCTCGGCAAAGGGCCAGAGTTGGTGCGGCACCTACGGCCACGGCATGGCATGGCCCAAGCCGGACGGTTCCTCGACCCACGGCATTGTGCCGCCCTATGGTGCGCTCAACCAAGCGGGACTAGTGGTGAGCATAGGCATTGTGCTAGGCGACAAGTGTGGCATCAAAGACGCGGAGATAGCGCCGGCCATTGAGAGGTCTCGGCGCTACTTTGGCTACTTCGCCGGCAAGGGAGCCGTGCCTTACGGCGAATCACCCGCCGAAGAGTTGCATGACGACAATGGCAAAAACGGTGAAACCGCTTTGCTGTTAGCATTGCAAAGCCAAGCGGACATGAGCCCGCAGGTCAAGTACTTCGCTAAATCCTGCACCGCCGCCTACGCCTTGCGCGAATTCGGCCACTGCGGCCCTTACTGGGCTAAACTCTGGCAGCCATTGGCCGTCAACCTCGCCGGCCCCGAGGCTATGGCCGCTTATTTTAAAAAAATCGCCTGGGAACTCGATATGACCCGGCGCTGGGATGGCTCCTTCGTCTATCATGGTGCCAACGGCGGTAAACCTAACGAAGAAGGCAATATGGGCCAATGCAGCAATACGGCGGCGTTCATGCTGACCTATGCGACGTCTTTACGGAAGATATATTTAACAGGAAAAGGGCAACCTGCCAAGCCCCTGCTCACTGCCAAGGACGTGAGTGAAGCTATCTCCGATGGTGTGTGCAGCTTGCGTGACGACTTGAAGGCAGCCAGCACCAAACAATTGCTCGACGCGCTGGCGAGTTGGTCGGCACAAAAGCGCAGCTGGGCGGCGCAAGAATTGGCCGGCCGCACAAATGAGATAGCGGCGCTGGTTCCAAAGTTGCTAGAAATGGCCGAGGCCAAGGACGTGAATATGCGGATGGGTGCGACGAAAGTGTTGACGCTCATTCAGGACGAGCGGGCGTTGCCGGTGCTGGTACGCCGCCTCAGTGACAGTGACTATTATGTGCGCTGGCTGGCTGCTGGTGGCTATTCCGGGGCAGCCTCCCTGCTGTGGAAACCCGCCGCAAGGCCGGTTCTAGGGGACATGCTCAAGACCATCGTCAGCCATGAATTGCCAGTTGAGCCCATTCATTGGGACGAGCCGTGCCAGGCGGCGCAAACGTATCTGGCGCAGGCGGTGTTTCATGGTCAGTTGAAAGATTCAGTCAAGGGAGTGCCTACCGAACAGCTCTATCCAGCAATCGCGACAATGTCCCGGTCGCATGAGTTCGGGCGGGCGGCTCTCGCAGGATTTATCAGTGGCAATGCCTTGCAACCAGCCGACATTAACGCATTGGCCCCTCTGCTAACCAAATCATTCATGGCGGCCTATAACTACCCGGATTTCCGGCTATCCAATGCTATCGTCAACTTGCTCTCAAAGCATAACTACGAGGAAGGCCTCGCAGCGGCGATGCTGTTTCCGAAAGTTGTGTTGAATCGCTCGCGGCTAGATGCTAACACCTGCATGGAGGCGCTGCAGCGGTATCGTAGCGCAGCCAGAGGCACCTTGCCGATGTTGGAATACTGGAACTCTCATTGCCCGCCACCCCCGGTGGAGGGAATCCGCAACGGCCAGCTCTCTCCAACGATCGCGGCCATTGAAAATGACAAGAATCCGCCACCCAAGCTCAACTATTTCAAGACTATCGAGTCGGCGTCGGTGGCACCGGATGTGATTACCAAGCCAGTGCTAAGCACCCACTTAAAAGCTGCGGCAACAAGTATAACCGGCAACCCCTTGATATATACGTGGAGCAAAGTCCGTGGTGCCGGCCCGGTGACGTTCAGCCCGAATGGCACCAGCGCCAGTTCTAACAGCACGGCCGCCTTCAGTATCCCCGGAACCTATATCTTGAGGCTGACCGTGTCCGATGCCTTGCTGGGTGATATTGAAGGATACGGCGGAGTTACAACCAACCTAACAGTCAAGTTTAAGGACGGTAGAAGTGTGGTCAATCGGCCACCGCTAGCCACGCCGCAGAGTGTGACGCTGGCTGAGGACACGTCCAAGCCGATCAAGCTTGCCGGGACCGACCCCGAGGGTTACGCGATTGACTATACTTTGGCGGGTTTGCCAGCGCACGGCACCTTGTCCGGTTCGGTCCCTGACCTAACATACACGCCACCGAGGTATTTCAAGGGGACGGACAGCTTCACCTTCACAGTGACCGACAGTGAGGGGCAGGTATCGCAGCCGGCCACGGTAAGCATCAACGTCACGCATGTGAATCATGCGCCGGTGGCCTACTTTCGGAGTTTGCCGGTGGCGGTGAACGCGCCCAGCGAGATTCAGTTGGAGGCGAGCGATATTGACAAGGATGCGCTGGCTTATACGGTGCTCAGTCGCCCCGCCCACGGCACGCTGACAGGCACCTTACCCAAGTTAAAATACACCCCGGCTACAGGTTACAAGGGAACGGATGGATTTACCTTCAAAGTCAATGATGGTAAATTGGATTCCGAGCCAGCCACCATAGCCTTCAGCATGGGAGGGCTTGCGCCGGGTGTTTTCTCTGAGTTCTATCAGTGGCCCAATCTGTCGAGTCCCGAGCCGTGGCCAGACATGGCCAGCCGTAAACCGGACACGACCCGGATTGATGGGAAGATGCAGATTGCGCGTGCGGAGTTTCCACCGAACTACCAGGAGCATTTCTGCTCGCGTCATACCGGCTATCTTAAAATTGAGAAAGCGGGTGAGTATAAGTTTTCGCTCAGTGCCGATGACCACGCCAAATTATGGGTGGATGGGAAACTAGCGGTGGTGCAGATATATTCGAAAAAAGAAATCTCAGACGGGCCGCTGCCTCTCACGCCTGGATATCACGAGTTCAAAGTCGAATACATGCAATCCTACGGCGACTATTATCTCACCCTATCGTGGTCCGGCCAAGGCATATCCGGAGTGGTACCACCGGGCGCGTTTTTCCATCTAACAAGCCCTAGGTGACCGCAGGTGGCTTTATGAATCAGGCAATCGCACGGCCGTGTATGGCACGCTTCGTGTGCTCAACGGTTTCGGCTTCATTTTCATCCATATCGGCGAGGATGCCTACCAGATCGTTGGCGATTTCCTTGCGCATTTTAGCGACCAACTCCAACCCCTTGTTAGTGATATGCACCATGATTTTACGGCGGTCTTCGGCAGCGTGCAGACGTTCGACGTAGGCCAGGTTTTCCAGGCGGTCGACCAAGCCGGTGGCGGCGGCAGTGGAGTGGCCCATTTTTTTAGCGATATCGGACATTGTCAGGTAATCTTCGCTAGAAAGATAGGCAAGCAGAAAGAACTGGGGGAATGAGACGTTCCCCTTGTTGAGTTCTGCGGATAGGTTAAGAATGCAACTCCGTTGGGTGAAAATAACGAAATCAGCAAGGCGGTCGGCGTCGGCTTTTACCGACTGACCCAGTGTGGTTGTTTTCATGGCTGGTGGTATGGTTCATGTCTCGGACATGCATGGCAGCCTGCGGCGCTTGCTTAAAAAACCGCGGGACTTCTGGCTGGTCATCCGGCGGAGTTGATATTAAACAGAACCTAAGGTGCAATGGGGACGCCAGAAAGATATTCACAATTGGCTATCTTGGAAAGTAAAAAATTAGGTTTGACGGACATTTTTCGAGATATTTTCATTTCGTTGATTTTCAACGCCTTCCACAGTTCATGGTGCTTTAATTGTCTTGGATGGCTGTGAATTTTTTGGTGATTCAGAGGTGGCAGGTGGATTTTTTTTAGAAATAGGAGGAGGCAAGAGGACGGCGTCGCCGACGTTGAAGGAGCCGGATTGGACATCGGCCGCGGCGAATTGGCCGAGAGTTTCGCCGGTGGCGAGGAGGTTGGCGCTGTTGCCATCGGAGCCGCGGGAGATGAGGATAGTGCCGGTAGCAACGTTCCATTTGCCGTAGCTTTGGATGAGTACGAAGCGGCGATCGGCTGGAATAGAGGCGATGCGGCCGACGAGGGAGGCGGTAGGAGCAGGCGGATCGGGCTTTTTCTTGCCTATTCCCAGCCAGGAACAGGAGACGAGAGCGAGGCAAGCGAGGAGGGTGGGGGATTTCAATCCGCAAACCGGATTTCGACTAGCTTTGAGGCTGGATGAACCACGGATTCTACGGATTTTCATATTTCAATTTCGCAGTTCAGGCTCAATTCAGGGGGCGAGGCGGTCGATGTGCCAGGCGTCGTTGTGGCGCTGATAGAGGAAACGGTCGTGGAGGCGGGCGGGTCCGCCCTGCCAGAATTCGATAGATTCGGGCACGATGCGGTAGCCGCCCCAGAACGATGGGAGGGGGACATCACCGTGGCGGAATTTTTCGCGGATTTCGGCGAGTTTTTTCAGGAGGAATTTACGAGAGGTGATCACCTCGCTTTGGTTAGAGACCCATGCGCCGATTTGGGATTCGCGAGGGCGGGAGGCGAAATAGCGGAGGGATTCGGCGGAGGAGATGGATTCGGCGCGGCCCTGGATGATGACCTGGCGTTCGAGGGTGATCCAAGGGAACAGAGCACTGACGTGCGGGTTGGTGGCAATGTGGCGAGATTTACGGCTGCCGAAGTTGGTAAAAAACACGAAGCCTGCGGCATCGAAGTATTTGAGCAGCACGGCACGCTGATAGGGCATGCCACGTTCATCCACAGTGGCCAGCACCATGGCATTGGGTTCGGGCACTTGCAACTCAGTGGCCTGGGCAAACCAAGCGGCGAATTGCTCCAGCGGCTCGGTCTGCAGGTCGGCACGGTGTAGGCCGCGGCTGGAGTATTCCCTGCGGAATTCGGATATGTCCATGCCCGATTCATAGCCCTTCGCGCCAATGTACGTCAAGTTCAGGTTTTTTGGGGATTGCCGGCCGTGGCAGACTCGCATTCAATGATTGCCATGCCGCCGCCATTCCAGACGTTCTCAGCCCAGCATTGGATCGCACTGGCCATCGGCACGGTCGCGTTGCTGGCGTTGCTGGTGGCCGGGCGACGCGGTGGGCGCGCCCGGGCCATCTCCACCGGAGTGTTGGCCTTCGCAAACCTCACGGTTTATCCATTGAGTGTGGCGGCTTGGCGCTCGCTTGGCGAACCGCTCACGACCGATAAATTCGTGCCCCTGCACCTGTGCGATTTGGCGGCCATCATCGCAGGCTTCGCGCTGCTCACGCGCCACCGGCTGCTATGCACGCTGACGTATTTTTGGGGCTTGGCGGCTACGTCCCAGGCTCTGCTCACGCCGGCGCTGACGGTGGCATTTCCGAGCGGTCCGTTTATTATGTTTTTCGTACAGCACTTTGCGGTGGTGGGAGCGGGGCTCTATTTGGTGCTCGTCGATGGCTGGCGGCCTAAGCAACCGCTGTGGCGGGGGCCGGCCGAGGCATTTGGTTGGGGTGTTACCTATCTGTGCATGGTGATGTGCGTCAACCGCGTGTTGGGCACCAATTTCGGCTTCGCCACCCATCGGCCGGACAATCCCAGCCTGCTGGACCACTTTGGGGCATGGCCGTGGTATTTGGTTTCCGCGCTGACCATGGCTCTTACGCTGTTTTTTCTGCTGGCCCTGCCGTTGCGCTCGGGCACACCAGGCAGCCAAAAACTGTGAGAAATCCACAGAGCACACGATGCCCGGACCCTATCGAGCAGGCATGTTGCCCAATACGGTTGCTTTAGCACTCATCATTCCACAGTGCTAAGTCAACAGTATTGGGTAGAATGCCCGCCGCCTGTATCAGCCAAGTGAGCCGGAAGGTAGGCGTCGATGGCGTCCGGTATCATTGGGCCGTGACGCGCACAAATAGCTTGGGCACGTTCAGTGGCCCGCCGCTGAGCGTCACGGGCACGGTCTCGACCCCGTTGGCGGTGGTAATGGTCCCTTCGGTGGCAAGGTAGGCGGTCTTCGACCACGTCGCTAGATCCGGCGATGTCCACACGGTGTAAACCAGGCCGGTAGAAGCCGGGGTGGCACGCCGGGTATAGGTGAAAGTGGCGGATGTTTTATCTAGCGGAACCTTGATCGGGTTGGCCGAGGTCCCTTTGGTCGGATCGAGGCCGAACGCGTATTCCTCGAAGTTGGTCAAGCCGTCATGGTCGGGGTCGCCAGTGGTTGTCGTGTCGGGATTCACATAGCCCAACCAGTCCAGGCCGGCGATCCACTGGTCGAATCCAGCCCGCGGCGTGGCACTGGCCTGGTTAGAGTCGGCCCCATCCCCAAGGCTGCCACTGACGTTGGTGATGGCCGATGTCACATAGTAATAGGTGGCACCGTTGGTCACTGTGGTGTCGGTGAAGGTCGTCCCGGTTGACGTGCCGATGAGCGTGTAGGGTCCGCCGCTGGTGCTGGAGCGTCTCACGTTGTAGCTGGTGGCACCGGTGGGGGCCGTCCATGTCAGTGCTACCTGGTTGCTGCCCGGGGTGGCGCTGAGGTTGATAGGCGCGGGCAGTCCGATGACCACTCCGGAAAACGTCAGAGCTGAGATAGCATTGGTGCCGGTGAGCAGGTTTCCAGCCGAACCGCTCCAGTAATTGTCCTCCACATAATCGATGGTTTGGCTCGTCGAACTGGTGCTAAGCGTGAGCTTGGCGACCTTGCCTGTGGCGCTGCCGCCGGTGACCTTTCCGGCGACCCTGTCCAGATAGAAATTCACGGTGGACAAGGGGTTCCATGAAATGTTCTGGTCGAATTCCAGGGCAATCTCATTCTTGCTGACACTTGTGTAGTAGGCACGCCGCAGGATCGGTGCCGTGACCGACGCGACGGGCGTTTCGCCGTAGAAGTCGCGCCCGACCAAAGGAGCGGTCAAGTCCGAGAACGCCTGGTATCCGGTGGCATTGTAGTGGCACCCCTCGTAGCCAGCGGTGGTGTCGATTCCAATGGTAGAGAGCACGCTCATGTTAGAGAATAGCAGCGGCAGCGTCCGCTGCATGTCGCGCAATTGGTCGCCCATGGGGCCCATGGCGCAGGGTTTTGGTTGGACCTGATAGACGATGTAGCGCTGGATATTCGGGAAGTCCTGCTTCCATGCGGCAGACATATCCACAAAGTATTGTTGATAGGACTTGTAATTCCAATCGCCGGTGGGGGCACCCGTGGCGCTGTCGCTTTCACCTTGGTGCCAGAACACGCCGCGGATCCCGTGGGTCAGCTTGGCCCCGACCACGCGGTTATACAAGTTGGCATAAATTGAATAGCTGGCACCTGCTGCGCCATGATCCGCCGGATTGGGCTGGTGCTGATAGATAAGGGTGCCGCCAACCGCCCCATTGATGAAGCAAACAGGCATGTTGTGGGTTGCCGCAAGCGTGGTAGCCAAATCATAGCCCCAAAGGCCGAGATACATTTCCGAGCCTTTGCTGACCGCGTAGCCCCAGCCGCCGCCCGAACTGCCATAGGTGCGGATCCACTTATTAGTAGTGAGGTCGCTTGGCGCGGAGTTGTCGAGTGCCAGCGCATTGGACTGGCCATCAATGATATAGGCATCGCCGCAGACCAGGTCGCTCACGGTGGCCACGTCGGTATCGACCCCGCCGGTGGTCGTGCCATAGACCACCTTGTAGGTTACTTTGCCCGCTGCGATGGGCACGCTAAAACCGTAGGCTCCGGCCACCGGTGTTTGGCGGAGGGTTGGCACATATTGCGCCTCGGTTCCAGCGACGGGTGTGGCAAACACTTTAAGATAGACCGGGGTCGTTCCTACACCCGTGCCGTTATAATAGATCACACCCTTGCCGGTGTTCGGGTCCCGTGCGAAAAATTGGCCGTTCACCGGTTTCTCGGTGGTGCCCGGCGTGCGTTGCACCCAGGCGTCGCTGGCCGGCTCTTGTACCGCGATTGTTTTGGTGATAGTGACGGGACTGCCGCCGTTGTCCATCGTGAGCGTCACGCTCAGCGGTCCGCTGCTTTGGGCACGCGTCAGCGTCAGTACTCCCGGCGTGATTTGTTTGGTCACGGCGAGCCCGGCCACGGTCCAACTGTAATTCAGATTGGAGACGCCAGCCGCCTGCAGCGCGGCCAGGTTTGAGACACTAGGAGTCACCGATATTGTTTGGCGGCCGTCCCAAGAGGCGGGTCCAGTGAGCGTGAACACTGGGTCAGGAAGCGTGTCGATCACGTTGATAGGAACGTCAACGGTCTTGATTTCGGTCGGGTAGATACCCTTGAACTGGATGCTATACGACTGGTTGCCCGTCACCCGTCCGGCATTCACGTTGAGTGTCAACTGGTCTGTGGCGAGCAACGTGTCCACGCCATTTCTTTTTTCGATCCAATAGACTTTCTGGGCACCGCCGGCCTGGGCGGTCAAGGTGGGGGAGGTGCTTTCATTCATAGTCACCGACGCAGGTGAGACGGAAAAAGTAGAGCCGTCCAGCACCACGCTACCCACGAGGGATTGCAGCGGTTTCTGATTCTCGTATTCCAGTCTGATCCAGTCGGCGGATCGGGTCACTCTGGAAATGCGCACCTCATCCATGTCGCCGGCATAGTTATAGCTGCCGTTCCACCCGCCCAGATACATACTGGCAGGGGTGGGGATATCCATCGTGCCGGCTGTATAGGTCCCATCGAGCACGCCATTCACATAGATCTTCGCCTCGCCGTTCTTATATGTGTGGGCGACATGTATCCAGTTGGATAGCGCGATATAGCTGGCACCCGCCACTGTGCCACCGCCGGAATAGGTATCCACATTCATGTGCGGCGCATAGATATACTGCGGATTTGTCACTTGCATCACCACCCGGCCCCAGCCCTTCTCCACACCCCAGCCTAGCACGTTGTTGGCGGCGGTGACGGGCCTGATCCAAGCTTCCGTGGAATGCGCATTGGCACCGATCGGAAAGGTGGCGATGTTGGTTCCGCAGAGGACACCCTTGCCTGTGGTGAAATTCCGGGCCTTTCCGATCATTCCCGCGCTCAGGGTCGTGCCGGTATCCGTCGGAGTCACCGTGCCGGCGGCATCGCTCACTGATTCGTTCATGTGCAACACGCTGGCGTAGCCGTTGGAGGCATTGAAAACGCCACTGCCGTTCGACTCGCTGGTGACGCCGGTCCTGCTCCAATGCATTTTGATTTCCTGGCGCGCGTTGCCGGTGATGGCCGGGATTTTCACCCACAAGGCGGCCTGGCTGTTTGACGCATCCCATTGTTCTATTTGATAGGAAAGCGGTGCTCCAGCGACGGTGGAGAAGCGAATGTCCCGACCGTCGCTTTGCGCTTCGGCGAAGTTGAAATTGTTGGCGTTGAGGCGGACCAGCAGCGGGAAGTTGGTTTCCGAAGCGGTGGCCGCTAGGTTGGCACCCGCCGGGGTGGTTAGAATGAACAAGGACCCGTGGCGCGTCCAAGTATCATAGGTCTGCACGGTTACGGTGTAGGTATTGGTGTTGCCATTCTCAGCGGTGACGGTATAGGTCACCGGATTGGTGAAATCTTGCGAGCTGCCCGATGGCGGGCTGAGGGTAGCCAGTGGGGAAATGGTGAAAGTTGGAGCGAGGGTTCGTGACTGGGCGGGCGGCACCGTGAGTACCAGGTTGCTGCCGTTGATCACGGCGGTACCCAGTGTGCCAAAATCGCAGGCCAGGATGTCTTTGGCTGTGCTGGCGGCGATCTTGTTCACCGTCACGGTATAGGTCTTGCTGCCGTTGATGATATATGTCTGCGGGGTCGTGAAGTTTCTAGCAGTCCCTGAGGCGGGCACGCCCGTGGCACCCGGGAGCATGGTATAGGTGGGTGCCAGCGCCGTCACATCGGTGGCATAGGGCACCGTGACGCTGATGCTGGTACCGCTGATTGTGGTGGCTGGCAAGCCGGGGAAAGTGAAAGTCAGAATATCCGTGAGTGTGGCGGTTTGGACGGAAAGCACGCCCGAGACACTGGTCGCATTGCCCGTATCGCCTGCATAACGGGCGGTGATGCTATGAATCCCGGCGGAGAGGCTGCTGGTGGTGAGGCTGGCCTGAGAGCTTCCGTTCAGGGTGCCCGTGCCCAGCGAGGAGGAGCCGTCATAGAAGGTCACGGTGCCCGTCGGTGCCATGCCGGCTACCGTGGCCGTGAAGGTCAGGGCCGTGCCGACTGCTGATGGCGTGCCGCCACTTGTTAGGGATAACGCCGTGGAAGTGAAAGTGGCGGTCGGATAAGCGGTGGTGATGGCGTATTTTTTTGCCAGATACGCCCCCACCATGGCCTCATCCGCGGCGGACAACGCGTTTTCATAACCGAGGATTTCGGCAATATCCATGTCGCAAGAGCCGAGGTTATTGTTTCTGCCGATTCGGTAGACATCATTCGAGGCATTGCCTTGGACGGTGATCTTGAGGATCATGAAATCAGTGATGGAATTGATGGCATAGTTGCAGCCATTCGAAAAATTGCCATTCTTGTCATGACTCCCCCAGTTTAGTACTGCCGCTGGAAGTGGATAGGACGAGGCGACACCATTCTTGGAAACGGGTGCATGACAAATTTATTCCGTTAAGCCGCGTAGGCGGCATGGCGTGCGAG
>JBAXOP010000083.1:0-18049 GCA_037133195.1 Verrucomicrobiota bacterium | reverse complement strand
GTATCGCCTTTGGCACCGGTCGCACCGGTCGCACCTGTATCGCCCTTGGCACCGGTCTCACCGGTCGCACCTGTATCGCCCTTGGCACCGGCCGCACCGGTCTCACCTGTATCGCCCTTGACGCCCAGGTACATACCGATCTCCATACGCGATAAGGGGGACTCGGTGGGATTATCCGTTACGGCCATTGTGGACACGGGAGTAGGGTCCAGAGACACCGTCATGGTGGAGACTCTTACCAGGTCCAGCGTCACGGATACGGCGGATACGGGAGCCGGATCGAGTATCACCGACACGGAGGCCACGGACGCGGCATCGAGCGACGCGGTGAATGTGGCGGGTTCGCTCATGCGGTACCGGGCTGGGTGAGAGGGGTAGCGACGGTTACGGTACCGCTGAGAGAGGGATCCAGACGGCGGCCATCCGGGGTTTGCAGTATGAGATCCCAGAAAAAGACCCCGTTGGTCAGACCTGCGGTGATCGAGTAGGAAATCACAGGCAGGGTTACTAATCCATCGGCATCATCGGAGGCGATCTGCGGATTGAAATCAATCAAGACGGGGTCGTCTGGCGACTTGCGCATATGGGCGTATGCTTGCCAACCGGCCAGAGGAACTATCTCTCCTGCGGCATTGCGGCAAATAATGCGCGCCGGGCCGAAGGACACGCCTCGCTTGATTTGGAAATTTAGGGTACCGGGGTCCATGAGGTGAAAAATCTGAAATGTTGAAATGAAACCTATGAGGCGATGGCCGCGTTTACGGCGGCGGAGGTGAGGATGTCTTGGATAAGTTGCCCGCATTCGGTGGGATCGTAGGCGGCGGTGAGGGCGGCGATGGCGCTGGCGGCGGCCTCGGGAGAGTCGGCGGAGAGGATGGCGGCGTGGAAATCCTCGGCTCGCGCCTGCATCATGCGGGCGAGTTTGGGCGAGGCCCGCCGCACCAGTGCATCGACCGCGCCGCGGGCCTGCCGCTGGCGTGCGGCACGCCGCGCCACGGCGGGCAGATCTGGCAATCTGGCGGGCATCACCGGCGCGGCGGCGGCGCTGAGCGCCACCGGCTGGCCCGGAATACCAGGGTTTACCGGCATGATCGGCGGCGGAGCCACGGCCACGCGTTGCAGGCCGAATCCCACGTTGCGTGACACCTCATTGAGGCCCTCATCGGAAAGCTCGATGCCGGCAGTGAATAGCGAGCTGATGAGTTGCCCGTCCAGCGCCTTATCCTTCGATTCGATCGCGCCGAAGGAAACATGCGGCATCGGCAGGGTCCAGCCGTTGAGTTGCCACAGCGGCATGAGGAGTTGGGTCTTGACCGTCGCCGCCAGGCAATGGGAATCGTACTGGCGGATGTCGTCGCGCACGTCCGCTTGGGCGGTGGCCTGGCCGCTGCCGTTGAGGCCGGTATTTTTGGCCGAGGCCGAGGTGGTTTGGCCGACGATGAGTTTGGAAATCTCCTCATTCGCCACCGAGTGGAACTTCTCAAAGGCATCGCCGCCCTGGGTGGCATTGGCTTGGTGGAGTTTTACCTCGGTATCGTTGGATGTCACGATGCCAAACAGTTTCGTTGCGGCGGAAAACGCGCTCTCCAACTCATAGCGACCGCGCTCATCGCTCGGGTCGTAGCTGCCCTGCAGGAAAGGCGAGCCGAAGCGGTCCAGGAACCTCACCCACCAATCCCGATCCATCGTCGCGAACAGCCACCAGAATAAAATCGCCCGCATCGGCCCACCCCACCAATCCGGCACGCTCGACAAAAGGTGGGCCTGGTGGGTGAAGTGCAGGCGCGGGTCCGGTTCCGAGTAGGTGCCCGTGAATACCCCCCACTCATCGGTATCGCGGATCGAGAAATTGCCAAACGGCCACGCCAGGTGGATATGCGGAACCGGTTCGATGCCGGCGATCTCGTAGCGCCAGCCCGGCTTATCCGATGGCGCGTACCAGCGTTCGAGCACGGAAATCGGGTAGAGCACCGAGTCCAGCGCATGGCTCATCGCCTTGATCCACTCCGTGCGGTCGGATAAATGGTCCCGCAGCGCCTGGGTATGCGCCTCTTGCACCGGGTCTTTCGGGTCGATGCTCGTCAGGGTGAACGGCTGGCCCAGCACGGCGAGTTTGCGTTTGGAAAACTCCGCCTGCGTATGCGCGTGCGAGGAAATAATGTCGCGGTACAGCGCGAACAGCCGGTCAGTGTAGCCTTGCTCCGCCGCTCGCAGCGTGGCGTGGAGTGCATCCACGTCGAGCGTATGGGCGGCTACGGGCGGTTGTTGGCGGCCCCGCACGATCACCCGGGATTGGGTTGGCACGAGGTTGGCGGCGAGGGACATGAGGGAGGTTTTGAGGGACATGGCGGAAAAAATTTGAAATTTGAAATCTGAAATATGAAATGACGAATCAGGTGCCTAGGCTGTAGCCGGGGCGCGGGCGCATACCGCCTATCGGGCCGATCAGGCCGGGGCGGTTCATGAGCGGATTGCGGCCGGGTCCCATGCTGCCGACCTGGGCGGCGTGGGCTTCGACTGGGCCGCTGCCCTGGAGGCCCCAGTAGGCGAGTTTGCCGCCGTCGAACGTATCGCCGTGTTCTCCGCCGGGCCCCAGATCCGTGACGAAGCGGCCGGCCTCGCGTTTGACCAGGCGGTGGTCCAGTTCGATCCATTCGCCGGAGGGCAGCAGGATGAGGCCGTCTTCCAGGCCGGAGCAATACATGTTCCCCAGCAAGGACTTGGCGTCGAGTTCCTCGCCCCGGAATTTGAGTTTCTGGTTGCCGCCGATGAGTTCCACCGGGCAGCGCCGGGCGAAGGCCGTGCGGATATCCGCCGCGTAGTATTTTTCCGAGGAAGCGTCGATGACCAGGCGGCGCGGTTTCTTGCCCCGGCCCGCGATATCGTCGAAGACGCAAGTCAGCACCGCCCGGGCGACCGCCGGTTCGCGGGTTTTCCAGGAAATGACCAGGCGCGACATGCACACCCGCGCCTCTTTCTGCATCACCACCAGGGCGGAAGGATTCGAGGTGCCTTTCTCGGTGGTGGCCACGTCATAGCCCAGCGCGATCGGACCGTCCGTGAGGAGGTCCGCCCAGGCTGGGTTGATGGCGTTGCGGGGCGTCATTTAGAATTTTGGATTTTGAATTTTGGATTTTGAATTTCAGTCCAGCGCGTCGGTGATGTGGATGCCGGTGCCTTCGGACATGCCGGCGGCTTGGGCGTGGTAGAGGGCGGCCACGCTCACGGCGCTTGTGCCGCCTTTCACGAAGCGTATTCCGTAGTTGCGGTCCCATGCCAGTTTATCGACCGAGCGGGCGCGGTGCTCGTCGGGCGTGAGCGGCTCGCGGGATTGGAGGTCGTAGAGCGGCACGCCGGCGGCGGCGCAATCCCAGGCATCAACTCGGTGCACCAGGATTCCCTGGCGAGACGTGTACCAATTGCCGCGAGGATTGACCGGAAAATTGCCGTCGAGTTCCGGCGGCGGCGCAAGTAGTTCGTAGGAATAGTGGCCATCGTCTGGAGGGGGCGTGGTGGCCAGGCGCACGCGGAAGTTTTGGCCGGAGGACACGATGGGCTCCATCGCCTCAAAAAGTTCGCGGAAGTCCGGCATGCGGCCCACCTCGTCCAAAATTACGTGTCCGGTCCAGCCCACCGCCGTATCCGGGTTGGGGGCCACCACCATCGAGCGCGAATAATTCGTGCGCGAGTGCCACAGCTTCGTTTCGAGCTTCTGGTGCTCGAACAGATCCGCGATGGCGTCGATATCCAGCAAGGCACCGTGGTCATCGTCCGCCGAGGTGGCCAGCAGGAAATTCGATTGGGCTGCGAGCAAGCGGATCGCTTCCGTGGCCTTGCGCCACACCTCTGCCTCCTTGAGGATATTCTCGGTGCCGAGCCGCAGCGCCGCCGAGGCAAAGATCACCGAGCAGAGCGACTCCATCATCCAATCCAGTGCCGTGATGGCCAGGCCGTAGCTCTTGCCCGCCTGGCGGCGGTACAGCCAGGCCAGCAAGCCCGCCGGATGGCGGAAGGCCTCCTCGCCATAAGGGCGCAGCTTGATAAGAGGCTCACTCATGATTTCACCTTGCCAAACATCAGTTCGCGCAGTTTGTCCATCTGGACGTGTTTCGGTTTGCCGCTGTCGAGAATGGCCACCGCCTCGGGGGATTTCGCCCATTCCAAAAACTTCGTCACCGTCTGCCGCTCGAACTTTTCCCGGTCCAGTTTCAGGCTGCGGTCTTTTTGCGACACCTTGAGGCGGTCCAGCTTGAGTTTCTCGTTGGCCAGCGCGCCCTTTTGCAACGACGCCACTGCGCCCGCCATCTTAGCCAGGCCATCCGCCGGGTCTTTTTCCGAGTCATCGCTGCCGCCGGTCACTGCGAAGTTCGCGCTTTGTTCGAGCGCCTCCAGGATCTGGCCGGCCAGGATCGAGGCCGCGCCGTCGGCGATATGGCCGCCGGACTTGGTAAGATCCATTGCGAAGGATGACAGCGTCTTGAGATTCTCGGTGCGTTCCTTGCGCCCGCACCATTCCGCGTAGCCACCGGCGCGCCAGGCACTGAGGTTTTGTGGGGTTGCCGCCTCCCCCTCAAAATACATGTCCCAGGTGCGGATGGCGTCTTTCTCAGCGTTCAGCCAGGAGAGGATCACGCCCGCCGTCTCGTTGTCGTGGATGCGCAGATTAACGGCCTCGCGCAGGGCGTGGGGCAGGCGGGAGATTTTTCCTTGTCTTGCCATGGATGGTGGATGTAGAGGTGCAGATCTCTTCTCTTATTCTTCGTTTAGAATTTAGAATTTAAGATTTAGTGCTTCAGACAACGGTATTTCCGTTGGCTACTTTCTCGCGCATTTGCTCCAGGGTGAGGCCGGTCTTTAGGTTGTAGTGCGGCTCGTCGGTGAGCGCGGACCAGAACGCCCCGCAATCCAGCCCTTGGGCGCGGCCGATTTTCGCGCATTCCAGGTACAGCGGGCTTTCTTCCAGGTAGATTTTCCCCCGGAACAGGCCGATATCCCACGCGATTCCGAAGTTATGGTTCGAGTAGCCGCCGGGTGCGTTCGTCACGATGTGACCGGGCAATGTGCGGCCCTGGGCGTAGAGCGCATCCTGTGCCGCGTACGTTCGGGAGCCGCAGATGATTTGGATCATCGTTCCCGCCGCAGCCATTGCCGGGATAGCCGCAACCATGAACCGCCGTGCCGCCGCCTGCGCCACTGGCAGCAGCGTGGCGATATTACTTTCGCTACGGCTATCGAGGTGGCAGGCGAAGTCCGGCAGGGCAGAGGGAGGCAGCGGTGTAGCGGGGGCTTCCTGGTGGGTTGCCCAGGCAGCGGCCGCCGCCTGGGATAGGGGACCCCACGCGCCGTCAATCGCCCCGGGGTAGTACCCGAGCCGGGCCAGCATCGTTTGGGCGATGCGGTTCTTTGCAGCATCGCCTGCGGTATGTTGCATGGGGGACGGAAGGGGGGGGGGAAGCTTATGCAGCCGTCTTGTTTTTGAGGCTGGCGCGCAGCAGCGTATAAAGTGCGGTGAGCACGGTCACGCTGGCCACGGCCCAGGGCGCGGAGAGGGTTTGGAGGTAGCCGAGTCCGCCGCTCGCGCTTGCGGCGGCGAGGGTGAGCCAGAATTCAGTCGTTTGGTAGCCAGGTTTCATGAGGGTGGATGGTGGATGGTGGATGGTGGATGGTGGATGAAGAGGAGCTTCGTGCTTCTTCCTCTTCGTTTAGGATTTCGTACTTAGGATTTCGTGCTTGATTTCGGCTATTCCCCGCGCTCGTAGGCCAGGGTGCCGGCGGCTGAAACCTGGTAATAGCGGATGGCGCCGAGCTTATTTGGAATTTCCTTCAGCCAGCCGATTTCCAGCAACAATGCCAGGGATGCCTCCGCTTCCGGCAGCGTGCAGGCCAGATCGCGGGCCACGCCGCGATGGATGGAGCTGGAATTGAAGGCCAGCGCGGCGCGTTCCGCCAGCCAGCGCAGGCACAGGCGGCGCAGTTCTTCTTTTTGTTCGTTGCTCATGGGTGGGGGAGAGTTAGAGGTTATGCGTTAGAGGTTATGCGTTAGAGGTTATGGGTAGAAGCCGGCAGCCTCTTCTCTTTCCTCTTCGTTTAGAATTTCGTGCTTATGATTTAGGAATTTCTACCGTCGATCTTTCCGAGGGCGTAGTTGAAATCCGCCACCACATGGGCCAGGGTTGCTTCCAGGGAGGCCAGCCGGGTATTGATTGAGCCGATGGTTTCGCTCAGGCGTTTTTCCACCCGCATCTCCATCTGCCTCATATCGGAGCTGATCTCCGCCGTGAGCGCCGCAAACTTCGCGTCCGTCTCCGTTTGCTCCGGCCCCGGGGCGCGCAGCTTTCGCGAGTTGAGGATCCCCGCCACCGCCTGATTGTACAAGAAAAGCAACACGCTCAGTCCTGCCGCTATGTAGGCCGCTCCAGAGAGCGTGGAGGCATCAGGAAAAAACGGCGCATCCCCCAGCAACAGGCAATCGGGTAATACGGAGGTAATCAGCAGCGCGGGCATGCACGCATCATGCCCGTTTCCCGCCCAACCTCAAAAAGCCGTGGGGCTTATGAAGGCAAGAAAGCCCTAAATCCCAAGCACGAAATCCTAAACGAAGAGGAAGAGAAGAGGGGTACGGGCGCATTTTACCGGCACGCGTTTTGCACGCTGGCCCGGAATTCCATCACCTTTTCAATTCCCGGAGTCGTGGCGGAATGACCTCCGCTGCCTCGAATTACCAGATCCCCAAATCCGAACATCCTGCCGATTAGCCCCTGGTCGATGGCTGTGGATTCGATCTTTCGCAGCGAGATTTCGTCAATTCTCCGGCTGATAAAACCGGATTTCGCCACCACCCGGCAATTGGTCAATGCCGCCTCGGTGGTCATATAGACTAACCAATGCTGGAAAAAGTAGATGGCCGGAGGTATCAACGCGACCCATATCCACGGGAAATTAGCCGCGATAATGCTATTGTGCAGCGCCGTGACGATGACCCATGCGGTTAGCACAACCCACAGGCCCGGTCCAATCAGAAAAGCCGGGTGGATTCCGCCTGCCGCGTAGAGTTTCTCCCCCGGTTGCAATGTCTCTTTCAGATAACTCTTCAGCGGGCTATTCATGCCGCACACCATGCGCTCTTCCCCGCGCTTGCGCAAGCGTTTTCGCGCCTTCAGCCCCACCGCCGCCATTTGCGCATAGGCCGTGTTAGGCCGTAGGCTGCCCGCATGACCAACAAAATAAAATCCTGCCTCGCCGCCTTGCGCGATCTTTGGGCCAACCTCACGCCCGGTCCCAATTTCCTAGCGATCCGCGTTTACGATCCCGAACGCAACCAGGCAGACGAACCCGATCAGAAAACCCGCGAGCGCAAGGAACTCGAGGCGTGCATAGATTGGGTGTGCGGCGGCGGCATGCTGGTTTTTCCTGAGCGCCTCCACTGCCCGCATTGCGGCGCTGCCTGGTCCAAGATGGATCACGGTACCACAGATGACCGTGAGGCCCAGCCCGATCCAACAGCCTTTGAGTAGCCACATCTGGGCGGGACGCGCCCCGGCAAGCTTCTCGCGGAACGTGATGGATAGCGCCAGCGCCGCCGTGGACACCGTCACCGCCCGGTCCATGAACGTGAGCATTGCCACCGTGCGCTTGTCCGCCAGTTGCCCAAGCAATTCCCGCAGTTGCTTGATCTCTTCGTTGGTTTCGTCACTCATCAGTTCTTCTCTTCGTTTGGAATTTCGTGCTTGGGATTTCGGGCTTTCGTGCTTAGGATTTCGGGCTTTCCCCCTCTTGTGTCTTGGCGCGGTACGCCGCCACCTCGGCTGCGAAGCTGTCAATGCGCTGGTGACACAGCTGGATGAGTCCCTCGGCCATCTCTCCGTCGTTGAACGGAACGCTTCCCAGGATTCCCATCAGGGATTGCTGGAGCGCCTCCACCTTGATTTCAGCCCAGCCCTCCAGCCGCGAGTTAAACTCACGCGCCGTCGCAAGCTTAGCTACCATCTTCGGATCGGAAGGAAACTCCGGAATATTTTTCGTTTTTACCGTTGCCGATTGCTTCAGATTTCCTTCGTTTGTTGCAGATCCTTTGATTTCCAGGGTTTGAATTGTTCCTTTTTGTAGTTCTATACCGATAGTTTTCTCTGCCATCTCTAATTTTAGCCAGGTTTTAGGTGTAATTTGGCTTTCATCCCGTCTTCCTGCAAATAGGGTGCCTTGGGAAATTCCTATGATTTTAGGGAGATTTTTGACGCCAATCCCCATCCGGGAGGCTAGAAAATCCGTCCGGTACAAAAAAGTTGAAAAAGGTGCAGAATTTTCTTGCCGTGGGTCCAAAATAGTACAATCCTTGTGCGTAGCCCGCTACGGGCTGCCGCAAGTACACCAAACCAACCGCCCATGTCAACCTATAAATCAAAACCCCTAAGCCACTACCGCGCGAGTTTGCGCAGCAAGGGTTGGTCCCTTCGGACGGCGGCCCCTTTGCTAGGAGTGCATTTTTCGCATGTGCATCACGTCCTAACCGGATCGCGGACCTCACGGTCCTTGCTCAAACGCATCGCAGCCCTTCCCGAGCGAAAGGAGAACGACCAATGACCAACGCCCTGATGCTAAATCAATGGTTCATCGGCCTGCTCAGAGGCCACCGCCCCGAGCCTGTGACCACGCGGAGAAACCGCTCCGGAACCCCCCGCTGCGCGATCGGTCCCAACGGACACGTCGCGCACAAACACCGCCTCAAGGAGCGCGGGTGGAGCAATCGCAAGGCATGCGCCTTCCTCGGCATCAGCCTCAGCCAGCTCAGCCACGTCCTCAATGGCCTCCGCGTGTCCAAGCGCACCCTGGACCGCGTGTGGAACATCCCGCAAAGAAAGGAGAACACCAAGTGAGCATACGCAGCAAACTATCGCGGTCCCTGGCTGCGCTGAGCGCCCGCATGGATACCAAAGAGGAGATTGCCCATCGCCTGACCATCGAGCGGGTGATTTCTCCCGGCAACTTCGCCATGATCGAGGGCGAGTGGTTCATCACGCTCAACGGAGCCTGGGAGTATTTCAAAGCGGTCTTGGACAAGCGCGTTGCCGGGGATGTCCGGGAAGCCCGCCATTACCTCGACAAGCTCAACCTGAGAGTGCACTGGCAGCAGGATTTCCAACAGCGCGAAGAGAACCTGCGCTTGTACGCCTCCATCCTGGCCGACATCACCCCGGGAGATAAGAAGGTCGCCATCATGGCCCTCAGGTACATGATCACGGACTTTCCCTTCGATGAGTCCGATGAGGAGCCGGAAGCCGAGCCCGAGCCAGAGCCGGAGGCAGTGGAAGAGGATGCACTCGAGGATGACGAGGAATCGCATTTCTGGCCCGGAGTCACTTTTGATAGCCTGGTCCAATCCGCATTCGTCTTCGCCGGATGCAAGGACGGAGATGCCGATGCCGCCCGCATGGAAATCCGCCGCATCTACGATTCGCGCCATTCCTCCAAGGCTCCAACCAATCCCAACTGAACAACACCCCAAACCAACACCATGAAATCAAAGAACAATACGAATAACTTCATCATCATCCACCCAACCACCGGTGCGAAGTTTGCAACATTCATACGCGAAGACGGAATGCCCTGTTTTTGGGCAAAAGAAGCCTGCGACTCCCTCGCACACAGCAACTCAAGAAAAGCTCTTGAATCGCTAGATGAAGACCTGAAGGGGATAACCCAGCGTTACACCCGTGGAGGTAACCAGGACGCCGCCTACTTGACCGAACAGGGCCTCTATGAACTGATGGCGAAATCCCGTTTGCCCGCGGCAAAGATACTCCGCAAGTGGTTTTTTGGCACGGTCCTACCAGAGATTGCCCGCACCGGCGGCTTTCTTCCCGGCACGACCGAGCTGGAGAAAATCCAGGCTGGCAAGCGGATGATTAAAATTCGGGAGGCCAAGCTCCACGGCGAGCACACCGCCTATCTGGTGGAATCCGGGCGCCTGCCCATCGCCGTGTTCCGGGTGGAGTACGGGATTGCGGCCATAGATGCGCTGGACTTTTCCCGCGAGGTGCGCCGCCAGGCGAAACTCTATGGCGAGAGGCCGGTGAAACTCTACCTCAAGCCCACGGTCAACGCGTGGCCGCGCTTCATCCTCATCGCCGCCCTGCAAAACTACATCCCCCGCCTGCCCTACACCCCATGAGCCCCGCCGACCTCGCCGAGCTGCGGCGGATGATGAACCGCTGCATGGATACGGACCGTGCGCACGCCGTCTGGTTCGCGGCGGATAGAGCGGAAATGTACGCCGCCAAGTACCACGGCCGCGCCGATTCCATGGAGTACGCCCTGCACCTCCTCGATCTGATGGACTCTACGCCGGCCGGGAAAACACCAGTCGGAAACCCTAAATCCTAAGCACGAAATCCTAAACGAAGAAATATGAACTCTCCAAAATCTACCCATCCCTCAGACAAGCAAGAGGCGCAGGCCGCTATCGCCATCCTCCGCAAGCACGATCACACGGCCCCGCCCAAACCGGAGAGCCATCTGGCCCGCATCGCTCGCGAGCGCCGCGAGGCCCGCGCCGCCACCGGTGCCGCCCCCCCGCCCGTCATGCCCCGCACCAAGCTCAAGCGCCGCAAGACGCGCGAGGTCATCGTCGAGGTCGAGAAAAAGCCGCTGATAGTCCCGCTCAATAAGCTTTCGTTCCATCCGAAATTGCAGCGCGTCACGATGCTGCCGGACCTCATCGAGCGGGAGACCGCGCTCGGCCTCAAGGCGGGCAAGGGCCGCAACGATCACAAGGATCATGCCGGGGAGCTGGACCTGGAGTATCAGGCCAATATCGACAGCGTGGCCGACCATGGCATCCTCAATCCGATCAAGGTGGTGCAGGACGCCAAGGGCAATTGGCTTATCGCCGATGGCCGCCACCGTGTCGAATACGCCAGGAAAGTGGCGGCCACGTCCTACGCAGACCCGGTCCGGAATGCGCACGCACTCAGCTTGGCCATCGTCGGCATCCCCTGCGAGGAAGTGCAGCCGGAGGATGTGGATACCATCATCCTCACCGCCCTCAAGCACCGCAACTACAGCAAGGGAGCGCTCGCCTACCTGGCCGTGCTCATGCAGCCGGAAGTCGCCAAGGCGATCAGCGGGAAGCACCGGAATTCATCCTCCGCAATTTCTGCGGAGGAGATGGCCAAGAAATCCGGAGTCTCCGAGCGCATGATGGAATACGCCATCCGGCTCTACAAAACCTTCGCCGAACGGGATGACGCCCGCGTCATTTTCGAACCGAGCATCTGGGTTGGCGCATCCTTGGACCGGCTTATCGGCGGGGTGGAGCACTTCGTCAAATACGGGGTGGATGAGAATGAGACGCCGGAAACCGAGGAACAAAAGGCGGCCGGGCGCAGGCAGGCGGCTTTCCTCAGCTTCGCCTGTCACCTGGCAGATGTGGGCAAGTGCTGGCCCAAGTGGGACGACCTCGGGCCGGTTTTGCAGGAAACCATGGTCAAACACAATATCCGCGATGCCTTCGCCGGGGCTCCCCCCGCGATGCGCGCCGCGGCGATTGCCGCCCTCAGCGAGGAGGTGGAGTCATGACCTGATCCTCATCGCGCAACAAATCCGGTTTGTCTCCGCCCTCAACTGATTTATCCAACCCAATGATTCCGCCTCCCATGTCCAAGGTTTCCTACTCTCCCCGGCAGAAATTTGCCATCATCGCTGCCGTCCGCATCCAATTGGCCGAGGGCAAAAGCCTGCATGCCATCGCCGGGGAAATGCGCATGGCGCAAAGCTGCCTGGCCAAGTGGCTCAATCCGCCGGAGCCAAAACCCTCAGGCAAAATTGGCCGCCCGCGCAAACTCGTGCTGGAACCTGCGGAAACCCAGGCCCTCAAGCGCCTGCTGTTGGATCACAAGAGCCTGCCCGCCGCCGCGTTCAAGATCATGACGGATCCCGCCACCAGCCAGACCACCCGCGAGGCGCTGGGCCGCATCTACAGCAAAGCGGGTGCCGAGGGCAAGCCGCTGGTCTGGCCGGCGTGTTTGCTGGAGGCCTCGCGCTTGCCCGAGGTGATCGAGGCGTTGCATCGCGGCCCCAAGCATGCCCGCACCCTCCAGCCCAAGGCCCGCCGCAATGGTGAGCTGGAGATGGAAGATGGAACCATCATCCATTGGGCACCGGGCCTGATGTATGAGAGCGACGATATGAGCGTAAATGAGCCCTTCCGCTACATGGATGCCGGCCTCGGCCATGAGACAGCCGGCCGCCAGGGGCTGTTTTCCATCGACAGCGCCTCCGCCTTCAACTTGCAGGAGGACCTGTGCGGCCGCCCCTTCGATGCCTACCGCGCCGAGGACATCGCCGATCACTTCCTCAATGTGGTGGAAGCGCATGGCTTGCCCCTGTTCTGGCGCTTGGAGATGGGTTCTTGGGCGGGCAATTTCGTCGAGGGCATCGCCATCAAAGACCGCGCCGAGCGCTGGGGTTCCCTGCACGATCTGTTCTACGTCCGCCACAAACACGAGAGCACAGGCAAAGCCAATATCGAGCGCTCATTCCATGAGAGCCAGAAGCTTTCCGCCCATGCCTCCACCCACCTTGGCCGCAGCCGCGGAGAGTTTGAGCTAGCCACCAAACTCTATGCCAAGGCCCAGGGCGGCAATGCAAAGGCCCTACAATACTTCTGGTCGATCACCCAGTGCGCAGATGCCCTCCATGCACTTCTGGAAGAGGAAAACCGCCGCATGCGCGAGTACCCCAAACTCGACGGCCTGCGTGCTACGCCCGAAAACCTCTTCAAGGAACGCAACTATCGTCGGGCACTGCGGCCCGAGGATCGCTGGTATTTCATGCCGGTGAAGCGCAGCGCCTCGATCCGCAAGGGCGTGATCCAATGCAAGGTGGATCATTACCGGATGCCTATCCGTTTCCTCACCTATGAGGTGCCTGGCTTCCCGGTCTTGCGCGAACGCCACCCGGTGCTGGTAGCCTTCCATCCCGGCAAGACGGAGCTGGGCTGCCATGTCTTCAATGCAGCCACCGGCCCCGCCGCGCAAGGCATGGCCTGGGGCGAGTTCATGGGAATAGTGCCGCATTTCCGCGACACGCCAGAGGAAGTTCTACACACCAATGGAGATTTCTCCCAGACCTCAAAAGCCAACGCCCATCTTCGCGCCGAGTACCGGACCATCGTTCCCTCCGGCACTGGTCCCGGCACGCTGCGCAGCGTGGCCCGCGATGGCCTCGGCTCGGCTCTAACCATCCAAAAGGGCGGTGCCAGCCAACCGGATACAGTGATTCTACCGCCGCCTCCGATCCGCACCGTAGCCCCGGCCCCCGCCGCCTGGTCCAGCCGCGCGGTGCCCGCCACCCGCGAAGGCCGCACGGCGGAAATCGCCCGCCTCCGCGCCCAGTTGGAAGCGGCGATGTAGCCATCTTGTCTTCTGTCTTCTGTCTTCCCCTCTGCTGTCTATCTCCCGAATCCATAACCAACAACACCATGAACATACTACCCACCGCCCCGCCCACATTCATTGAACGCTCGCACCCGGAGTACCGGGAAGAGCATGAAACTCCGGACATCGGCCTCGAGCCCCAGCTCACCGCCCTGGCGCAACAGATCGAGATTTTCCGGCTTGCCCGCCATCCGTCGCCCAGTCTGCGGGCCTGGGTGCGCGAGTGGCCGGGCCTCGGCAGCCCCAAGACCCTGGCCAAGATCCTCGACGGGGATTTCGCCGAGATGAACGTCGCGGCGAAGCTGCCGGACTACCGCGGCGTGCTCGCCGCGCTAGGCGTCCAAAAACACTCCTGGGGCGCGGAAGCCCTCTACGACGACCTCGGCGGCGCGCAGGAATTGCAGCTCGCCGCCCTGCGCCTCATGCAGCACAATGGCAAGGATCGGCTCATCCTCATCGAAGGCGGCAGCGGCTCGGGCAAAACCTCATCCATCGACTTGCTCGAGGCCGGCGGAAGCGTCGGCTCATCGCTGCTGCGGATGGAGGCGGACGAAAGTTGGAAGAGCCTGCGGGTCGCCTTGCGGGCCGTGCTCATGCGGGCCGGAGTCTCTCAGGACGCCATTCCCCAGGGCACCGGCGACCGCATGGAGATGGCCGTCACCGTCCTCAAGCGCCGTGGCCGCGTGTTCCTGGTCATCGACGAGGCCCACCACGTCAGCGGCGCGGTTTTAAACCTCTTCAAAACCTTGCTCAACACCACCGACATCATGCTCATCCTCGCCGGGATGAAGACGCTGCTGCAAAAACTCCGCGCCTCCGCCAGCGAGGAAGCCACCCAGCTCATTCAAAACCGCCTCTTTGCCCGCATCAGCCTCGCCGGTCCAGATCCCATCGGCACCCGTGAGTTTCTGCAACGCCGCCTCGGCGTGGCGGGCGGCTGGCGGCCCTACGTCTGCGAGACCATCTCATCCTCCGCCGTGCATGCCGGGCATTGGAGTTACCTCCGCCGCATCGTCGATCAGCTCCACGCCGCCGGCACCACCGATCCCGATGAGGCCGACCTCTGCGGAGCCGCCAAAACCGCCGCCATGGAAATCGCCTGATGCGACAGCCCGAAATCTTAAATCCTAAATTCTAAACGAAGATGAAGATGAAGATAATAGAATGAAGATGCCTCCTGACCTCTTCTCTACGTTTAGAATTTCATGCTTAAAATTTAATGCTTAATACCATGATCGCTTTCCAATCTCCGCTCAATCCCTCCGTGCTCAAGCGCTACCGGCCGCTGGCCGGGCCGTTCGCCGACACCGAGGAATCGCTCTTCCGCATCTGCCTCTCCGCCCTCACCGCATCCCACGCCCGCGTGGTCACCGTCGGCGAGCGCGAGGGCGTGACCATCTACCGCCTCGCCGCCGAGTGCGAGACGATGGAAGAAACCGAAGCGCGGCTGCGCCGCTTAAATTCTAAATCCCAAGCATGAAATTCTAAACGAAGAGGAAGAAAATCCTAAATCCCAAGCATGAAATTCTAATCTAATAAAAGAACCTATAACCCGCATCCGTCCAAATCGAAACAAACATATATGAACGCCTCCACCACCTCCGATCCATCCGCTTACAAGAACCTCGTCGATCTCATGGCCATCCATTGCGAGGCCACCGCCCGCATGGGAGAGCTTGAGAACGACCTCCAGCAATGCTGGCTCGATCTCGTCGATGCCCGCCGCAAGGACTACGCCGAACTCCAGGGCATCTTGGGCAACACCGAGAACGCCATCGAAGAAAGCGCCATCCTCAACCCGCAGTGGTTTGCCAAGGTCAAGTCCCTCAAGACCCCCTACGGCACCGTCGCCTTCCGCAAGGCCTCCAAGCTCGAAGTGAAAAACGAGGAAGTCAGCCTGCTGCTGCTCGAACAACTCGGCCAGGACGGTCTCCCATTCGTCCGCACCGTCAAGGCGCTCAATCTGGAAGCCCTCGAAAAGCTCGAAGATAGCGAGCTGGAGCGCCTGCGCATCAAGCGCGTCACCACCGAGGTCTGCAAGGTTACTCCCGCCAAGGTGGATCTCGGCAAGGCCGTAAAAGCCGCTGCCGCTGCCTCTCAAATCTGAAATCTCAAATCTCAAATCTCAAATTCCAACTCCCATGACCACCCAAGCATTTCCCTTCATCCTCCTCGGCGGCTGCATCCTCGGCTGCATCATGTTCCTCCTCGGCCAATACAACGGCTACTTCCGCGGCATCTCCGATGGCTTTCACGATGGCTATCAAGCCGCACACGATGATTTTCCGGAGTGCGGAGATCTGGATGACATCCGCTGGCAGCTTGCAGTCCCATCCTCCCCCACCGCCCTCCCTACCCGGTCCGATCTATCAGAAATTTAAAGCTTCTCCCCATGAACTACGATAAATACACCTACCTCTGCGAGGCTCGCAAGCCCGGCCAAGCCTCCCATCATTTCGCGGTAGTGAGCGGCGATGCCGCCCGCGCCCTCTGCGACCTCAACGGCTGGGAGCTCATCCGCGTCTATGAGCCCGGCAAGGATAGCGATCGGCCCGAGTCCCGCCCCGCCAAGGGCGATGGCCCGTTGAGTAAGAAGCAACTCACCTGCCTGGTCACCGAGGCAAACAAGACCTGGCGGCAGCAATCCAACATGGGGCTAATCGCCGAGACCTTTGCTGAGTGGCGGCATGCCCAGGTCTATGCCCAGGTGCGCCGCGAGGGTTTATCCAAATGCCAGAGCAGCCACTACCTCAAGCTCCTCGATCACTTCCGCTCCATGCGCGGCGAAAAGACCCGCGGGGCCTGGAGCGGCGGCCAGCGCCGCCAGAGCCGCGAGGGTGGGGATACCGCCGAGCGCCGCGATCAAGTCATCCATCACATCGCCGCCGAGCTGGGCCGCCATGCCGCTGTGGTCGAGGATCCCAAAACCATGGCCGAGAGCGTCTGCGCCGCCCATGCCACCATGAAGGGCGGGGTCATCGGCGAGGAGTACCTCATGGCCATCGCCCGCGGCAAGAATCCCGGCCAGTCGCTGGTGGATGTCGGCTGCCTCATCAAGCTGCCCGCCAGCCGCCTCGAGCAACTCCTCTATACTTTGCGCAACCGCATCGCCGCCCGCGAAGGACGCGGGGTCGCGGCGAAGCGCAACAAGAACCCATAGTTAAATCCTAAATCTTAAATTCTAAATGCTAAACGAAGATGAAGATGAAGACCAAGAATCGTCCGCTCCGTCCTCTGCTCTTCGTTTAGAATTTCATGCTTAGAATTTAGTGCTTATCCCCATGCCCCTCAACGACTACACTGACCTCCAGCTCCTCGCCGAGCTTGGCCGCCGCCTGCACACTGCCGAGCAATCCACCATCCCGAGTTGGGCGAGGCCCGCGCTGGCGGCCGTGGCGCATGAGGAAGGCATCACGCTCATCGAGCTAATGGACACCTCATCCCACAGCGCCAGCGCCGCGCTCTCGCGGCATCTGGCCATGGCCATCCTGCATGAAACCCGCCCCGAGCGCTCCCTCGCCGAGATCGCCGAGCTGTGGGACATGGACCACGGCATGGTCATCCATGCCCGCAAGCGCATCCGCCGACTCAATGCCCAAAGCGCCGACATGCGCGATCACTGCCATCGCATCCTCACCCGTCTGGCCACAGGCGACTGCTGCCGCACTTCGCCGCAGGTCGTACGCCCCGCAAACCCCGTGCCTGCTCCCACATTCCAGCTCCAAACAACCCCCGCTTAAAATCGATCCTGATGCGTTTCCTTGAAATCACCAAATCCTAAATCATAAATCCTAAACGAAGAGAAAGAAAACGGCATGACTCACCCCAACGAAACCTTGGAGTTATTTCCCGAGCTCGAATACGCCTCCGCCCCGCCGCCGGCGGACCTGCTGGCCTTGCACGGCGAGATGAGCGAGGTCGGCCCCGGCATCTGGGTCAGCGGCTTGCCCGAGTTCTCCACGCCATCCCACATCCTCTGCCGCCTGGTGCCCGCCGATGAACCCGGCACCTACCGCCTGGATCCCGAGCCATGGCCCGGCTATATCCGCATGACTGAGGACATCGGCACGCGCCTCGGCATCATCGGCCTGAGCGAGACCACTATGCGCCGCCTGATGTGGATCGGCTACGTCGAGCATTTTATTTCATCCCCCGGCTGTACCTACATCTCCATCGAGAGCCTCCTCGACCACATCCGCGCCACCCGCAACGACTCCGCCCGCGAGGTGTCCTTCTGGACCGCCCGCCGCCGCCTGGAGTGGAAGGCCACCTGCGCCGGCGGAGCCGCGATGAGATAGAGAAGAAAGCACGAAATTCTAAGCACGAAATCCTAAACGAAGAAAACCACCCCATGACAACTCCCCTGCCCGCATTCGCTCACCCCGGCACCGCCGGTCTGCTCACCACCCCGCTCAAGGGCTTGCTCGCCCAATGCCGCGAGACCCACCTCGCCGACATCCGCGAGGCCATCACCCATTGCCAGGCAGCCCCGCTCAAAAACGCCAGCCGCTTCGACATCCTCGCCTCCGCCGTCAAACGCCGCGCCCATCTGCGGGGTTAGAACGCATAAGTCTAGGCATGGGCAGAAAAATTAAAGCGGTCGAGGCAGCGAAGGG
>JBAXOP010000082.1:0-18296 GCA_037133195.1 Verrucomicrobiota bacterium | reverse complement strand
TATCACGCAGAACGACGAGTCGCCGGATGGGGTTCAGGGCGGCATTATTCCAGCCAACAAACATCCTTTGAGCATCGGGGTGGACCAAAGCGGAGGCAATCGCTTCAAGGGTGCGTTCGGGCGCTTCGGGGTGTACTCGGCTGCGCTGAAGGATGCCGATGTGCAAGCCCTGGCGGCAACTGCTCCCGATGCCAAAGCGCCAGGACATCCAGCACGGGTTTTCAGCGCCGTCCCCGAAGGTCCCAAAGCCCTGCCGGAATTGGATCAGCGTGCGTTTGTTGGCGGCCTGACCATCGAAGCCTGGATCAAGCCATCCGAGGGCGGTGTGATGCGCATTGCCGACAAATGCACCCCGGGCGGATCGGACGGTTTCCTGTTTGATACGCTCTCGGGATCGGATCTGCGGCTGATCCTGGGTGATAAAATATGGACCAAAGCTGCGGTTTATACGACGGGGGTCTGGCAGCACACGGCGTTCACGCTGGCTAGGGATGGACGCGTGACGGTTTACATCAATGGCAAGCCGGTGGTGTTCGGCAACTCAAAGCAAGACAAGAAAAAGGCACAGGATGACACCGTTGTTCTGAGCCGGGCTTATGCCTTGCAGCGCTATATGTCGGCCTGCGTCGGACGCGGCACGTATCCGATCAAATTCAATGGCAGCCTGTTTACGGTTCCGGCAGCGGACAAAAAACTTGAGGATGCCGATTACCGGCAATGGGGACCCGGTTATTGGTGGCAGAACACCCGTCTGCCTTACCATTCCATGTGCGCGTCGGGTGATTTTGAGATGATGGAGCCGCTCTTCAACATGTATGCCCGCGATCTCATGCCGTTCTTCAAATTCCGCACGAACAAGTATCTCGGTCATGGCGGCGCCTATATGCCCGAGTGCATCTATTTCTGGGGCGACATGTTTGCAGAGACGTACGGCACAGAGCCGTTCGCGACTCGTGCCAACAAGCTCCAGGCCAGCGAGTGGCACAAATACGAATGGGTCTCGGGCCCCGAGTTGGTCACGCTGTTGCTCGACCGCTACGCCTACACCGAGGATCAGAAATTCCTGCGCGAAACAGTGATACCTGCCGCGCGTGAATTTCTCGGATTCTTTGATCAGCACTACAAGACCAATGGCGAGGGCAAGCTCGACATGCAGCCGTCACAGGCGCTGGAGACATGGGTGGGTTGCGTCAATCCCATGCCGGAACTCGCCGGCTTGCATTCGACCACCGCGCGCTTGCTGGCGTTGCCGGAAAAGCTCATGAGTTCGGAGGATCGCGCGTACTTTAAGCAGTTGCAGGCCAAGCTGCCTCCCTTGCCGACCACGAAGTCGCCCGATGGCAAGGTCATGCTCGCACCAGCCCAGGTATACAAGCAGAAGAACAACAGCGAGGTCCCGGAGTTGTACGCGGTGTTTCCCTTCCGCCAGATCGCCATCGGCAAACCGAATCTGGATTGGGGGCTGGAAGCGCTCAAGCATCGAATTGACAAGGGAGCGTCCGGCTGGCGGCAGGACGATATCTTCATGGCCTTCCTGGGCGAGGCTGCGCAGGCCCGCGAGTATGTGGTGTCGCGGGCCCGGTCGAAGCACGGGGAATCGCGGTTCCCGACCTTCTGGGGCCCTAACTTCGATTGGATCCCAGACCAGGATCATGGCTCGGTGCTGCTTATCGCTTTGCAATCGATGCTGCTGCAGGCCGATGGCCGCACGATCTATTTGCTGCCCGCATGGCCCAAAGACTGGGACTGCGAGTTCAAGCTGCACGCGCCCTACAACACCACTGTGGAGGGCGTGATCAAGTCGGGTAAAGTGGAGCAACTGAAGGTCACACCGGCATCGCGTGCGAAAGACGTGGTCATGATGAACGAGACAAAATAGACAGATGCTTTGATAATGGAAAGGTTCACATCCATGAATAAAAAACCACTGACGTTGGCGGCCTCGGCCGTTGTTTTTTCCTGCTTCATTCCCGCCATGATCCACGGCGTGGAGGCCCTCGGTAACGGCACCCCGAAGGTGTCTGAGGAGGTGTCGGCTATTGTCAGTTCCCAGACGTTCGTCCGAAACTCGCCCAACGCCGATGCCCACTTTCAGAATGCCGATCTCATGGGGAATGGCGACTTGCTGGTCAGCACGCGGGGCACACCGGACGCGTATGTGTTTAATGTCTGCAAGAATGATTTCTGGCTGAGCCGCTTGAAGAGCCCTGGAGAATGGGCGACCCCCATGCGCGCGGGGGAGATACGTTTCTCCATTCCTTCGCTGGCCGGAGCCTCCTACCGCCAGGAGCAGGATCTCTACCAGGCGGAACTCAGGGGTATCTTTGCCAAACGGGAAAATCGAATCCAGATCGTCTCACGGGTGACGGCCACTGCCGGGAATTACCTGGTGGTGGAGGTTCAGAATCAGGGTGCCAGTCCGTGTTCTGTCGTCATGGAAACCATCGCACCACACACGGACTTCGGGAGGGGCGCGGTAACGACCGAGCGTGCCGGGGTGGACGAGCCAGGCCAGATTGCCTGGGTGGAACGCGAAACGCCTAAGCACGAGCCGGCACACTTCATCATGAAATGCGCCATGGCGGCCAAAATCTTCGGCGCTCCTTGTACGCTGAGCGTTGCCGGATCGTCCGTATCGGCTGCCTTCAGCGTACCTGCGGGAGCGACCGTGACCGCGGTGATTGCCATCAATGTCACGGGGAACCAGATGCCTCTCACGCTCACGCCTGCGGATCCAGTCCCCGGAGCGCTTGGCCTGCTCACCAACGTAAAGAAGCCGACAATTGTTGGATGGAATGCCGCCCACCGCGGGTGGTGGAAGGACTATTGGAACAAATCCTATATTCAAATTCCCCGTCAAGCGCTTCTGGAAAAATATTATTATGGCTGGCTCTATATTCTGGCCAGTTCCAACCGCGATGGAAAAATGCCTGCGGGCATATGGGGCTGGAATGGAACGGATGATCCGGATTGGTGCGGGGACTATCACCTTGATTACAATATACAGGCGGTTTACTACGGAGTCTATTCCAGCAATCGACCGGAACTGGCGGGGGGCTATTACCAGGCGATTAATGATTATGCCCCGGCCGGCGGCGTAGCCCTGGCAAAATCCAAGAATTTTGCGGGAACCGAGTTCGATGCGGGCATCGGCCCGTTCGGGATTATTTCCACGCCTGGCGATTATGACATGAAAACCGATGCCGTGGAAAGTGCCCTTCCTTATCTCAAGCATTATGACTACACCCTTGACACCGCGTGGGCCGAGCGTACGGCTTATCCTTTTCTGAGATTGGTGGCGGATTTCTGGGACAATTATCTGGTGTGGGATCCAGTCGGCAACCGCTATGTGATCAAGGACAGTGGCGTGGCGGAAGGCGCACGGCAGCAGAGTTTCAACGCCGTCACGGCGGTGGCGTACCTGCATTGCTTCTACCGGGGATTGCTGAAAATCAGCCATGACCTTCATAAGGATTCCGACAAGTGGGAGAAGTGGGAGAAGATCCTGGCGCATTTGCCTGCCTATCCATTGATCGACTACAAGGGGAAGAAGGTGTTTGCTTTTTCCGAGGGGAGCGGGGCAGAGGAAAATCCCTATCCATATAACCTTTATCCAGTCTTCCCGACGCAGCAGGTGGGGATGGACGATCCCGTCCTCTCGCAGATTGCTCGTGACACGATCGCCACGCGCGATTACTGGGGACAGATGAACTCCTTCTGCGAGATCTACCCGGCGGCAGTCCTGTGCGGGTATGACCCCGGCATCATTTTGGCCAAAATGAATGCGCTGCTGACCTCACAGCTTCGCCCGAATGGAGTGTTTTATCAGCAGGGGGGCGGCATTGAGATCGTCGGGGCGATCGAGGCGGTCAACTGCATGCTGTTGCAAAGTACCGAGGGCATGCTGAAATTCTTTCCCGTGTGGGATGGAAGCGATGCGAGGTTTGTCCGCCTGCGAGCGGTGGGGGCCTTCCTGGTCTCCGCCGAACTTAAGAGCGGCACCGTGCAAAACGTTACGCTGACCAGCGAAAAGGGCCGGCGTTGCCGGGTGAAGAACCCATGGGCGGCCTCTGGTCAGGCCTTGACAGTAACAACCGGCGGGGCCGCTGTCGCCGCCGTGCAAAACGGCGACGTGTATACTTTCGCGACAAGACCCGGCGTCACCTACGAGCTGAGTACGACCGGCGTAAAGCGAACATTTACGGTCAAGCCGAAATAGTGGAACTGAAAGGATCAATGAAATGAAGACAAACAATACGCATCGGTTATTCGTCAATAAAGTATTTGGGGCGGCTCTATTGGGCTTGGGACTGCCGGCCTTGCTCAGTTTTGCCGCTGACCCTATGACAACCCCGTCTGCACGCCAGGTGCTCTGGTATGAGCAGCCGGCAGGAGGCTGGGAGTCGGAAGCGTTGTCCATCGGCAACGGCCGCCTGGGCGCGATGCTCTTCGGCGCTGCGGACAAGGAGACGGTTCAAATCAACGAGGACAGCCTGTGGCTGGGCGACGAAAAAGACACGGGCATGTATCAGAATCTCGGCGAGTTCGAGATGGCGCTGCCGCGGACTAAGCCCGTTGAGAACTACCGGCGCGAGCTGGATATCGGCCGGGCGGTACACACGGTGACCTATGCCTGCGACGGCGTCGCTTTCCGCCGCGAAGCGTTTGCCAGTTTTCCCGACCAGGTCATGGTGTTCCGCTATACCGCCGACAAGCCGGGGAGCCACAGCGGCACAGTCAGCTTCAAGGATGGGCACGATGCCAAACCGGCGATCGGATCTAACAGTCTGACAACCGCTGGCAAGTTGAATAACGGCCTGCAATATGAATCCCAGATCCTGGTCATCAACGACGGCGGCACACTGGCTGCGACGCCCGCGGGCATTGCGTTCCAGAACGTCACCAGCCTGACACTCATGGTCGGCGCCGGCACGGACTATCTCAACCAGCGTGTCAAAGGCTGGCGGACCGGCGAAGCGCTGCACCGCAAGGTGACAGAGCAACTCGACAAGGTGGCCAAACGCCAATACGCCGATTTGCTGGCGGCACACGTCAAGGACTATGAGGCGCTGTTCAACCGGGTGCGCCTGGACAACGGCAAGACGGACACCGCCAGCGCGGTCCTGTCGACCTCTAAGCGGCTGGCCAACTACAGGCAGGCCAACGCTAAGGATCCGGAATTGGAGAACCTGTTGTTTCAATACGGTCGGTATCTCCTGATCAGTTCCTCGCGTGGCGCATTGCCCGCCAATTTACAGGGACTGTGGAACAACAGCAACAATCCGCCGTGGCGCTGCGACTACCATTCGAACATTAATATCCAGATGAACTACTGGCCGGCCGAGCCAGCCAATCTCCCGGAATGCGCCGAGCCGCTGCTCAACTATATCTTCAGCCTGCGTGATGTTCGCACAGAGCAGACGTCGGCTTATTTCAAATCCAAGCGCGGGTGGACCGTGCAGACCGAGAATAATATCTCTGGCGGATCGAGTTGGGAATGGAACACGCCAGGCAGCGCCTGGTATTGCCAGCATTTGTGGGAACACTATGCCTTTGGAGGTGACAAGGCCTATCTCAAGGCCGTGGCCTATCCGGTGATGAAGGAAGTGTGCGAGTTCTGGGAGGACCGGCTCAAGGCGCTGCCTGATGGCACATTGGTCGCGCCAATGGGGTTTTCACCGGAGCAGGGGCCGCGCGAAGACGGTGTATCGTTTGACCAGGAGCTCATCTGGGATCTCTTCACCAACTATATTGAAGCCTCGCAGGCACTTGGTGTCGATCCGGAGTATCGCCAGAAGGTAACTGCCATGCGTGACAAACTGCTGGTGCCCAAAATCGGGAAATGGGGACAGTTGCAGGAGTGGATGGTTGATCGCGACGATCCGAAGAACGACCATCGTCACGTATCGCACCTGTTTGCCCTGCATCCCGGTCGCCAGATCTCGCCGACAAAGACGCCGGTTCTTGCCGAAGCGGCCAAGGTGTCGCTGAATGCCCGCGGCGATGCCGGCACCGGCTGGAGCAAGGCCTGGAAAATCAGTTTCTGGGCGCGCCTCCTGGATGGCGATCATGCGTACAAGATGTATTCCGAGCTTTTGAAGAATAATATTTACCCGAACCTGTTCGACACGTGTCCGCCGTTCCAGATCGACGGCAACTTCGGCGCCACGGCGGCGGTCTGCGAGATGCTGCTCCAAAGCCAGGCGGGCGAGGTGCATCTGCTGCCGGCCTTGCCGGACGCCTGGCCCACTGGTTCGGTCAAGGGCCTGCGTGCCCGCGGCGGCTTCGAGGTGGACATGGCGTGGGCGGACGGCAAGCTGACCTCGGTGACGGTGCGCAGTGTTACCGGCAAGGTCTGCCAGGTACGCTACGGTGAAAAGACTGTTGAGCTGAAGATGAAACCGGGGACGGTGGTCCGCCTCGGCGGCGACTTGTCACGCAAGTGAAACAAAAGAGAAAAGCAACCTATGAAAGTCACCCCATTGTTCGCCCTTGCCGCAATCCTGCTCTCCCCGATGTTACGGGCGGAGTCGGATCTGAAAATCGAAACCGCGGTTTACGCGGTCGAATACCATGCCACCGTGGCGGAGTTCTCCATCATTCACAAGCCGTCGGGAAAAGCCTTCGCGAAGAACGGCAGGCTGGAAATCGGCGGCGGAAAGGCCGCGGTCATGCCGATCAAGGACAAGACCTTCGGCGAGGGTCAGGCGATTGAAATCATCTCTCCTAACGGAAATAGGAACAGCATCACGCTTTATCCACGTCTGCCCTTTGTGCTGTTCAGCGGCAGCCTGCACAATGAATCCACAGAGCCTCAGACCCACAACAAGGTCCGCACGGTCTCCGCCGAAGTGCAAACCGGAACCGCCTTGTCTGAAGTCAAAACACTCGGCACCGGCGGACTGCTTTCCCCGGAGAAGAATCCGGGAAGCTACGCGTTTCTATCCATCGCGGACCCCGCTTCCCGGAGCGGTGTGGTCGGCGGCTGGATCACCCACGACCGTGGAAGCGGCGTGGTATTCTCGCCGGTGAAGGATGGCGTGGTGCGCATGCAGGCGCAGATCGATTACGGCCGTCTGCGGATCAAACCGGGTGCGGATGCCGTGACCGAAACATTTGTGATGGGATGGTTCGACGACGCGCGCATCGGTTTGGAAGCCTATGCGGATGCCGTTGCCAAAGTTTATTCCATCCGTTTGCCGCGCCAGAAAGCCGGATTCTGCACTTGGTATATGGAGAAACACGCCGGTGCCTGCGATGAGGTCCATTTGCCCGAAGTTTCGGCGGTCGCGGCGAAGGAGTTGAAGCCATTCGGTTTCGAGTTCATCCAGATCGACGACGAGTGGCAGGAGGGAGTCGCGGGCAACGGCCCGAAAAAGAACTTCACGACCCACGCGGCGAACGGCCCATACCCAAACGGCATGAAAAAAACAGCGGACAACATCTCGAAGCTCGGGCTTGTTCCCGGCATCTGGTTCATGCCCTTCGCCGGGAATTCCAAGGATCCCTATTTCAAGGACCATCAGGATTGGTTCGCCCAAACCCCCGATGGCAACCCCTACGAAACCGCATGGGGCGGCACCTGCCTGGACATGACGAACCCTGCGGCGCAGGAGCATGTCAGAAGCATCGTGGAACGCATTTCCCACGATTGGGGTTACCGGTTTTTCAAGATGGACGGCTATTCGACCGGCAGCGCTGTTAGGCCGGTCTATGTCAACGACGGCTATGTCGAGGACGGCATCGGCGACGCCGTGTTTCAGAACCCCGACAAAACCAACATCGAGGCCCTGCGCGACGGCACCCGCCTCGTCCGCAAGGCCGCTGGGCCTGACGTTTTCCTGCTAGGTTGCTGCGTCTCCCAGAACATGCGCTCCTTCGGCGGCACCTTCGGCCTGCTGGATGCGATGCGCATAGGACCGGACACCGGTGGATTGATCGGCTCGCCCCACGGCTCCCGGCTGTGGTTTCTCAATGGCCGCGTCTGGTGGAACGATCCGGACTGCGTGTTTGTCAGAACGAGCATGACCCTTGACCGCGCGCGGCTCAACGCCGCGTGGACGGCCATTTCCGGGCAGCTTTTCTATACCAGTGACTGGATGCCGGAAACCCCGCCGGAGCGTCTCGACATCGTGAAACGCTGCATCCCAGCGCACGGCCTCGCGGCCCGGCCGGTCGATGTGTTCGAGAGCGATGTCGCCAAGGTTTGGCTTCTAACGGACACCCGGCAGGCGGCCCGCCGCGATGTCGTGGCCCTCTATAACTGGAGCGACAGGAAGGACGATCTATCGATCAAGGTCGCCCGCATCGGCCTCCCACCCGCCAGCGGATATGTCGCGTTCGATTTCTGGGAGGACAAGTTCATTTCCCCGTTCCGCGACACGATCACGGCGTCGCTACCGGGAAATTCCTGCCGCATTCTCGCGGTTCGTCCGGTTGCGGATGTGCCCCAGCTTCTGAGCACTTCGCGCCACGTCACCCAAGGCATCGTCGATGTCACCAACGAGAAATGGGACGGCGCGAAAGCTGCTCTGTCTGGCACCAGCAAGGTGGTGGAAAACGACCGCTACGAACTGCGCATCATCCTGCCAGTCGGCGCGAAATCCTGGCGCGCCACGGCCGCGAGGGTCTCCGCCGAGGATAATGCGGCCGGCGTGAAGGTGGCATTCCAACAGGACGGACCGAAACTGCGTGTCACCCTAACAAGCGCTACCAGTCGTGAAGTGAAATGGGCCGTCAGCTTCGAACCGGCCAAGATCGAGGTCACCCAGCTAAGGGCAGTCGCTGACTTCCGCGGCGTAAGCCTCACATGGGCGGATGACCGGGCTGAAGCCTATCGGATCGAGCGAAACGACGGCTTGGTTTTCACCGCCACTGTCAACGCCTTCACCGATACAACCGTCAAATACGGCACCACCTATCATTACCGTGTGACTGCTCTTGGCTGGAATGAGACCGAGTCACCCTCCGCTACCGTGGAAATCACATTCAAAGCCCCGGAACGTCCTGCCACGCCGCCCGCGCCGACGATCCACCTTAGCGACCTGAAAGCCACCGATGTAAAAAACGGCTGGGGCGAGCCCGTGCCCAACAAGTCCATCAGCGGCGGACCCTTACTCATTGACGGGAAGACCTACGCCAAAGGTATCGGCGCCCACGCCCACGCCATCTCCGTCTATCCGATCCCGGAGAAGGCCACGCGCTTTGTCGCCGTGGTCGGCATTGACGATTCGCAAAAGAACGATCCGCGTTCCAGTGTGGTGTTCCAGGTTTGCGGCGATCTTAAGGAGATGGGCGAAAAGCCGGTGCTGATCGCCCAGTCTCCCGTGCTTTCCGATAGGTCGCTCCGCAGTTGGGCGTTCGATCTGGAATTGAGCACCCGTTTCAAGGATCTGCGTCTCATCGTGACCGACGCAGGTGACGGCATTGCCGCCGATCACGCGGACTGGGTGGATGCCGGTTTCATCATCGGAACTGAAAAGCAATGACATCAAAGGCTATTATGATTCCTGCGGATGGAAAACAACGTAACTTTGGTGCAACGGCGGTGGTCTGCGAGATGCTGCTGCAGAGCCAAGCGGGCGAGGTGCATCTGCTGCCGGCCTTGCCCGGCGCGTGGCCCACCGGTTCGGTCAAGGGCCTGCGCGCCCGCGGCGGCTTCGAGGTGGATATCGCGTGGGCGGACGGCAAGCTGACCGCGGCGACCGTGCACAGCCTTACCGGCAAGAGTTGCCAGGTACGCTATGGCGAAAAAACAGTGGCGCTGACGATGAAACCGGGGACGGTGGTCCGCCTCGGCGGCGATCTGTCACGCAAGTGAAGCAAAAATGACAAACCAACAATGAAGGAGTTAGCACTATGATAGCGCACAGAATAATGAACAGGTCCCTGGTCGCACTGGCCCTCTGCATCGCCGTGGCCGGATGCCGTTCGCTTTGGGCCGCTGACGCGGTTGACATGCAGAAGCGGGCCGAGGAACTCAAAAATCTCCGGTGGGGTATGTTCATCTGCTGGAGTTTCAGTACCTTCTCCGGCAAGGAATGGACTCCGGGCGTGAAGGATATTTCCACCTTCAAGGCCACCGCCTGCGACACCGACCAGTGGGCACAGACGGCCAAGGAGGCCGGCATGGGCTACATCCTGTTCCTGACGAAACACCACGACGGCTTTTGTCTGTGGGATACCAAGACGACCGACCGCAAGGTGACGCGTGCACCGCTGGGCCGCGATGTGCTGGCGCAACTGCGCAAGAGCTGCGACAAGAATGGCATCAAACTGGCGTTGTATTTCTCCGAGGGCGAGTTCAACGATAACAAGGATTACCATCCCGGCGGCTATACTCCCGCGATGAAGAAGGAGCAACTGAAGGAGTTGCTGACCCAGTACGGATCGGTTGAATTCATCTGGTTCGACACGGCCCAAGGCGACGGCGGCATGAGCCACAAGGAAACCGTGGCTTGGTGCAAGTCGCTTCAGCCCGAGTGCTTTGTCGGCTTCAATGGCGGCGGGGCCGGAGACCTGCGTGCCGGGGAAATGGGCAAGCCGGGGCCGGTGAAGGACTTCCTGGTCGGGGAGTTCACCTATCCGATCCTGCCGGACCACGACGGCGGTGCGCAGTGGTTTTACTCGCTGCCCAAGCACGACGCGCTCTGCCGGCCAGCCGATCAGATCTTCCGGGATTACCTGGGCGCGGTGAAGTACGGGAACGTCTTCTCCCTCGACCTCGGCCCGAACTACGAAGGCAAGCTCCGGGACATCGACGTGCAGACCCTGCGCCAGGTCGGCGAGATGATTAAGCACCGGCCCGCGCCGAGGTCAGTGCCGCTTTCCGAAGGCAAGCCCGCCCGCGCCTCCAGCGTTTGGAGTGCACCGGGCTGCGCGCCCGGCATGGCCTTTGACGGCGACGAACAAAGTCGTTGGGGCGCGGCCCCTGAAGCCCGCAGCGGATGGCTGGAAGTCGATTTAGGCACTGAGCAGCCGATTGGCCGGGCGGAGATCATCGAGACCTTCTACCGCACCCAGGAGTTCGCCTTGGAATACAAACAGGGCGACACGTGGAAGGAGCTGTGCCACGGCAAAGCCATCGAATCGGGTAAGCCCATCGAGTTCACTCCCGTTCGCGCTCAGGTGGTACGGTTAAATATCCTCAAGGCCAACGAAGTGCCGACGATTGAGGAGTTCGCGTTGTATCCACCCGCAAAATAAGCTATTTGATCGATATGCTGGGATAACGATGAAAGTGACAATGAAACCCGGGGCGGTGAACTGTCACGCAATTGAAGCAAAAATGAAGAAGAAAAACCTCGCCATGAAACACACCCTGCTTGGCGGCTTCGCCGCGCTGCTCACTGTAACAACCCTCTTGGGCGCTGAACCCAAGCCCGCCACCCCCCGGGCCGTCTGCCCGACGGATCCGGGGCGCGCGTTCATGATGAATGCGAAGATCGGCATTTTCGTGCATTATAGATCGGGCCAGTCTGATTTCGCGTACGGAAAACCTAATCCAAAGCCCTGGGATTTGGATGCGCATGCCGAGGCTTTTGACGTGAAGGCCTTTGCCGATGCGGTCGAGGATATGGGGGCGCAATATGTGATCATGACCTCCTTTCATGCGTCGATGAATCTGCTGGGGCCCAGCAAGGTCATGACGGACATCGGCATGCCCACGCACCAGTCCAAGCGCGACATGCTCGGCGACCTGGCTGATGAACTGAACAGGCGCAACATCGCGCTCTGCCTCTACGTCCATCCGACCGACCAGCACGACCTGTCCCAAAAGGAGCGTGCGCTGTTCGGCTGGGGGCCGGAAGTGAACGGTCAGCCCGGCCCGAAGCTCGGCCTCTGGCCTAATCCCAAATGGGATGCCTTCCTGCTGGGGCTGTTCCAGGAAATTAGCCAGCGCTACGGGAAACGGGTTTCGGGCTACTGGATCGATCAACATTCGGGCAAGCTGTTTCCGGATGCCGGACGGCTGGCCGTGGCCTTGCGGTCCGGCAACCCGGATGCGGTGCTCTGGCAGAACTCGGGCGCCTACGTCCCGGCCGGACTCTCCCTTGAGGACGCTTGGTGTGCCCCCGAGGGCGGGCAGCTTGCGCATGGGGCAGATGACCAGCATTGTCTGCTTCCGTTGAAAAACTGGTGGTATCAAAGCGATGAAGTTGTGATCCCAGTGGAGGAACTCTTCCGGGCGGTTGCGAGGCACAACGGATGTCCAGGCAAGAAGTGCGGCGTCGACATTGGGTTGACGCCCTACGCCACCGGCTATGCGCCCAAGGTGAGGGCGATGATGGCTGATTTCGGGAAACTGTGGCGCGAGCGCAAGGTGTCGCTGCTCAACACAAGACCCAGCACGATCCTGAAGATCGAGCAGAAGGCAGTACCCTGGCCGATAGTGGCGACAGACTCTCTCGATGGTTCAACGGTGTATGTCCATGTGCTGATCCCGCAGGCCGGAAAATCAATCAGCCTCCCTGCGCTCGCCGATGGCCGGAAGATCCTCAAAGCTTCACTCCTGCTCGGCGGCAATGAAGTGAAATTCAAACAGTCTGACAATGCTGTTGAATTGTCGCTGCCCGAGGATGTGAAATGGAACCCGGTGGATACGGTGATCGTTCTTGGAATTGAGTGATATCAGAAGTCAGGGTAATGCAAGTGAAGATAACCAAGAAACAATGAGAACATCAACATTGATGCAAAATTCGGTATGTGCCGGTTTGATGGGTGCTTGTGCGGCAGTGGCCGCACCGGTCGATTCAGGCGGGCCGATCGAGTATCCGGGGATGAAGGTAGTGGTGGATGAGCAGGGCGTCCAGACGAAGGGGTACCGTTTCGAGAATCGCTGCGCGAAACCGACGCCGTGGCAGGCGGAGTGGATCTGGGTTGTGGGCGACGCTCCGGAAGCCAGTTGGTTTCGCAAAGAGATCACGTTGGCCGATACGCCGCAACGGATCGCGGCGTGGATGACGGCTGATATCAAGTATGAACTCTACGTCAATGGCCGGCTGGTCTCGCGCGGTCCGGTGGACATGGGCAGGGATTACGCCGGCGGGGACACGCACCGCTGGTTCTATGATTACCGCGACCTGACGCCATTTTTCACGAAGGGCAAGAATGTCATCGCAGCCAAAGTCTTTCGTCAATGGCCCATCGGTTTCAGGGTGTCGCGCGGGCAGCCGGGATTTCTTTTCGAAGCAGAGATGGCCGTGCCCGGTCAGGAAAAGTTGACCGTGAAATCCGATGGGACGTGGCGTGGGGTGCCGGCTGATGATGCTTACGGTTGGCAGGCGCCGGAGTTTGATGACGCAACATGGCCGCCAGCCCTGGCGGTGCAGGATATCTGGGCGCCGTTGATCCCGAGCGAGATACCGCCATTGATGGAAGCGCGCTATCCGGTGGCGCGGATCGAGGGATTGCCGGAGAACAAGGTGTTGGCGAAAGACGGTAATTTCAAGGTGGTGTTCGACCGGGTGCTGAGCGGCTATCCGACATTGAAAGTGAAAGGCGGCAAAGGCGCAACGGTGACCCTCAAGGCCACCCGGCAGGCGACATTCAAGCTCGGCGGCGGCGGGCAGACGTTAGAGTTTCCGTTCATGGATGAGATTGCGCCCGCCTTCACCGTCGAGTTGAAGAATGTCACCGAGCCGGTTGAGATTCTGGATGCGGGCGCGGTGTTTACGTCCCAACCCGTCGAGTATCGCGGAACGTTTGAGTGCAGTGACGAGACGTTGAACCGGCTTTGGAAGATCTCGCGGTGGACGGTGCAGATTTGCCTGCAAACGCATCATCTCGATTCACCGAACCACCAGGAGCCGATCAGCGATCCAGGCGATTACCTGATCGAGGCGATGGTGAACAACTACGCGTTCGCCCAACCGTGGCTGACCCGCCAGGACGTGCGGAAGTTCGCTTGGTTGTTGAAGGACGAGAAGTACCACAACTTCCACACCAGTTACTCAATCGGCTGGCTCCAGATGTTGATGGATTACTACGATTTCACCGGCGACAAGGCGCTCGTTGAGGAGATGGCGCCGTACGCGCATGAGTTGCTGGAAACCTACGCCTCGTGGCGCGGCAAGAACGGCATCATCTCCGAAGCGCCCAACTACATGTTCATGGATTGGGTGGATATTGCCGGCTTCGGCTGCCATCACCCGCCGGCGGTGATCGGGCAGGGTTATCTGACGGCATATTACTATCACGGCATGGAACTGGCTTCCCGCGTTGCGGCATTGATGGGAGACAAGGATCGCGTGGAGAAATACGCGCAATTGCGTCGTGAAATCGCTGAGGCATTCAACCGCGAACTCTGGGTGGCTGGGAAAGGACTGTACCGGGATGGCAAACCGTTCCAGACTTCCGTCAAGCCATTTACCTGGCTGCCGGCGGATAAGGACATCGAGACATTCAGTCCGCACGTCAACCTGCTCGCGGTGCTCTATGACCTTGCTCCGAAGGACCGGCAGGCGGCGATTGTGGATCAAGTGTTGGTGGAGAGAAAACCCAACACGCAGCCCTGGTTCATGCACTGGGTTTTCCAGGCGATTGACCATGCCGGATTGTTCGACAAATACGGCACGGATCAAATGCGCCGCTGGAATGACAACATTGCGAAAGAAACGCAGTCGTTCCATGAAATGTGGGGCAAAGGGGATCTGAGCCACGGCTGGTGTTCGTCGCCGTTGGTGCAGATGTCTGCCCGTGTTCTTGGCGTGACCCCGATCTCGCCGGGATTCAAGACGATGGCAATCCGCCCATCGGTCTGCGATCTGACGTGGGCGAAAGGCGTTGTGACGACGCCGCATGGCGACGTGACGGTGTCTTGGACGTGGGCAAACGATGTGGTGCAACTTGATGTTGTGATTCCGGAGGGAGCCAGTGCCGAGGTGATTCTCCCTGATGAGACAAAACATGTGAAATCGGGCAAGCACAGTTTCAAGTCATCCTATAAGCGCGTAACTGCGACCAAGGCCGGCCCATGAAGAAAATTTCCATATCCGCGCTGCGACGACGGCGGCCCATTCGCCCAATCCACCAGAAGCCGTCAAACAAAACAAAGAAAGAACCGAAAAATGAAACGAATACTGACAGTTGGATTGATGATGATTGGATGGGTCGCCGGCATTGCACTGGCTCAAGATAATCTGGCGGTGAACCGGCTTTTCAGTGACCACATGGTGCTGCAGCGCGACAGGCCGGTGCCGGTGTGGGGCACGGCAAAGCCAGGCACAAAGATTACGGTCAAGTTCGGACAGCAGGAAAAAGCGGCCGAAACCGACAAGGATGGCAGGTGGCTCGTCAGGCTGGACGTTCTGAAGGTGTCCGCCGGGCCTGCCGAACTGATCATCAAATCCCTGACCGGCAACAAGCCCGTGACCATTGCCGACGTGCTCGTGGGGGATGTCTGGTTCTGTTCCGGACAATCCAACATGGAATGGGTGATGAAGAACTTCAAGACGGAAGAGGATGTGGTCAAGGCGGAATACCCCGCCATCCGCCATAACCGTGGCGGCAATGGCTGGACAGTCTGCTCGCCGAAAACGGCCGGTGATTTCACCGCCACCGGGTTTTACTTCGCCCGCCGGATCCATCGGGAGACACACATTCCGATCGGCCTGCTGAACAACTCCATCGGCGGGACCGCCATTGAACCCTGGATACCGCTCGAAGGTTTCAATGCGTCGCCGGTCTTGAAGAAGATCGAATTGCAGAAACTGATAGATTATCGCCAGCATTTGGCGGAGACGCTGCCTGTGCTGGATGGCTGGCTCAAGACCGCACAGGCGACGATCAGTACTGGCAAGGCGTTTCCAGCCCAGCCAACGCTGCCGGCCCCTTCAAGGGATTCAGGCTATGGCAATCTTTTCACACCGCACACCCTTCCGCTCATTCCGTTCGCCATCAAAGGGATGATCTGGTATCAAGGCGAGGCCAATGGCCCTGAAGGCGGCATCTACACGCACAAGATGAACGCCCTCTTCACCGGCTTGCGCAAGGTGTGGAATCAGGGCGATTTCCCGGTTTATTTCGTTCAATTACCGAATTTTTCCGGTCAGCCCAATGACTTGGGTGCAGGCGAGGAAGCATGGGCGGGGCTCCGCCTGACCCAGTTCAAAGCCCTCAAGAGCATTCCTAACACCGGCATGGCGGTCACCATTGATACCAGCGACGATGGCGCCATCCATCCGAACAACAAGCGGGATGCGGGGAATCGTTTGGCCCAGTGGGCGCTTGTCAGGGACTATGGAAGGAAGGATCTGATTTGCAGCGGCCCTCTCTACAAGGGGATGAAGATCGAGGGGGCGAAAATCCGCATCCTGTTTGATTATGTCGGCAAGGGGCTGATCATCGGCAAGAAACACGGCGAGGAACAAATGCAGGAGGTTCCTGCGGAAAAACTCGGGTGCTTCGCGCTCGCCACAGCGGATCCTTCCAAACCAAAAGGACTGAAGTGGTCCTGGGCGGATGCGGTGATCGACGGCGATACCGTAGTGGTTTCAAGTCCTGACATCCAAAATCCGCTTGCCGTGCAATACGCGTGCATCACCAATCCAACGGGCAACAAGCTCTATAACAAGGAGGGTCTGCCGGCCTCTCCCTTCCGCACAGACGATGGGGAAGAATAATTTAGTGCGAAAGGAATCCACTATGAGAAACACACTTGAACTCCTGCGGGTGGAGCGGCTGGATCAACCGGGGCGACGCCCCGCCCGGAGACGTTCCCGGTTATTATACGATCAGAAATTCCACTAACGGAATCGGCGGCCAATATGACGATGTGGCCAGCCGCTGGAACAAGATCGACGGCAACAATCATTCCCTGCTGGATTCCCGGGGGCATATCAGCGCCTACGGTCAAACCGGCCAGGAACCCTCGATGATCATGATCAACTATGGGACCAATGATATCCTGCACAAATCGAACCCCAGCGACACCGCCGCCAGCATTACGCAGTGCTTGGCAGCCTTGCGTGACAGCGCACCCAATGCCCGGATCATCATCCTCATCCCCTTTGGCCAGTATTACGCCAAGGAATTGAAAGGCTCCGTCGAAGCCCGCAAAAAGGCCCGTCCCGCGGATGCCAGGATCGCCATCATTGACCTGGGACCCGAAGTCGCCAAAAACCTTGAAGTTCCTAACGGCTTGATGGGAGGCCTGCACCCGAATGACCGGGGACATGCGAATTTCGCGGCAGCCATCATCCCGCAGATGGTCAAACTTCTTGAAAACTGAAAGGAAAGAAACAAAAACAACAATACGCACATGTTAATCTTCAATAAACGATTCGGCGTTGTTGCCATGTGTGACTTCGTCCTGTCCGGCGGCCTCTATCGCGATGTGGATCTGGTTGTCGCCGGGACGCCTCAGGTGACGTTTCCCAGGGGAAGGCCCGAAAGCGGGAGTCCGTCTGACCCTGCCGGAAGTCTCGCAGCAGAAGGCGGTGGTCCGGGTTGAGACCGCGCTTCCTACCCTCAATCCCGTTCATGCCCTCCAGGATCTGGCGCTTGCCCTCGTTCCTGTCGCCGGTTTTCGGGTTCGGCACCGCGAGTTGGGTGTCTGACGCCGCGATGGAAGTGGCAGGCTCGGCGGCTCAGGAACAGCGATGCCAGTGCCGAAGTCCTCCGCGCTGCGGGCGTACTATATTCCGGTACCGACATCCAGAAACCGCCATCGTCTTCCGCCGCCTGAGGAAGGCGAGGTGGTGTATCCGAGTCCGATCCGGTTGGCCGGGTCCAAACATCAGCCATGGCAGGCCAACCAGCTGGCACACGATGGCATCCTGACCATTTCAACACAGGGGGCGCCCGATGCGCAAAGGAACCGTTGGCGATCCTTGATTAGGAAAATGCCCGTGCGGTTTCGACGCTTGATCCGGCCCGCAAAAAACCTCAAAACGACCTGGAAAACCCCTTCAACCGGGTTTCGGAACGGCCGTTTTTGCGAAATTCCTCCGATTCTCTCGGTGCCAGGAACAAAATTCGGGCCTCTCCGGGTGCCGCTGATTCTTCGCAATCCATTGAATGTGAATATTCTGCGATAGGGCGGCAGTCCGCGCGTCTGGCCGATTATCCGCCCAAGTGAATTCTCAGGTAGTCGGGACGATTCATTAGCTGGAAAAAGGGGAACATGGATACCCAGAAACAAAAAGGACGAGCCATGAACCCGACAGCCATTATGAATCCCAATCCCAAGTTTACCGTCACCGCCACCGGAATCGAGTTTTTCGGTGACCTCAGCCTGGCGGAATGGAATGACCTGGGAAGCCGGTTGGCACCGATTGCCAAGTCGATTGCCTTAA
>JBAXOP010000081.1:0-18340 GCA_037133195.1 Verrucomicrobiota bacterium | reverse complement strand
ATGCTGATGGACGTGTTGCCTGTGGTTTGAACGAACTCCAAGCCCACCGTGATTGTGCCATCTTTGATCTGCTCGCCGAGGCTAGCCATGGAGAGGTGCAGGCGGGTGAAGTCTTCAAGGTCGCGGGTACAGATGATTTGGCTCAATTGGAAGTCCTTGACGCCATCAAAGGCATCGAACTGACCAAGAGTATTGCAAATAATGTCCATGTCTATGGGGCCTTTGACGTCATGATCGTCGTTGACCCAGAAGACAAAGGGCTTGTCTTCGGAGGTGGCGTCGGCGCCATCGAAGGTAATCTTGCCGTCGCGGTTGGCATCGACTGCCAGTTGCACCGGGAAGAGGGAGATTTCGTATTCGAAACTATCGACGATCGGCGGGATGAGTTCGATCCACTCGGAGGTGAGGGTTCCGGCGGGGATGACCGGCATTATTGATTCGATATTGACGACTTCAGGGGTGCCGTTCCAACCACCTGAGTAATATCTGCGAGTTGTCAGTTTAAGATACTCTAGGGATCGGTCAACGGGGCACGTTTGCCTAGTGACAAGCTGGATTCGGGATTGGACGAGATCACCAAAGTATTCGGTGTGGGGCCGGTCGCCTCTGTATTGCCACGTCATGAATTGGGACCGGGCGCAATAGCCATGGTTTTCATCCCAAGAATTCAATCGGATTCTTGTGTCTAGGAATTGCGGCTGGAGCTGTGCGAGACTTGTCACCTCGAAAGTGGGGCCGTAATACCCGTTGTTCCCGTTACAATACATTCCCTCAATGGTATCGTCGACATTTTGCGACGACGGCACGTATCTGGCCCAGGCAAGGAGGTTACGGCGTTCTTGGCAATGCATTGAGATGCCGTCGGGTGCTTGGAGTGCCGGAGGACTGCTGAAGATGTTGGCTATCTGGGCGGCAGTGATGCCTTCGCCGGTGTAATCGGTGTCGGGAGTGAGGTTACCGGCCAGCAGATCGGCGTAAAGTGGGCCCCAATCCTCCGGAGACTTGCCTGAGGCGAGCAATCCTTGGGCGAAGCTTTTCTCCCAATCGTCCTTCAAGCCGTCATGATCGGAGTCGTCATCGGGGGTAATTTGAAGAAGGATGATTTGGTGGTTGGCATCGGTGGTGGTGAGGGTGATGCGGCCGTCTGAGGAGATATGGTGCGGAACCAGAGGGTTTGGATAAATAGAAGCTAGAGCGAACGGCTGGGCCGAGGGACTGGTGTGAATTTGGAGGGATTCGAGCAGGAATGGAGTTCCGTCCGGGGTGATTTGGAACGGTTTGGGGCCGGAGCCGAGCATGCGGAGGTTGTCGGGAGAGATGGCAATGATGGATTCACCGGGTAGGGCCGGTAGGCGAACCAGGGTGAAGTTGTCATAAAAGACTTTGAGCAAATAGGTTTCATAAGTCACACTTCCATCGTCCGAGTTAGTCAGTGTCCGGCGCACGAGCACATCCCCGGAGTCGGAGAACGCCTCAATCGTCGGCTGGGCGGTAGCCGGGAACCAGACGGCAGGGAATGGTACTGTGCAGGTGTAGTTGTAGCTGTAGTAGCCATAAGCGATCCAGAGGTCGCTCTCGAGGTGCTCCGGGATGTCACCGGCGGCGGCAACTTGGCGCTCGGTGACAGCGAGTGCCTGGCCATTGTTATTGATTACCTGCCAGGGGATGCCATCCTGAAGTTTCGTCATGAGGCATCCGGGTCGGTGGAAAATCCGCATTCCGGTGGCAGATTGGAAAACGCGGAAGTTTCCATCAATGGAAGCAAGATCGCATGGTGTTAGAGTAACACCTTCGTTGAGGAAGCCGCCCGGCACAAGGTCGGCGACGATGTCGTCCAGCGAGTTCCAAATGGGTGGCGGCATGGGAGCGACCGTGCGGGCACCGGCGGCGTCAGAAGCGCCGATTAATTCGAGGGAGGTGTTTGGATCCCACACCAAAGATGCTTGCATGACGACCGAACCATCCTCTGAAGCGGAGTGAAAGAATGTGTTAGTGCCAAGTGGCAGAACATCGACCTGATAGATACCGGTAGGGGTAGTCCCGGCCTTGTACTCCGCCAAATTTGATAGTAAGTCACCATCCGTGTCGGTGAGGGCGTCCGCTGGATTGAGCGGGTCCAAGCCCCATTTAATTTCCCAGGCGTCGGGCATGCCGTCGCCGTCGGTGTCAGGGTTGAAAGGGTCGGTGTGCTGCAAGGCTTCCTCGGCGTTGGTGAGGCCGTCATGATCAGAGTCAAGGATGGCATTGAGCATATCCAAGCGCAGGGAGAACACAGCTTTGAGTTGGCCAATGGTGGCAAGCGCCTGGTTGTGGCAAGTGCCTGTGTCCGAGGACCACGGGTAGTAGTTGGATGGATCCGCGTGATCCTTGGTGCCATTGAGTTGGAGTTGGCCCTGTTGGGCGGGATCTGATGCTTCATTATCTAACCAGATCGGCAACGTCAGGTGCAGCACATCATAGAATGGGGTTGCCAGAGCCTTGAGATGGCCGATCAACAGCGGGGCGTGCTGACGATCGTGCCAGTCGTCCGGCAGAGGCTCGCAAGGAAGTTCTAAATCGACAATTGCAGGCAGCAATTCGTCTGGGGATGACGGGTTGGGTTGGTTACGGGACAACTTATCACGGACCTGGGTAGCCAGTGACGGATCCACGGAGTTGAGAACATCCAAGGCACGTTTGACAATGAACTTGGCCTGGCCGATGTTGGCCGGTCCTTTGGCATTGGCATCGGTGACGGAGGCATCAATAACCGTATGGTTAGAAGCATCTGGCAGCGACCACCATGCCGGCGGGGCTGCAGAGAGCGTCATGCCGATTGCCGGCACCAAGACTGTCAGAAAGCGACTGAACCAAGAGCGCGTGTTAGTATGTGTAGCGAACATGGAAGTGGGGTGGTTGGTTGCTATATTTTTGATAATCCAAAGCCATGAGCAAACCTCAGTTGTCACCATAGATTCCCATGGCAATGTCGCCTTGGGCCTGCTCAATGACGACTTTGCCCTTGAGGACAGTGTGTCCTTCTACTACCAAGGCGTTGCCGCCGCTGTCGGTAGTTGGGCCTGGGTCTGCTAAGGGTGCGGTGGTATTGGCCTTCCATGCTTTGTTGGTGAGGGTGGTCTGGCCGTTCTTGAGGGTGGTGATGGCATTTGAGGTTTCGAAGGATGCGGCGTCGGGATTGCCATTGCCGACTTCCAACAGTGTGGATTCCTCGACCCAGCCGATTTCACCGATAGGCGTGATGGGGTAACTGGCGGATAAATTTTGGGAGCCCACTGAAAAACAATAGGCGCTGGATGAAGTCAGCTTGCTGCCCAGCGCGTAGGCATAGGCACCCGACGCCAGATTGTTCTGGCCGCCCAAAGCGACTGAGCCAATCCCCATTGCGCAATTGGACTGCCAAGTGGTATTATTCAAGCCTCCGATAGCGACCGATGCAAAGCCTCTTGCCTGTCCGACGGCCAAGGCCAGTGAGTAGTCACCCCCAGCACATCCCCAATTGGCGGCAAACGAAGCCTCCCCCGTAGCAAATCCTGCCTGGATAGCAACTGCGTAATTGCCGCCGGCATAGGAGAAATCACCCAGAGCTAATGCGGAATATGTGGAGGCGTTTGAATACTGACCGATGGCTATGGCACCCTGTTGGGAGGCTGAGGCGCTGTTGCCAAGCGCCAGTGTAGCGGAGTTGGTGAGAGACGAAGAGGTCCCGGATTGTGTCGTTAGAACCGGGTAGCCCCTAATAGTGGCAGTGTCCGCCACAAGTTCGCCGTAGAGGTGGGTCTTGGTTGTGGCGCTGTTACCGATGACGGTCGTGTTGGCACCCTCGCCGACGGCCTTGGAGCCGATGACGATGGAATTGCTGTCATTGTTGTCCTTGCCTTTGACATAGGCGCCGATATAGATGCTGCTCTGGGAATTGGTCAGTGCGGTACTGCCGTTAGCTTGGTAGAATGCCGCATTGGTACCCACGGCGACGTTGTTACTCCCAAGTATGTTAGAGCAAAGAGCATAATTCCCCAAGGCTGTGTTGCTGTATCCGGTGGTATTGGTATAGAGGGCATACGAGCCGGAGGCGGTGTTGGAGCCGCCAGTGGTGTTAGCATAGAGGGCATACGTGCCGGAAGCTGTGTTGGAGTACCCGAAGGTGTTGTATCGTAGAGCATAGGTGCCGGAGGCGGTGTTGGAGCATCCGGAGGTGTTGGCATAGAGGGCACACGTGCCGGTGGCAGTGTTGAAGGAGCCGGTGGTGTTGGAACATAGGGCATTCGGGCCGGCGGCGGAGTTGGAGTAACCGGTGGTGTTGGAACTGAGGGAAAACGGGCCGACAGCGATGTTATAGTAACCGGTGGTGTTGGAAAATAGGGCATACGGGCCGGCAGCGGTGTTATAGTAACCGGAGGTGTTGTAACTGAGGGCATACGGGCCGGTTGCGGTGTTGTAGTAACCGGTGGTGTTGACCCGCAAGGCAGAGGAACCGGTGGCGGTATTGTTATATCCAGTGGTGTTGGCGCCGAGTGCACCAGCACCGTTGACGGTGTTGGTGGAGATATTGCCGGCCCCTCTGCCAACGCGCACGCCGTTGAAATAGGCGTCCATGCCGCCGGCGATGCCGCCGGCTACTGTTAAGGCTCCGCTAGAGGAGGAGGCCGGGGTGGAGGAGCTTACTTGGAGGCAGCCGTTGGTGAGAAGCAATCCGCCTCGGAGGGTGACTTGGGAGGGGAAGATGGCAGACCCGTTAGAGGCGGCCTGAAGCGTAGGAAGGATATTGGTGCCGAAGAAGATACCGCTGTTGGTACCGGTGGCGAGCACGCTGATTTTGCCGTTATCTGGATCGAGCAAGAGTCCCGCGCAGCCATCCGACCGGAATAGGGTTAGATTATTGGACGGATCGAGCCTCATTTTGTTGCGTACTGCTAGGGTCGGGGTGATGGAGTCGCGCCAGAGGAAGGAACCCTGCGACATAGCTATATCGGAGGTGGCGGTGCCGAGCGGGTTGGCGGCATCAGCGGGGATCCAATTGAGCAACAGTTCGCCATTGCAGCCCAGATCCACACCGTTAGCGAAGGTGCCCCAACCGGTTACGGTTAGGTTGGTGTTGATGGTATCACCGACGATGGGCGTGGTACCGCTGGCATGAGCTGTGAGTAGCACGAGAGCCGTGAGGCTGGCTGGTAGATTAAAGCGACTAAACTGCAAATGATATGGTTTCATGTTTTTGAGTTGGTTAATAATTTGCATGTGCCTGATCCCGAATGAATGGTTAGCACATATCAAAACGCGTGATAGATGCCAAGTTAATTCCACGAATAGCTAATAATTAGCGCTTTGAAGCAGGCCAAGGTGTTCATTATCAATCCGCTGGTAAAGTCAGTTTAGAAGGCTTTATGTTCTGCATTGCTCGGGGGAATATGCAATTGGTGGCGCGGCGGGCGGCATGTGCGCCTAGCCGGGATTATTTCTGGCGTACTGAGGGCTTGACAAATTGGGCCGATTCACGGATACGGTTGCTCCGGGCCATGCTGGACCGAGCATGGCCCACTCGATTCATCATGAAAACGCCCCGCCCTGTCTGCCGTTGTCACAAGCCCAACCTTGTCTTGTTTAGTCTGTTAGTCGCCAGCGCCCTACCCGCTGCGGCGGACGTGCGTCTGCCGAAAATTTTCACCGACAACATGCTGTTGCAACGAGGCGTGGCGGTGCGGGTGTGGGGGTGGGCGGATGCCGGGGAGGCAGTGAGTGCAGCGATGGCGGGCACTACGGTGGCGACCAAGGCAGACGACAAGGGCCAGTGGGCGTTGGAACTGCCAGCGATGAAGAGCGGCGAGAATTTGGAGCTTACGGTGCAGGGCAACAACACTTTGACCTTGAAGAATCTGGTGATAGGGGATATCTGGGTATGCTCCGGCCAATCGAACATGGCGATGGTTTTGAAGCCGTGTCTGGGGGCAGCCGACGACATTCAAGCAGCCGACTTACCGAAAATCCGCCACATCAAGATTAAGAATGTGAAATCCGGCCAACCCGAGAGCGATGCGCAGACAGCCACGCCATGGCAAGTGTGCACACCGGCGAGCGCGCCTGGGTTCACCGCTGTGGGATTTTATTTCGCCCGCGAGATTTTGCAAAAAACCGGGGTGCCAATCGGCATCATCGATACCAACTGGGGAGGCACCAAGATTGAACCGTGGACGAGCGACGAGGAACCCGCGCCTGCCAATGCCAAGCCCGACAGAAGCGGGCTGTATAATGCGATGATTAATCCGTTAGTAAGACTTCCGATCAAAGGCGCGCTGTGGTACCAAGGGGAAGCCAACGGCAGCGAGGGCGAGACGTATTATGACAAGATGCGGGCGCTCATCGGTGGCTGGCGGAAGCAATGGGGACAGGGGAATTTCCCGTTCTATTATGTGCAACTCGCAAATTATCAAGCGCCCTCTGTGGATCCAGCCGGTGGCAACGGATGGGCAAAATTGCGCGAAGCCCAGACGAAGGCGATGTCGATTCCCAACACCGGCATGGCGGTTATTATGGATACCGTACCGCTGGCTCAGTCTGGTAACATTCATCCGGTCAATAAGTATGACGTTGGCCTGCGCCTGGCGCGATGGGCGCTGGCCCGCGATTACGGCCAAAAGAATTTGGAGGTATCGGGGCCGTTGTTCAAGGCGCTGATGATAGAAGGGGGCAAGGCGCGGGTGGTATTTGATCACGCCGGCTCGGGGTTGATGCTTGGCAAGAAAGATGGCAGAGGCGCGGTCGCCGAAGCCAAGGGCGATAAACTCACCCGCATCGCCATCGCCGGGGCCGATAGAAAATGGTCTTGGGCGGAGGCGGTTATCGACCACGGCATGCTTGTGGTGTCCTCACCCGACGTGAAGGAACCCGTTGCGGTGCGCTATGCCTTTGAGATGAATCCAGACGGTGCCAATCTATACAACCGCGAAGGTTTGCCCGCGGGACCATTCCGCAGCGACTCTTGGTGAGGTTGCCAAGGGAAACAGTTGTTTACGCATGTTAGGGAAACCAGCCGTCCCGACAGTTGCGTCACAACGCCGCCTTTGAGACACAATCCCAACGACAGGCGAGGACGCCTGTCTTCCCCACAGCCGAGAGACGACTGTGGTCCCCCGGCGCGTGGGGGCACCAGCGATAGCCTGAAAGAAACGAAGTCGGCACCAACGTTATGCACCATCGATGACACCAGACCGAATCCACAATTGTTTGAGAAACACTGGAATCACAGGGTTCGTGTGCGTCGCTCTAACACACCTGACGAGTGCCGCGCTGCTGGCGGATGCGTCTCTGCTGACACTCTGGTACGATAAGCCAGCGGCCAAGTGGGACGATGCCTTGCCGGTGGGCAACGGACGCCTGGGTGCCATGGTTTTTGGCGGAACAGCCGAGGAGCGTCTGCAATTGAACGAAAGCACCCTGTGGGGCGGCCTACCGCAGGATTACGCCAACCCGGAGGCCGGTCCGCATCTGGCCGAGCTGCGTCGCCTTATCTTCGCCGGAAAAATCCCGGAAGCTGAAAGGCTGGGCGGGCAAATGTTAGGTAAGCCACCGTTTCAAGTGCCATACCAGCCGCTGGGCGACCTGCATTTGCGCTTCCCCGGTCATGACAAGGTCGATCACTATGTGCGCAGCCTTGATCTGGACCGGGCAATGGCCACAACAATCTATCGGATAGGCGAAATCGAGTTCAAGCGCGAGGTGTTCGTGTCATTTCCCGACCAAGCCATCGTCATGCGGTTGAGTTGTAGCAAGCCCGGACAGCTTGCCTTTGAAGTGAGACTCGATACGCCGCACCCGGGCATTCTAACACAGGTGGCGGGCAAGAATACCCTGCGATTGGCCGGCCAGTTGCCGCCGCGTGCTGGCTCTGAGAATTGGAGCGCCGGATGGGAGCAACCGGGGCTCAAGTTCGAGGCACGGCTGCGCGTGTTGCTCGATGGGGGTGTGATCGAGAGCGAGGCGGGCCATCTCAATGTGCGCGATGCTAACAGCGCCACTCTGGTTTTCTGCGCTGCGACCAGCTTTAAGAATTATCGCGATGTCAGTGCTGATTCGCAGATGCTGGTAGAACGGCAACTGGTCGCGGCTTGCGGCAAGTCATCTACGCAGCTCCAGCAAAACCATCTAAGCGACTATCAACTCCTGTTCCGGCGCGTGGCGGTGGACTTGGGCACGAGCCCGGCGGCGGCGCTGCCGACCGACCGGCGCATCGCCAACTTCACCAAGGCCGGCGATCCGGCGCTGGTGGCGCTGTACTATCAATTTGGTCGTTACCTGTTATTGGCGTCGTCGCGGCCGGGCGGGCAGCCTGCGAATCTGCAAGGGATCTGGAACCAAGAACTGTGGCCATCATGGAGCAGCAAATGGACCTGCAACATCAACGTCGAGATGAATTACTGGGCCGCGGAAACCGCCAATCTGGCGGAATGCCACCAACCGCTCTTCGACCTCATCGACGACCTGCGCGTGGCGGGACAAAAGACCGCCAAAGATTGGTATAACTGCCGCGGCTTCGTAGTTCACCATAATACCGATCTGTGGCGCGGCACCGCCCCGGTCGATGGAGTGCAGGGTGTGTGGCCGATGGGTGGCGTCTGGTTGGTTCAACATCTGTGGGAGCACTATGCGTTTTCCGGCGACAAGGAGTTTCTCCGGCAGCGGGCTTATCCGGCGATGAAAGATGCCGCGCAATTCATGCTGGATTTTCTAACAGAGGCACCAGCGGGCACGGCTTTCCCCGGGGCTCTGGTGACCAATCCGTCGTATTCACCGGAGAACACCTACAAACTGCCTAACGGCGCTGGCGCCCGCTTCACCTATGCCGCCACGCTCGACCTCGAGTTGATCGGCGACCTGTTCGAGCGCTGCATCGCCGCTTCTAACATCCTTGGCGTGGACAAGGAGTTCCGCGAGCAGCTCGGCGCGGCGCAGCGACGCCTCCCGCCGCTGCAAATCGGCAAAGCGGGCCAGTTGCAGGAATGGATCGGCGATTGGGACATGCAGGCCCCGGAACGCAAGCACCGCCATGTCTCGCACCTCTACGCGATGATGCCCGGCCAGCGCATCACCCCGCGCGAGACGCCCCGGTTTGCCGCGGCCGTACGCAAGTCCCTTGAGCTGCGCGGCGACGGCGGCATGGGCTGGAGCAAGGCGTGGAAAATCGGGCTCTGGGCACGCTTGCTAGAGGGCGATCATGCATTATCTATGGTCGAGGACCTGATCAAGGGCAGCACCCTGCCTAACATGCTAGACAACGGCCCGCCGTTCCAGATAGACGGCAACTTCGGCGGCTGTGCTGGCATCGGCGAAATGTTGCTACAATCGCAGGCTGCGGGCGAATCGACACTCGACGATAGCGGCGGCAAACTCGCCGGCGTGGCGGGCGAGATGACGGCCATCCAGCTTCTCCCCGCGCTACCCGCGGCGTGGCCGGACGGAAGTGTTAGGGGCATGTGCGCCCGCAGCGGCTTCGAGGTGGACGTCGCGTGGCGCGAGGGCAAACTGACCGAGGCGACCCTTCGCTCCAAGCAAGGCGGCCCCTGCCGGATATTCTATCAGGACAAGGCAGTGACTCTAACCACTAAGCCCGGTCAAACATGTTGCCTCAACGGGAAGCTCGGCAACCGATGACTAGGTTTTCAACTAAAACAGGGCAACGGGCGGCCCGCCCAATGCTGGCAGTTTTGTTCATGCAGTGGCAGGAATGAAGAAGAGGCAGCGGGCAGGATGACCGCGCCACTGCAGCCCGGGCATCCTGCCCGGAGCTTTCTGTAACGAAATCATGCGCTAACCTGACAGTATTGGGCAGGATGCCTATTTCCCGTCACAGGATGCCGCGGGCGGCGAGATTATTGAGGCGGCGGGCGATATCGGTTAGACCGTCGGCGGCCACCTGGTTGTAGCTGCGGCCATCACGGGTATCGATACCGTGGCCCGGATCGAGCGTGCGGAGCGCTTCGAGGGCGGGGTCGGCATGGTCGAAGAGTTCGACGAATACCTGGCGCAATTCACCGGTTTTGGCCATGGCTGTAAGCAGAGCGCCGATCCAACCATCGTCGGTGGACAGGCAGCCGCGGGTTGTTTTGGCGGAGGCATGGAATGAGCCAAGTTCGCCAGCGGTGGCGATGCGGGCGATGAGCGCAGCGTTGTCGGTGATGCTCAGCCCGGAATCGCCGCAATGGGCGGCATCGACGAGTTGTTTAAAGAAATTATTGCCGAGTGCTTTGTTAGCGGCGCTGACAAATGCCCAGCTACGTTCCAAGTTGGTGAATGTTTTGAATTCGCCTGGGCGGAGGAATTCGATGTTCCAGTTTTCGATACACGAGTTGGCCAGCCCGGCCTCATGATAGGCGCGGATATGGACATTGACGTTTTGGGCGACGGCGGCGTCGAAGGCGGCACCATCGCGGCGCGGATCGGTGCTCATCCAACCTTCGATAGAGGTGGAGGACACGTTGCGGGCGCCGTGTGAGATGGCCGCCTTGAGATTAGGCAACAGCTGTGCGACAACGGCATCCTCGTCCGCAGGGTCCATAGGATTGACACCGCCGACCATCAGAATGAAGTCCACTTCGAGGTCGAGCGCCTTGAGGCCGGTGACGAGTTCATCGACTTGCGCCGGATCGCTACCGGGGAAAAACGAGATTTGCACGCAACTGGGTTTGACTGGCGAGAGTGCGCACAGCTCCCGCATGCCGGCGACCACGCAGATCTCGCCCGCGGCATCGCGCGAATACTTGCCGGTGGCATCAGGAACCAAGCCGCCTACGAAGCGCAGGTGGGTCGGCACGATGCCGAGACGAATGGCAGGAATGAGTGGAATATTCATGGTGAGGTCTAAGCTAAACCAGGGTTGGTGCTTGGGAAAGCGCGAAACGAGAAAATTTTTCCGCCGGACTGGGAGGTGTCAGAGGGGCAATCTTCATTGAATTGTCTAGGAAAATGTGCCAAAGCATTTTTCACCGAATTCCGAAATAGGAATCACGAATCTCACGATGACGGCTGGAGCAAATAGAGGCCCATGGTGGCGGCTGAGGCATCAGCGGCGGCCATGTGTTTTTTCTCGTGACCAGCCCCCCAGGAATCACTGAAGAGGATTTCCTTGGTCGTGTCGTTGTAGCCAATAATCAGACGCATGTGCCCGCCCTTGGATTGGCGGGCCTTTTCGCCGTTTTCGGGGAACAGTCCGAGTTGCAGGCCCCACATCACCGGCACGCCCTTGTCAATGTTTTCGTGGACGACTCGGATGAAGCGCTCGAAGGCTTGGCCGGTGCCATTGACCTCACGCAGCACCTCTGGATCAAGGCCGCCGAGGAAATAAATGAAACGATCGGTATCGAGAATTTTTTTGCCGAGTTTTTTGGCAGCCCGATTGTATTTGACCATGAACGCTTGGTACTTGCGGCTGGAGTAATCGAGGTCGAGCACGGTTTGGAAGCGAGTTTTGTACTTACCGGCAATTTTGCGCAAGGCGGTTTCCATTTCATCCGTGTTGGTGCCGCCACCGCCCGACTCATTGCCTACAATCTGTGCCATTTCGTGTTGGTCGGCCGGCACCCCGTAGTAATTAAACACGCGGGCGGCGGTAGCCACGGCGCAATAGCCTTTGTCGCCCTGGTCAACCATTGGAATGCTCGAAATAAACACCTCGCCACCACTTTCGCGCTTGATGGATTTGCCCAAATCCGAGCGCCGCATTGCTGCGGGGCCCTCGGTGCTGGTATTCAGATCGACCAGGCTGGAGGGTTTTGGCAGGAGTCGCAGGCGAATGAATTCGCCCTTGAAGTTTTTGCCGGTACGTTCGTGGCCTGTGTTAGGATCACGGACCTTTTCCTTGCCGCCACTGTATTCCAATTGGGCCATCATCGCTTTACCGGCCCACATCCGGCGATCGGCCCGTGCGGCACTGGTTTTATCCTTGCCGCGGTCCTCGAATTTGGGCGCCACGCAGCGACTCAGATCGGCGCTCCAGCCATCGACGATGGCGTTAAAGTCTTTTTCGGTGACTTCGGCGTTCTGCGAATCGCCCTTATTCCAAATGGCGATGGCCACCTCTGTAAGCTTGCCAGCCTTGAGTAGGAAGGAAATTTCCTCTACGTTTCTGCTGCCGCCGAACGCCGTGATCTTCATTTGATCAAAGCCCCAGTTGTCGCGCCGAATCATCCCGTGATCCTTCACCTGAGCGGAGAGCCACTTGAAGCCCTTATCCTTCCACGACGCCTCAAGGGTGGCATCGGTATAGGCCCAGAGTTTTGCCGGATTGAATAACTCGTCGATGGCCACTATCTTGGGCTTACCCTCCCTGGGGACAATGACAACTTTGTTTTGTGCGCGGATCAAGGGCAAACAGGTGACAATGGCGAGAGCAACGGTGGGCAACAGGGGCGATTTCATGGCAAATTCACGGGTGGGTTGGATGAGGGTGAGATTCGTTGGGAAATCCACTTGCAGCTGAGATTATCCAGGCAACTCTACTTGCCAAGGAATTTACTGCTAAGGAATTGCTTTTGAGGCGAAAGCCGCCCGTTCTCCTTAAACGCGCATGCCCGGTGGTCGTTGCATAGGCATGATACCTACATCGTAGGGGTTTTTGGGGGGCTGAAAAAAATACGTGAATTTGTTTTTGTCTGGCTGGTTGACAAGGCGGGGGGACTTGACAAAGCTGGGACACGCGACGCGCGGCGAGTGTTTGCCAAAATCGTCACAAACCATCAATCCGGATTCCCAACGCTGTGTTTTCCAACGAAGATTACCTTGCAGATTTGCTTGCCGAAGCCGGCTTGGTGAGTGCTGAGCAGATTATTTACGCACGCTCCGCCTTGTCCGGCCGGGAGACCATCGTCGAACATCTGTTGTCCACCACCAGTCTGTCACAAGACGATGTGGCGCGCACCCTCGCCGCCAACGCCGGTATCCAGTTTGTGCGGCTCGCCGATTTCACCTACGATCTGGAACTCACCGAAACGGTCTCCGATGAGGTCGCCAAGCGCTATCGGGTCATCCCGGTGCAGGACGACGGGGTTTATCTGACGGTGGCAGTGGCCGACCCGCTGGATTTTGAAATGCTCGACAGCTTGCCGCACGTGATCGGGCGGGAGGTGAACCTAGCCTGTGCCACGCCCAAGGATATTATCCAGCATCTGAGCCAGATTTACGGGGTTGAAGCAGGCAAGGCGGGGGATTTGGGGTTGACGATTTCGACGGAGGACGCGGAGGCAGGATCGCATGGTGATGACGCGCCGATCATTCGCTTGGTGTTCCAAACCCTTACCGAAGCCTTCCGCCTGCGCGCCTCCGATATCCATATCGAGCCGCTCGAAACCTCCGTACGCATCCGCTACCGCCTCGATGGTAAACTCGTCGAGGTCGATAACCACCCGAAAAAATTGCTGCCGGCCATCATCGCCCGTTTGAAGGTGATGAGCGGCACCATGTCCATCGCCGAAAAACGCCTGCCGCAGGACGGCCGCATCCAACTCAAAATGGGCGAGAAAGAGGTGGACCTGCGCGTATCCTCGGTTCCCTCCAATCATGGCGAGTCCATCGTCATGCGTATTTTGGATAAAACCGCGCTACTTCTCGGCTTGCCGGAATTGGGATTTTTCTCTGACGACCAGACGGTGTTCGAGGGCCTCCTCGGCCTGCCTGACGGCATCCTGCTGGTCACCGGCCCCACCGGCTCCGGTAAAACCACCACCCTCTACGCCTGCCTCAACGTCATCAACCGGCCCGATAAAAAAATCATCACCGTCGAAGATCCCGTTGAATATGAATTGCCCGGCATCAACCAGGTGATGGTCAAAACCGATATCGGCATGACCTTCGCCGCAGCTCTGCGTGCCATGTTGCGCCAAGCGCCTAATATCATCATGATCGGGGAAATTCGCGATGCGGAAACCGCCAATATCGCCATCAACGCCTCGCTGACCGGTCACTTGGTATTTTCCACCCTGCACACTAACGACGCGCCCTCGGCCATCGCCCGTCTCGCCGATATTGGCGTCAAGCCGTTCCTCATCGCCTCAGCGGTGCGTGCCGTGCTCGCCCAACGCCTCGTCCGCAAACTCTGCCCCATCTGCAAGGGCCCCGCCGACCTCACCGAAAAGGAAATGCGTGCCCTCTCGCTGGATGCCGGCCGCGTCGCCGACGCCACCATCTTCAGTCCCATCGGTTGCGAAAAATGCCGCGGCAACGGTTACCGCGGACGGATGGGCATCTTCGAGTTGTTCCTCATCGATGACGAAGTCCGCCAAATGGTCAATACCGGCCTCACCACCACCCAACTGCGCCGCCGCGCCCGCGAATTGGGCATGCGCACTCTCCGCGAAGACGGTATCCGCAAAGTCCTCGCCGGCATCACCTCCGGCAGCGAAGTCGTCCACGCCACCATGTCGGACGCAGATTGAAATCCTAAATCCTAAATTCTAAACAAATTCAAGACATGCTCCATCCCTCTTCACCTCTTCTCTTCGTTTAGAATTTCATGCTTAGGATTTAATACTTTCTTCTCATGGACCACAACCAGCTCATCGAACTTTTCCAATCGCGCGGCCTCATCGATCGCTCGTTGGCTCAGGACGTCCTCTCCGAAATCGAGCACAGCGGCAAGGAAGTCGCCGAAATCCTCGCCGACTTCCAAATCGTCCACTCCCGCGATGACGTCTGGCCCATCGTCGCCTCCGAACTAGGCTCCGAGGTGGTCGATATCCGCAACTGGACCCCCCCGGAGGCCTTGCTCGCGCTGGTGCCCGCTGGCACGGCCCGCCTCCACGGTGCCCTGCCCATCAGGTTCGATGAAACCGGCCTCTCCGTCGTGCTGGTCGATCCGCTCAACCCCCAAACCCTCGAAGACCTCCGCTTCGCTCTCGGCCGCGAAATCCATCTGCTCGTCGCCCCAGATTACCTCGTCGAACAAAAAATCAACGATTGTTACGGCGGCGAGGGCAAGGCGATGGAGGATATCCTCAGCCAGTTGCAACTCGCCGGCGATGCGGCCATCGCCGCGGATCTCGAGGCCGAGGCCAACTCAGCCCCGATCATCCGCTACGTGGATCTCGTCCTCTATCAGGCAATCAAGGAAAAGGCCTCCGACATCCACTTCGAGCCATTTGAAAAGGATTTTAAAATCCGCTATCGCGTCGATGGCGCCCTTTACGAAATGGCCCCGCCGCCCGTCCACTTGGCGCTGCCGATCATTTCCCGTGTCAAGGTCATGGCCAACATGAATATCGCCGAGCGCCGCCTCCCTCAGGACGGCCGCATCGTCAAACAGGTCGGCGAAAAAATGGTGGATATGCGCGTGTCCACCCTGCCCACCCACCACGGCGAATCGGTCGTGCTGCGCGTGTTGGACCGCTCGTCGGTCAACCTCACCCTCGAAAACCTCGGCCTGCCCGATTCAATCTACAACTACGTCACCGAGACGATCGAGAAACCTAACGGAATTTTCATCGTCACCGGTCCCACGGGTGCTGGCAAGACCACCACCCTCTACGCCGCGCTGCGCCGCATCAATACGATCGACTCCAAGCTCCTCACCGCCGAGGATCCCGTCGAGTACGACATTGATGGCATCATCCAGATCCCCATCAACGAGGCCATCGGCCTGGATTTCCCCCGTATCCTGCGGGCCTTCCTGCGCCAAGACCCCGACCGCATCATGATCGGGGAAATGCGCGACAAGGAAACCGCCACCATCGCCATCCAGGCCGCACTGACCGGCCACTTGGTCCTCTCCACCCTCCATACCAACGATTCCGCCGGTGCCATCACCCGCCTCATCGACATGGGCTGCGAGCCGTTCTTGGTTTCCGCCTCGTTGGAAGGCGTACTCGCCCAACGCTTGGTGCGCACTATCTGCAAGGAATGCCGCAGCCCCTACGAACCTAACGAATCCATCCTCAACCAACTAGGTATCTCGCCCCACGAACTCGGTGACAAACAATTCTTCACCGGTTCCGGCTGCGATATCTGCGGCCAATCCGGCTACCGCGGCCGCCGCGGCCTCTACGAATTGCTCAATGTCTCAGACCCCATCCGCGACCTCATCACCGGCCGCGCCCCCACCGTCGTCATCAAACAGAAAGCCATGGAGCTGGGCATGAACACCCTCCGTGAAGACGGCTTGCGCAATATCTATCATGGTACCACCACCATCGAAGAAGTGCTCAAATATACCTGATTTCCACGCCAATTCATTTTTCCATTCGCATTCCACTCCACCACCTGCTTTAATCCTGCCAGTAGCAACCCAGCCCCTCACAACCCTCCCCCCAGCCATGGCCAATTTCCAGTACTCAGCCCTCGACTCCAAAGGCGAACAAACCACCGGTGTCGTCTCCGCGACCAACGAAGCGGAAGCTATCCAGAAACTCCGTGTCCAAGGGCTTTACCCGACCCAAATCGTCGAGGAAGGTAAAGCCAAAGGTGCCGCCAAAATAAAGGTGGCCGCCAAGTCCAAGGGCAAAAGCGCGGGCGCTGGCAAGGGCGGCGTCGGCGGTCGCATCAAGCCCAAGAGCCTGATGATCTTCACCCGCCAACTCGCCACCCTCATCGATTCCGGCCTGCCGCTTTTGCGCAGCCTCACCGTGCTTGGTAAACAGGAACCTAACCCGGTCCTGCAAGCCACTGTCGCCGCACTCGCCGATTCCGTCCAAAGCGGTGCCACGTTTTCCGAATCGCTCGCCCAACACCCGAAAATCTTTAACAAACTCTACGTCAATATGGTCAAGGCCGGCGAACTCGGCGGCGTCTTGGAAGTGGTCCTCAACCGCCTCGCCGAGTATCAGGAAAAGGCCCAAAAACTCAAAAACAAGATTGTATCGGCGATGGTGTATCCGGTGATCGTGATGTTCATCGCGGTGGCCATCCTGGTGTTCCTGATGATCTTCATCGTGCCCAAATTCGAAACCATGTTCGTCGAAATGGGCAATGCCGAATTACCCACCATTTCCAAGGTCGTCTTCGGTATCTCCAAGTTCTTCATCGAAAGCCCATACGGCGTCCCCAACATCGTCTTCGTGCTCATCCTCGTGGGCATCGGTGCCTTCCTCTTCGGCCTCTGGGGCCGCACCAAAGGCGGTCGCGTCGCCATCGACACCATCAAACTCAAATTGCCCATCTTCGGTGATATCCAACGCAAAAGTGCTGTCTCGCGCTTCTCGCGGACTCTCGGCACTCTCGTCACCTCCGGCGTTCCCATCCTCCAAGCCCTCAACATCACCCGCGATACCGCCGGCAATGTCGTCATCTCCAGCGCCATCGAAAAAGTCCACGAGGCCGTCAAAGAAGGCGAATCCATCGTCACTCCGCTCCAAGCTTCTGGCGTCTTCCCCAATATGGTCATTTCTATGGTCGATGTCGGTGAGGAAACCGGCCAACTCCCGGAAATGCTCCTCAAGGTGGCCGACGTCTATGACGACGAAGTGGACAATGCCGTCACAGCCCTGACATCTATCCTCGAGCCGATCATGATCGTGATTCTGGCGTTGGTGGTCGGTTCGGTCGTATTCGCATTGTTCCTGCCCCTCATCAAGGTCATCACCACGATGGGTCAAGCGTCTTAAAACAGGGCGCGGCACTCGCCGCACGCCATTTCCGCAATACTCTAACTCCCACGCCTCATGCTTACGCACTCACATCGCCGTCGCCGTGGCTTCACTCTCATTGAGATGCTGGCCACCATCACCATCATCGTGGTCCTCGCGGGCCTGGTGGTGGCGGGTATGGACTATGTGAAGGAAAAGCAAAAGCGCTCAACAGCGGAGATGCAGATCAAGTTACTAGCCAATGCCTGCGAAGAGTTCAAACTCGATTTCGGCTTCTATCCCGGACGCTCTGACAACAGTCCCAGTGATGGTAAAAACATGTCTAACGAATTATTTTCGGACTTGTATTGGGATTCCAACCGCGATGGCTCCGGCCCGCTCAACGACAGCACTCAAAGAATCTACCTTTCCGAGCTAGATCCAGATCATAACAAACAAGGGTGGATAGACGGTAAGGGCCAGGCTGCGCATATTTTAGATCCTTGGAGGAACGAATACCGCTACCGCAAGGGTAACAATGCCCAGAGTCCAGACTTCGATCTCTGGTCGCCAGGCAAGGATGGCAAGAGCAATCCCGATAATCCCAAGGACAAGTACAATCGGGACGATATCCGCAACCAATGAGCTAGCGAGACTGCGCCTCAGACCCAAGACGCAACACTTGAAGGCACAAGACACCTTGACCTAACGACAACAATTTTTTGGCTTTTCAAGGACTCTCGTCCCTGCTCCGGCCCGCTCAACGACAGCACTCAAAGAATCTACCTTTCCGAGCTAGATCC
>JBAXOP010000080.1:0-18366 GCA_037133195.1 Verrucomicrobiota bacterium | reverse complement strand
CCTTCATGGCTAACCAGCCGAGCAGGCCGAACAGGGCTAGCATCACAACGCAAAGGGCTGGCACCCAAAGTTTCCAGCCGCTGATTTTGGATTGGATTTTGCCAGATGTGGTGACCAAGCCTTTTTCCGAGAAGATTTTATCCAGGAACAAATCTCTAACAAAGTAAGTGCGGTTTTTGGATAACGACAGGCCATCGTCTTGACGGGAGCTATCCATTTGGTCAAAGGGCACGCCCATGGCGGCGGCGAGTGCCTCGTCGAGGACTTTACCTTGTTGCAAGGCGGAGGTGAAGTAGATGCCGCGGAGGAAGGGTGGTTTGGCGGACCATTCATCGGTGGTGAAGATATGGCGCAAGTAGCGGGTGAGTTTATTGCTCAGGGATTCAAAGGCTGCCGGGAAAGCAAACAGACCGTCCACTTCATTGATCCGCAGGCCGTTGTTCTCCGCGGGTTCCACGTTGCGCAGTTCCGACATCATCCGGCGCTTGAGTCGGTCGGCCACGGAGTGGATATATTCCGCCACGGACAGTGGTTCGAAGGGCTCACCCAGAGGGGCGGGGTTGGACCAGCCCATCATCTGATAGCGGTCCTCGGGTTTATCGATTTTGCCAAAAAACTCGCGGAAGCCGTTCATCTTATCCATCTTGGTGATGAGGATATAGACTGGGAAGCGCACGCCGAGTTCGTTTTGGAGGGTCTCCATTTGCTTGGCAATCTGGCCGGCATTCTCATCGAGCTTGGCCATTGACGTGGCTTCCAGATCCGGATCCGGATGGGTCAGCAGGCGGTTGGCGGGAATGACTAGAATCAAGCCGTTGATAGGGCAATCCGGGCGGTTGCGCTTGAGCATCTGGAGGAAATTGATCCATTGGTTCTGGCCGGTTTCGGCCCCCTCCGCCACGAACAGTCGGCCGGCGGTATCGAGGATTACCGCTTTATTTGAGAACCACCAATGCATGCTGAGGGTGCCGCCAGAGCCCTGCCAGCGATCTTGCAATTTATCGGGGAAACCGATTTCGCTGCGGCGCAGCATCTCGGTTTTGCCGGATTCGGATTCACCGACGACCACATACCAAGGCAGGCTGTAAAGGTCTTTGCCATGTTTTTTATAGATATCAATGCCGCGTTGGAATTCCTTACGCATGTGGTCCATCTGCGCAATGCGCTGCGGATCCTTGAGACCCTCGGCGCTGGAGGCGTTGGTTTCCACACTCTTGGCGAAATCCTTGGCCTTGGATTGGTTGCTGCGTTCAAACAGGAATACGCCCAGCCCGGCAATCGCTCCAATGCTAATATAAACAATACTGAACACCCCTGTCATCTGGGGGTTGTTGATGGCCCCTAACATGAACAACGGTGCCAGCACGCCCATGACCACGAGCAATCCAGTCATCGACCCCGATAGTTTACTGAAAATCTTCATCGTTTGAGTGAGGGGGATTATTTAGCGGTATGTTCCAGCGGCAGCCTACCGACGGCCTCACGTAGGTCTTTGGTATTTTCCATGTACCAATAAATGTAGCCGAATAGCAGGCTGCCTAACAGCAATAGGAAAGCTGCGAAGAAGATCATCGGTTTATCGCGCGAGGGAGCCACGAAATCCCGTTTGTCAGTATAGCGGTAGGTCTCTGGCGTGATCTTGCCGCTGGCGTCGGCGTCCATGTACTTGGCTACGCGCGGATAGAGGCGCTGCATGTAGGATTGCAATTCCTTGCGATGCTCGGCATTGCGTTTGAAATACCTGCCAGTGAAGCCCAGCCCGAGCGCGGTATAGTAAAATGCGAGGCGTTCGTTGCTGCTTTCATCCCGCGGATCGTTAGCCAGTTCTTTACCCAACTCGTCAAAAAATGCGTCATCTCCGGATAGGTTGCCGTCGTCGCCGTAGTCGGCGAGGCGTTGGTCGTTCCATTTTTGGCGGAATGCGAATGCGTTGTCTGGGGAGCCGAAGGTACAGTCAAGATACCAGAAGATGGGTTCCTTGAGTTTGTCGAGGTGTTGCCGCAATGTTGGGTCTTGTTTGGCGGAGTTGTCAACGGCTGCGAGCTTGGCCAACACCGTTTGTTTGACGGTGTCAAAGGAGACGGTCCCCCCCTTGGCCTCCTTGGCGAGCCGGTGTTGCTCACAAACATAGAGGAACAACGGTTGCAGGTGCTCTAGCAAGGGACGCTTGGTGGCCGGTGGCGCCGCGGGCATGTATTGGGCGGCTGCGGCGCTTGCGGGTGGGGTGTCGCTCATGGCGGCGGACTCGCCCCAGAAATCACCGCCGCCGCCCCAATCGCCGCCGCCGCTACTGCCCTTTTTGTTCTTGGTTGAAGCCATGGTAGGGTGGGGGGGAAAATGTGGTTTATTTGCCGCTGGCCATGGTCATGAACAAGCTGATTTGCAAATCAGACACCTCGCGCTGCATGCTCCAGCGCACGACCAGTTCGAGTTCCTTCATCGTTTCTTCCCATACCCGGCGGCTCTGTGTCACGTTGAGACGGAAGTAATACCTGCCGCTCTCTGCGGGCAATTCCAATGGCGGGAAGCGTTCTTCCTTGAGCGAAATGCCGCGGATGGCGCGCTCCATGAACGAGGCTGGCATCAATTTGAATTGATCCAAATCTTCCACCAATTCAACCAGGGTGCTGGGTTCGAGCGATGTCTTGATGCCAAGAAACCAAGCGTTGGGCGTGCTGAAATGCTTGTCCTCAAGTTTGGCCACCCGTGTACCCGGATCCTTGCCCGGCTCAAATTTGACCTCCCAGTAATTGGGCGTGACCGAGCCGTGCAGGAAGTTGCGGATCAGCGCGATGGTGCCCAGGAAACAGGGATAGGGGTTTTCATGTTTGTAGGGCAGCAAGTTGAACGGTAGCCGCTCGGGGTACAAGGCCATCAAATCCGCCAGCAGTGTTTGCAACTCCTGATAGGCATCGAACGGTGCCACGCTCGCGCTGCCCTCGCCCATGGCCAACAAGGCCGGCATCCTAGCCACATAGCGGTTGAGGCAGCGCAGCCGCAGGATTTGCTCAAGTTGCAGGCGGCCTATCGTGTGGGACTCACTGCCGCGGGCGACAATGTTGGCCAATTGCTCGCGCACGGCTTCCACTTGTGAAGTAATGTCTCTAACCATCTCACGCAAGCTCGGCGAGGCACTGAGCATCAGACAGGGATGCACATAGGCCGGATCTTGCCGCGGAAACGGCTCCTCGCGGCTCACATCATGCACAATGCGCAGTAGCGGAATTTTCTCAATGTCGCTGTCGTCGTCTGAATCGAGCAGCAGCATGGCATTGTAGTAACGGAATTGCATCGGCTGGGCGTTTTCGCCGGTATTTTCATCCCGCACCTCGGGTACTTGTTGGGGTACGCGATATAACTGTTTGATTCTGACACCGACGGCCATTTCGCCCTCGACGGTGTTGCTGCGGGACTCAAACCAGTGTGGCAACCCCAAATAGACGTTGAAGCCCTTGGGGTTGAGCGCAAATGCGTCGCGGATGTCGAGGCTCGGCAGGACTGTGTTCTCGGGGTAGGATAGCACGGCTCCTCCTGGCATAACCACCTTGAGCTTTTGAAAACGCAGACGCTGGTTCTGCAGATCGTCTAGCGATAATTTGGCTTCGATCACCCCGTAGCCGTATGGCATGCTCAGGCGGCGTTCCAGACCAAATTGGTCTAGCAGATTCTTCTGCAAGCGCTGCAGGTGGTGCGGTTGGAGGAACAACCCTTCGTGCCAATGAATTTGCGGGATGGACATGGTGGCAGTTATGTTAGATGATTAGGCTGAGAATTTCAATTTGGTAAAGGCCGCTTCGGCCACGCTGTGGAGGATAGCGTCATGGATGGCATCGGCCGTTTGGTGTTTAGTGAGTTGGGAGTATTTGTCCCAGCACTTGCGGCTGAGTTCGCGGATTCTGCTTACATCGCTGGCACTTTCCTCCATGGCCACTGCGTCTGCGATGGCCTCGGTAGAAAACTTACGTTCGTAGAGTTTGCCGTACTCCTCGGCTCCCTTGCGCAGGCCAAATAACACCGACGCCAAAATTTTCTTCGTTTTTTCAATTTCGGAGAAAAACGTTGAGCTATTGACTTCGCCGCCGGTGATGAAACTCTCGACCGCTGATTCCAATCCGTTGGGAAATTCCGGGAAAACCTGCGAGTTTAGCTCACGGGTCGCCATTTCGCGCCAAAACGGCCAAATGAAGCGATAAATGTCCCGGAACCCACCGGTTAGGATCCCGAGCATTTTGAGCAAGCGGTTGAGTCTGAGTACCTGGCCATCGGCGTCGCTCGCTCCCATTTCAACCCACAATTGATTGATGGAGCGCAGGCAGTCGTCCACTTCGGCCGGGGTGAGCGGAAACGCCAGTTTGTCAGCCACGGGCTTGGGTAGCGCGCTTGACGGCCCGGAATAGCCATGCTCTGCGAGCACTCCTGCGAGCTTTTGGATTTGGGTTGGGGTCAATTCGTGGGCCCTGTCGCAAAGTTGTTCGAGCATCGTCGCCAGGGGCAACTCCGAGCGGGGCGCTTCGCCAGAGATGGCGGGTTCGCGGACGGCCGGCTCTGCGGCGGCATGGGCCGCCTCATCGCCATAAACCGGGAAATACGCCTCCAATGTCGTCAGCAATGATTGGCGGGTTTCTCCGGCAATTCCGGCCGCATCCTCCAGCGCGTACTCGATCTCGTCGCTGAGGTAGCCGCTGCGTTCCTCCTGGCTCAAATCGGAAAATCCGGCATGCACGGCCCGCAACCTAGCTGCGGTCCTCACTCCCCACGTGTGACTGTTCTCGATTTTTGACATTGCAACCCGCCGCAGGAATCAATACGGCTAGCCCTGTCCTAGCTAATGAAACGCCTCATTCAAGAAATAAATTCGGTTGCCCGGTCTAAAGCCCTGTTTTTTGTCTGCCTGATTCCGGCAATCATGCCGCTGCGGGCGGCTGCGGCGGATGATTTACGCAAAAATATCGTGGTGCTCGTCGATGAGTCCAAGTCGGTGGATGATGCCAACCGGAAAAGCGCCCTCGAATTGGTCGCCGGCCTGGTCACTGGCAAGGTGGCGGAGGAGAGTCGCCAAGCCTGGCGCTTCGAGGCACCTGATAGGGGGGAGGACCCTGCGGTCCTCAATCTGAAGCAATTGGTGGCGGACGGCCCCGCGACCGGCCACCCGCTGGCGCAGGAGTCCGCCCGATTTGTGATATGCGCGTTGGGCAATTATGAGCGGGTTGGCGAACTCATTGCCAAACTCAAGAGTCCGACGCTTGGCAGCCCCGGTGAGCTAGCCGCTAAATTGCTGGAGAACGGTGCTTTCAAGTCATCAGACAATTCCACCCACATCAAGTTGGCAGAGGCCAAGGTGGCTCGCTCGTTTTTGAGCAAGCCGTCAAAGACCCCGTACTATCTCATAGTGATCTCAGATTTTTATGAGGATTGCCTCAATTGGCCGGTCAAGGATTATGTGGCAAAAGCCAAAGAACTCACCACCAAGAATGCCAAGGTGCATAGCGGTGAAGAGCCATTCAATGATGGAAAAGAAGCCAAAAATCATAAGTACTCCAGCGACGATATCTCGGATATCAGGTTTTTTACCGAAAAGATCGACGGCTTGTTGTTGGGGAAATTCATCTACCAAGGCAAGGCCGAGACACCCGTGCATGTGGAAGTGTATTCGCCCGTGGTGAAACGTAGCCTCAAACTCGGCGCCGTCCCCCTGCACTGGAATCTGCCGGATGCCCCGCCATCCGTCCCCCTCATCGACGAGGGCTTGGATGACAACTCGCATCTGGTGCTTACCCTCAAAAATCCTCAGTCCGAGGAACGAGTGATTTTAAAGGGAAATTGCGGTGTTCTAACGGATGGGAAGGCGTTGGATCTCGCACCATTGCTCGATAAGCCGGAAATACAGGATTTTCTAGCGGCCGGAATCTATGAATTGGTGTTGGACGTAGCGCAGGACATTGGAACGGGCTTGCATGCAGCGACCACCCTCGCCATCGCCACCCCGAAGATTGTGATAGGCGACAAGCGGTTGCGGGAGTCAACCGCAGAGAACCCATGCGAACCAGCCGCTAACAAGGAAATAAAATCAGAGAAGTACACTTTCACACTTGATCCCGCTCCCCTCGAAACCCACGACATCGAAATCCGCAGCGGCAAAAATGCCATCACTTCCCGCGTCAGCGGCGGCGACTCCGGAAACTTCACCGTCGGCAAGTTCGTGGACGGCGCGCAGAACGATAAGCCAATCAAAATCACCGCCTCTCTCAAGTTGGCACCGACGAGCAAAACCGCCACCGCCACGTTCTGGATCAATATCCCTAAAGTCACCGTGTGGGCCGACGGGCACCCCCCCGAGACCGACAAAATTGTCTTGGACAAGGTGCATTCGCTCACCCTCAAAGCCAGCCATGCCGGTATGGAGGGGTACGATTGGCAAGGCACCACCGTGGTTCGCAAAGATAATAACCAAGCGGTGCTCACCGATAACGACGGCCATCATCTGGATTTTTCCCGGGTTAAACCAGGCACTTACGAGGTGGTGGCGACATTCGGCCGCGACAAACCCTTCGTAGAGCAGTCTTTCACGGTCATCGTCCCCAAACACACCCCGTGGCTCTTATTTGCCCTCATCGGAATGGTGCTCGCTAGCTTGGCCCTTTTCGCTTGGCACTTCTTCCGGCGCTGAGCTTGTCCGCTTATCTGGATGCGCCTGCTCTCAATACTGAAATATGTGCTTGACGTCCCCCCGCCGATTTTCTTTGCGAATATCACGTTAACCAAGTCACCAAGAAAAACAATTCCCCCGTACTTATGGCCACACTCAATCTAGACTCATTTGACTCTGTCCTGGAATTCGCCGACAACAGTTCCACTGTGCTTCAACGTATCTCGGGTTCACAGGCATTCCGCAAATACAATTGGCTCTTGAACTCTCCCGCTCGAAATACCTTCGGCAACTTCCGCGGAATGGTTGTAAGCGGAAATGCCAAGACAGTCTTCATTTTCGTCTCGAAAGTTGGAGATGTCGCTTCTAACCTCGGGGCTTTTTCGCTGCTCGTCGCTGAGTTGAAAACCATGAACAGAAATATTGTTAATACCGCCTCAAGCAATAGCAGCCAAGCGGATATGACAAGCCGCATCTCGGCCGAAGTCAGCGTGCTTTGCTCCCGCGTGGCTATGAAGGTCAAGCTCGGCCTAGCAAGCATTCTTGCGTCTGTCCTTACCGCCAACCGGTATCTCAATCCTATCTGCTCCTTGAACACTCAAGGCATTGCCGACGCCGCCGCTGCGGACCTCAAGACATGGTTGACCAGAATGAACACGAAAATTGACGAGGTTGTCACGGGTGAAAACTATTACCGGTGGGTGACGATCTATCTGAATGAGTAGGAATCCTCTGTGTTACGGTCGTCTTGAGGAAGGTTCGGCCTCAAGGAGTGGCGGCGTCCCCGCCGCCATCGCCCCATGAGCAGAGCAAGGAGAGTCGCTCAGCTGCTTTCGCTTGCGCGTCTCACGGGCAGAAGAGGGCAAGATGCCCAATACTGTCAGGTTAGCGCATGATTTCGCTACAGAAAGCTCCGGGCAGGATGCCCGGGCTACGTGGCGCGGGCATCCTGCCCGCCGCCTCTTCTATATTCCTGCCACTGCATAGACAAACCTGCCAGCATTGGGCGAGACGTCCCCACTCCGTGAGCGGCGTCCGTGTTGCAGACTCACCCCCCGCGCGAATCGCAGCAATTCCTCTGGGATGAGGTGTTAAATCTGGTTCTCTGATCGTTGCTGGAATTCCAGCGTTACTTCATGAACGATCTGGAGCACGCAGTTTCGGTAATGCCTGAGACGGTAAGGCGATAGATTGCAGGTTGGGGATATGCACGGCGTTCCTGTTCTTATTAGCCACGATGGGGATCAACCCATGCTTGAGCATCATACTCGACGCACGCTCGCTCAGCCATGTCTCCGCCCATGACTTCACGGTCGTTTCATCGCCCTCCCGGAATGGGTGCACCGGCATATCCTCCACCGCTCCTGAGCGGGCGGATGATAGATTCCAACCTTCGTTTAAAAAGGCTTGGCAGAACACATATCCGCAAAGAAATGCCGGATTTCCCCAGAGATATAACTCATGCACCGTCTCATCCGGCATTTCCTCAAATGAAAACAGGTCGATGGGGTCGCTCGCCTGGCCGTATGGCTGGCGCAATAAGAACCGGGGCGCTGCCAATCCAAGGTAGCATGCTGCTGCTGATTGCCTAAGCGTTTGCCAGCGTTGCTGGTTTAGGGGCAACAGCGCTCGCGTCCATGTCTGCGGATCGGGTTGGGCGCAGAAGGATTCGCAGCCAGTTAGATGCGGATGCGCGGCGGCTATCATGGGTGCCTGGATCGCGGCAGCTATTCTGGACAGGCGTTCCAGTGTAGTCAATTCCGCCACCGAATCGCCGAACGTATAGTTGGCCACGAGCAGCGCCCACGGCTGTGATGCTAATAACTTGTAGAGCCCCGTGGTTTCTATTTCCTGGGTTTCGAGGTCTGCCATCAACTCTGCTTTGGAAATATCGAGTAATGAGAGTTTGATGTTATTTTCCTCCCCGAAGGCATTCACCAGCAACGCCACTCCACCCCATGCTGCCTCCATTTGTTGGAAATCGGGGTGGTGCAGAATCGCACGCAATTGCCGCGAAATTTCCAGATCAAGCGGCTCTATCCATTCGTCCGCCACCGGCGGGGATGCGGCACCGCCACTGGAACGGACGAGGTGCCTAACTATCGCATCAATACCGTTTGCCGGATTGGGGTGGGCGGGCGGCGTATCGGTTGGCGCCTTTCCTAGGATGAGTTCGACGAGTGCACTATCCGCCATTGTCGGCGTGGGCGCAGCGGCAGCCAGAGAGTCGGCGAATAACTCGTGCATTTCAAAGACAGCCGCTGCTGCGGTTTTCGAGTTGAGCAAGCGTTTGCGAAGTTGTACCAATCGTTGTAACGGCTCAACCTGCCGGCATAACTGGTCGGGGTGAAAATCCTCCAACTTGTTGAATTGAAGCTCCACTTGTTCACCCGGCTTTTGCAACAGCGGCAGCCACACCCGGGCGCGGCTCAATACCGCATCCAGATTATCGATGTCAATGGCCAGCGGTTGGCGATTTGTTAACGGTTCCAACAGCGCGCGGCTCGAGCGACCACTGAAATCCCCCATGATGGCTAGATGAAATGACGCGTCGGACGTGCGGGTCCGTGGCGCTGGCGTCGCTCTTGTCGTCAGTGATGATTGTAACGTGAAGCCAGATCCTTTGGTTGCTGGCACCGGGACCGGCGCGGGCGTGGCTCCGGGCAGCCCTGCAGGCTGGTCAGCCCCTCTTTGGGTTGTGTCTAACAGAAGATGGTAGATGTGAATCGCCTCGCTGATATTCTTGAGTTCCTGCGCTCCTAGGTAATTGACCTTCAGCGCCAATTGATGCTTCACCACATCATAAACGGTTTGGGAGATACAAATGCCGCCGATTTCTGCCCGGCTCTGCAGGCGTGCTGCGATGTTCACGCCGTTGCCATATACATCGTTCTCGGAAACAAACACATCACCTAGATGAATCCCGATGCGATGTTGCAGTACTTCCGCAGGCGGCAGCGTGCGGCCCGCTTCGGTAACGGCGAGTTGCATCGCTACGGCGCAGTTCACCGCATGGATGGCACTTTGAAAATATATGAGCTGTCCATCCCCCATGGTTTTGAGCAGACGGCCATTAAAGCGGCTGATGATGGGGGCCATCAATTGGAAATCGCGATGGACACACTGGAGAGCCCTGTTTTCATTGAGGCCGACCTGCAGGCTGAAGTTGGCTACGTCGGTAAACACAACCGCTGCCAGCAAGCGTTCACCTAACGGGATTTCGGTGGAGGGTGGATTGTGCATTAGTCAGTGGTGGCTAGGGATTGGGCGAGGGTTTTGACGTGTGACTCATTGCAATGCATCGTCTGCGATTCAGAATGTCTATACGTCCCGGCTTGCCAAGGATTTTTTTTAGGGAAACCTTAGAATTGGGCGAATCACTGAAAGTTGCAACTATCATCCTAAAGAGGAAAATGGAACCGCAGATGGACGCGGATTCACGCAGATAATCAATGAGTTGTGTCGATTGTTGGTCTCACCTATCGGGTTAGGAGCACATTTCGTTCCAACCTCTTCAAATCAGTGTCCATCAGCGTTCATCTGCGGTTCATTTCTCTTTCTAGCACCAGAACCCGAGCACGCTTTGGAGTGGGGAACATTGCGTAACCCGGAAATTATCGCTGACGGAAAATATCGCTTGCGCCCGGCGGCTGATTTCGCTAATTCGATGCAGCGCCAAGAATCATGCCCAACCCTAGCCAATCCCACCGGTATCTTCAGGTTGAAACCAGCCTGGGTACGGACGCCCTTATCATCACCCAGGCCAGTGGCCACGAACGACTCGGCGGGCTGTTCGATATATCGCTGCATTTCACTAGCCAGTCGGGCGATCTGAAACTCGACGACTTGCTGGGCACCTCCGCCACCTTGGCTATCCACAACGCCGCTGAGGACCGCAAGGGCAGCGTCGCCTATTCCCGCTATTTCAACGGTTATTTCTCCAGTATTGCCTTCGCAGGTTATGGGGCGGAGGGCCAGGCGAGCTTCCGAGCCACTCTCGTCCCGTGGTTGTGGTTCCTCACCCGGACGTCAGATTGTCGGATATTCCAACAGAAATCGGTGCCCGATATCCTCGAGGAAGTTTTCCGCGATGCCGGCTTTTCCGACTTCAAGAAAGACCTCCATGGTAGCTATCAACTCCACGAGTTCTGTGTCCAATACCGCGAGACAGACTTTAATTTTGTTAGCCGACTGATGGAGCGCGAGGGAATCTACTATTACTTTGAGCACGAGAATGGTAGCCACAAACTTATCCTCTGCGATGACATGGTCTGCCACAAAAAGGACGAACAACACGCCATCATCAAATTTATCGGCGGGGCTGAGGCCCGCGACCGCAAAGGCATTATCACAGACTGGAATTTCTCCAAACAGGTGAAGTCCGGCAAGTTTGCCCATAACGACTTTAATTTCACCACACCCACGCCCGATCCCAATTTACGCTTGCTAGCCCGCTCGTCAGCGCCCAAGCCGCAAAAGCCCAGCCCCTACGAAATTTACGATAACCACGGGGGTTACGGCACCATCAGCGAGGGCAACCGTTACGCCCGTTTGCGCATGGAAGAACTCATCGCCGAGCGCGATACCGCCACTGCCCGCACCGATATCATGGGTATCAAGAGCGGTTACAAATTCAAGTTAGACACCCATCCGATCACCGACCAAAATTGCGAGCACCTCATCACAGCGGTTAATTGGTCTGCCTCCGAAGGTGGATACGGCAGCGGCAGCGGCGGTCGTTCCGGTGGGAATTTCTTCGACTGCGATTTTGCTGCAATCCCGGCTACTGCGACATTCCGCCCTGTACGAGCCACGCCCTTGCCCAAGATTGAAGGCCCGCAAACTGCCACTGTCTGCGGCCCGTCCGGCCAGGAGATATATGTGGACGAGCACGCCCGCGTCAAAGTCCAGTTCCATTGGGATCGCTATGGCAAGGCTGATGCCGGGAGTTCCTGTTGGATCCGTGTCTCCCAACCTTGGGCCGGTGCAGGCTTCGGCGGCATGGCCATTCCGCGCATCGGCCACGAGGTCATCGTCGAGTTTATCGAGGCGGATCCCGATTGCCCAATCATCACCGGGCGCGTCTATAACGGAGCGGCCATGCCACCCTATGCCTTGCCAGACAATGCCACCCGCACCACGATCAAGACCAACTCGTCGAAAGGCGGCGGCGGCTTTAACGAATTGCGTTTCGAGGACAAAAAGGGCCAGGAACAATTGTTTATCCATGCCGAGCGCAACCGCGACTTGCGCGTCAAGAATGACAACTTCGAATTCATCGGTGGCGAGGAACATATCATGGTCACCAAAGACCAATTTGAGAAAATCGATGGCGATGCCAACCTGAAAGTCGGTGGCGAACAGAACGAGCAGATTGCCGAAAGCTACTCGCTCAAAACTGGCATGAATATTTTCCACAAAGCCGGCACGCGCATCGCCCAGGAAGCCGGCACTGAGGTGCACATCAAGGGGGGCATGAATGTCGTCATCGAAGCTGGCATGTCCATCACTCTTAAAGCTGGCGGCGGCTTCATCACTGTCGGCCCGGCTGGCGTCGCTATTTCCGGCACTCCCGTCCTCATCAATTCCGGCGGCTCTGCGGGTAGCGGTGCCGGTTGCTCACCCGTCGCCCCAAAAATCGCCAAGGAAGCCGATAAAGCCACCCCTGGCAAGGTGGACAAAGTGCAATCCGCTGGCAGCAAAAAGGTCAAATCCACCCCATCACCCACCGCTACTACCCTCAAACAGGCCGCTCAATCAGGCACCCCGTTTTGCGAAATTTGCGAAAAAGCCAAAAAGGCCAAAGGCTAGTCAATCGTGGCACGGGCATCCTGCCCGCCGCCATAACTCAGAATTCTTAACCCAATTCAGCCATAGATCAACGCAGCTAGAACCCAATAAATTCACTCTTCATCTGTGTCTATCCGCGTCCATCTGCGGTTATTCCTTCTTTCTCACGAATCCCTTCCCCCATGTCCGCCACTGCCGCCAAGCAAACCAGCCCGCTCTGGGATATTCTCTTCCCCATGGACGGCGACCCCTCGCTCGCCACCTACACGATCCTTGACGGCGCCGCCTGCGACGACCTCCTCCCCATGTTAGAGCAGCATGCCCCCGATCATTGCTGCCTCTACGCCGGCGATCTCGATGATGATGTCGCGGAGGTCGCCCCCTATCTGGTCCGCCTCGAAGCCGACCACCCGTTCACCGCATGGCTCCTCGAAGCCATGGGCCACAAACCCTGGGGCATCTTCTCCAAAGCCCCCTCCACCCTCCGCGAACTCCGCAAGCATTTCAGACAGTTCCTCATCGTCAAAAGCCCCGAAAATCAAAACCTCTACTTCCGCTTCTACGACCCACGCGTGTTTTCCACCTTCCTTCCCACCTGCGATCCCGACCAAGTCGCCGATCTCTTCGGTTCAGTGGACGCCTTCATCAGCGGCGCGGACAATAAATCCATCCAGCGCCTTCGCCACGCTGACGGTAAGCTCCAGCTATCCACTGTCCACGAACCCGCCGTCTCATAAAGCCAATGTTAATTATTCGTCAGAGACATCAGGATGCGATCATCGAAGCGCCTAGAAAACACCTGCCTTGTACTTGTAGAGTGGGATTCCACGCTGCCGTTGAGGGAAGATTTTACCAACTAATTTGATATGAGTATGATGAATACACGCCCAGAACAAATGGAAACCCTCTCTAAGGCCGCCTATAAGGATTTTGAGAGCCGGATGGTGGCACACTTGCAGGAGTTCTTCCCTAATGAGTGCGATGCTTTGGGCGAGGACGAAGTGCGCGATGAAATCAAGTATGGGGTGCGTCGTTCCAAGGTTTATGGTTTTGAATCCGAACAGGATGTTTGCCGATATATAGATCTGATGTTCGCCTTCGGCAGCAATTTTGACGCTGACCCAGATTTAAAGGATCTCCGGGAAGTCCTTGACGACAAATCATCTGACAATCCAGGCGATCGGATGGACCGTCTGTATGAAGCAGCCATGTATATATTGGATACTAGGGGTGCCGGAAAATCCTAAGTCCATGCCTGCATTTATTATCATTCTAATATAATTCCATGATCCAAGGTGAAAAATTTGAGGATGACAGCAGAACTGGCGGTGCCATGTCTGCCCGATCATTGGTCAAGTTCTACCGCAGTTCCACGAAAGTCATCATAGGAGCTAGCAAATCTCAACCAGGTGGAGGATGAAATCAATTTTGGCTAAAGCAGCGAGCGCTGCCAAGAATGCGTTTTCCGCCGTAAAGAACGTCGTCGGCCAAGTGGTGACGAAGGCTACGGATACCGTGAAAGCTGTTGTCACCAAGGCCAAAGAGGTTGTGGCAAATGTCGAAAATAGGGTTGTAGCAGTCAGTACTGCTGTGCAGGCGGTTACTAAAAATGCGGTGGCTAAAACCATCGGTAGTGCCCAACACGTTGCAGCCAAATCAGCTAGTGCTGCGGTAGGCGCGGCCCATGCCACCGCCACTGTCCTGAAAGCCGCAGCAGTCAAAGCGAAGGGCATGGGAGCAAAAGTGATTGACAGCCCAATCATCCAGTGCCCGCTGCATGTGATCAAGGATGTGGCTACTCAGAAAAACTACTGGCCAACCGCAGTAGGTGGCGAGCTTGCTGGGAAATTTGTTTTCGATCCGGTGCTGGATATTGCAGGGAAAGTGATACTAAAGCCAAGCACCGTGAAAGGCGCGGCCAACCTGATCAAAGCAGCGGGAATGAGCGTAAAGCCGATCTTGAAAGAGATATCCCCAGGCTTGTCAGAAATGGTGGGTAAGGCTACTAACAAGGGTACTGTTAATGCGATAGGAAAGTCCCTGAGGGCATTTGCGAAAACCACAGCGGGAAAGGTCGTCGGGGACGCTGCCGGGGGGGCAATCTCCGGGCCGATCATCGAGTTCGCCTCCCGCGCCATCCAAGACAAACCGCTTTTCACCAAGCCCGCTGTCTTCAACTACGGTTCTGCGGCGGTCAAGGGCGCGATTTCTGCAGCGATCGCTGGTGCCATTATCGGCAGCGTGGCTCCTGGGCCGGGCACTGTAGTTGGATTTGCTGCCGGCCTAGGAATCGGACTTGCCGGTTTGGCCATCGGAATTGGCACTAGCTTCTTGGTTGATTGTGCCGCCAAGCCTATCGAGGATACCCTCAGAACGAAGATGCATATCAAGGATGAATAAATTACATTGCACAGACTAATGACGAGCAACAATGATTTTGACGGAAGAATGAAGTTGGGAGACACGCTTTATGAGAGCGACAATTTCGATGGGGCGCGACGGGCTTATGAACAGGCAATCGACATCAAACCGGACAGTCCTGAAGCCGCAGGAGGCTTGGCTAAAATATTGTTGATAGATGGTTGTTTTTCCGATGCGAAGGATTTGTATGAAGCAGCAATGAACAACGGATTGGCGAAATCCGCGGAAAACCTGACCCATTTGGGTATTTGCTATGCCTTCGAAGGGGATGGTAAAAATGCGCGTACTCTTCTGGAAGGTGCCGTAGCCGTGGATCCTGCTTATGAACCGGCTTATGGTGCTTTGGCCAGGCATTGTATGATTATGGGCGATTACGATGCCGCCGAGCGCTATGCCACGGAAGGTTTGCGCATATTCCCCCAGAATATACCATGTTTAGAAGCTCGGGCGCTCGCCCATCTTGCCCGGTTGGACATGGATCAGGCAGAAACCGATGCGGCGGCATTGCTATTGTTAGACAAGAATTCAGTGGATGGCCGGTTGTGTCTGGCCAGTGTGCGCATGGCGCACCAGCGAATTCCGGAAGCCATAACGATTCTCCAGCAAGCGCGGGATATTGAACCGCAGAATGTGGATGTGCTTCTGGCATTGGGTAATGCATATCAAATGCACGGCCAGCTGTGGAAGGTGGATCCATGTTACAATCAGGCGGAAAAACTCAATCCCACCAACTGGCGGGTCTATCAATCGCGTGCGGGATTGTGTCTCATTCGAGACCAATGGGAACAAGGGCTTAAGCAAGTGGACATTGCATTGGAATTGTATGATGCTCCTGTCTTGCGCTATTTGCGTGGCAGTTTGTTATCGGGCATGGGAAAATCGGCAGAGGCTGTCGTTGAGTTCAAGTTGGCAGTCAAGCAAAATCCCCTAGATGCATTGAGTTGGATTAGTATGGCAGAACTGGAGGACAGGGTGCCCGCGGAACGTGCGAAAGCCATTGAGCACGCACGCAAAGCATTGTCTCTAGCGGGTAGCGGACCTGTGGCGGAGCGGGCTAACAGAGTGCTTTCAAAATGAGATCTGAACCACCCCGTCCCGCTGTTCTATCAATTAGCTCTTCAATTCTCTGCTCCCATCACAGGGTGACAGATAAATGGTAAAGAAAAGCCGGGGATGGGTAAATCGCCGGAGGATGTCTGCCCGAATGCGCCTCCTCGGCCCAAAGGGCGAGGATCAGTGGTCGATTCAATTTATCTGTCACCATGATCAGTTATCGAAAGAAAGAGCGGTGTTTTCAAGTAAGGGACAACGAATTATGAAAATGTACCAGATGATTTCAACTCGGGTAGCCATGCTGACCTCAGTGATGTGTGCGGTAGTGGGTGGCGGGGTGCTTGCGCAGGCGGGTGGCAATGAGTTGCCCGCGCTTAGCGGCACGCCCGGCAGTGGTTGCGTGATCAATGGCAGCAGCCCGACTTGGTACGTGACGCAACCGATCAAGACGAAAGCTTTTGGCGATGGGTTGTTCCCGGAAAAAGGAGTGGACCTTGCGGCCAAGAACGATGCCGGAGAGCTTATCTGGTCGCGGCATAAGGAATGGGCGGATGGCAGCCAAATAGGTCTGCCATCGGTGGATTCTTCCGCCACCTTTCTTTACCGCGTGATTCGCACCAAGAACCCGCGCAATGTCACAGTCGGTCTGAGCAGCGATGACGGGATCGAAGTCTGGTTGAATGGAAAGAAAATACACTCGAATAGCACGGGAGGCATGACACCGGATCGCGACAAGGTGTTGCTCAATCTCTTGGCTGGTGAAAATAAATTGCTCGTCAAAATTTTCAATGTCTCTGCGGGTTGTGCGTTTCAATTCAGGTTCATCGACGTGCCTGTCATGCCAAAGGGCATGGACACCGAAGCTCTGCGGATGGGCATCGAGGATCTGAGCCGCACTTTTCCCGACCAATACAAAAATGCCGCAGAGTTCCTCAAACGCCTCGATGCCCTCGAGGTGACCCCTGACGAACCCGCATTCCTCGCCTTGCAACGCGAAGCCATGCTGGCCAACCCACTCATGAATTTCGAAAAACTTTTATTGATCAAACGGGGTGTCAACAGTCTAGGCCTGCCACAAAATTGGCAGGCCAACTGCGGCATCGGCAGCACCGGCTATGATAACGAGATAGCCGTGCTTTCCCCCGTGAACCCGCAGGGCAATCTAACCACCCTGATGAAGCCCGCCAAGTCGGAGTTTGTCGGCGACCTGAAACTCGATTTTGGCGGCGACAAGATGCTTTTCTCGATGCCCGGTGGTAAAAACAACCGCTGGCAGGTTTGGGAGATGATGGCCGACGGCAAGGGCCTGCGGCAGGTGACCCCCGGTGATGAACCTGACGTGGATAACTACGATCCATGTTACCTGCCCAGCGGCCAGATCCTCTTCACCTCGAGCCGTGGATTCGCAGGTGTGCCCTGTGTGGGAGGCGGCAACCAAGTGGCAAATATCTGCAAAATGAACGCCGATGGATCCAACATCCGCCAATTATGCTTCGACCAAGACCAGAACTGGTGTCCCACTGTGCTTAATGACGGCACCGTGCTTTACACCCGCTGGGAATACTCCGATACCCCCCATTATTTCACCCGCATCTTGTTCCGCATGAACCCGGATGGATCGGGCCAGATGTCCTATTATGGCAGCAATTCCTATTGGCCCAACTCGTTTTTTTACGCCAAACCCGTGCCTAACCACCCAACGAAGCTCGTCTCCATCATCTCGGGCCACCACGGCGTGCCAAGGATGGGCGAATTGATCGTGTTCGACCCCGCCAAGGGCCGCTTCGAGAATGACGGTGTGGTGCAACGCATCCCTGGCAATGGAAAGGAAGTCAAACCTGTGATTGCGGACGGACTCGTTGATGCCTCATGGCCGAAGTTCCTGCATCCCTATCCGCTCAGCGACAAATACTTCCTGGTGTCCTGCAAACTCTCAGAGCAATCAAAGTGGGGTATCTATCTGGTGGATGTGTTCGATAACATGACGCTTATCAAGGAACAGGAAGGATATGTCATGTTTGAGCCGATCCCGTTGCGCAAAACCCCCCGTCCGCCAGTCGTCCCCGACCGCATCGACCTTACCAAGAAGGATGCCACGGTATATCTGGCAGATATCTATCAAGGCCCGGGCCTTAAAGGCGTGCCGCGCGGTACGGTCAAGAGGATGCGCCTCTACGAACCGCATTTCGGCTATAACGGCATGGGCGGACATATCAATGTAGGCATCGACGGCCCCTGGGACGTTCATCGCATCCTCGGCACGGTGCCGGTGGAGGCTGACGGCTCGGCCAGCTTCAAGGTGCCAGCCAACACGCCGATCGCGGTGCAACCGTTAGATGCCGAGGGCAAGGCGATCCAGCTCATGCGCAGTTGGTACACGGCGATGCCGGGAGAGAGTTTCTCGTGCATCGGTTGTCACGACACACAAAATACGATTCCGCCGAGCAAACCGACCC
>JBAXOP010000079.1:0-18534 GCA_037133195.1 Verrucomicrobiota bacterium | reverse complement strand
GGTACCATCACCAGTTGGCCGAATGCCGGCACCAAGGGCGGCTCCTTTGACAACACCTCGAGCACGGCCACCGTAGTAGCGGATGCCAATGCTCCCGGCAACCAAGTGGTTCAGTTCGGCGGTGGAAACAATGACTATCTGAAATCTACTTGGAACACTGCGGCCGCAGATGGCATCGTCGGCGCGGACACCCAATACACCGTGGCGGTCTGGATCTATCAGCCAACAGCGCCGATCGGTGGGGCATGCTATATGTCTATGGCCACCGCCACCGGTGCCGGTGCCCTGTTCCGCCTCGATGGCAACAACACTTGGGCCAACATCGACCGCGGCAACGCCCAATGGGTCGGCTGGAACGGCGCTTGGACCGCTGGCACGGCTCCTGCATCCGGCACTTGGCACCTCGTGGTCAACACCTATGATGGCTCGCTGGACCACGTCATCGTCGATGGGGTGGACCGCTACAACGCCGGCCAGGTTCACAGCCTCAACCTCAATACGGGCGCGCCGATCACGGTGGGTAAAGGATATTGGACCGATCCGGCCCTTGTGGACCATGGCGGATTCAACGGTGCCATCGCCCGTGTGAGCATCTGGGACCAGGCATTGTCATTGGCAGAGATCAAGCAAGCGATGGGGCTCCACTTGATCACCGCCGCCGCAGGTGCCAATGGATCTATCAGTACGGCAGGTTCCCAAATGGTGATCGCTGGCAAGAACCAATCCTTCACCATCACTCCGGATTCCGGATTCTCCGTGGATGTGCTGACAGTGGATGGTGTCGCCCAATCCGGTCATCCGACGAGTTATACATTCACCAGCGTGACGGCCGACCATACAATCTCGGCGACCTTTGCGGTGATGTCTGCCAACCCGTATGACCTCTGGGCGCAGGGACCCTTCGCCAACGCCTTCATCGACACGAACCCCGCCCATGACCCGGATGGCGACGGCATGACCAACCAACAAGAATTCGCCTTCGGCCTGGATCCCACACTGGGCTCGTCAGTCAGCCCAATCACCGTGCCGCTCAATATGACCACTGGTAAATTCCGCTATACCCGGCTGGCAACCAGTGGCCTCGCCTATCATCTGCTCACCTCCACCGATTTGCAAGTATGGACGGAAGAGGCACCCGTGAATGAGACAGTCACCGGTACCCATAATGGCGTCGATACGGTGGAAGTCACGGTGGCGACTCAACCGGCCAACGGCAAGCTATTCGTACGCGTGGCCGCCCAATAGTCATAGGAAAATCATGATAATCAAGCGTAGTTTCGTTCGCAGAATGGTGTTGAAAGGAATGGCAGTGGCGATATCCGTGCTGGCCGGTTCCGGTAACGGTATTGGCCAGACGTACCAAGATAACCAAAGTCTATACTCCAACCAGGACCCGAATACCGAGACGCGCCGATCCGAGCACATGCGGGTTTGTTTCGGTCACTACAACCGCGACAGCGGAATGGGTGGCATGTCTGAGCAAATGGCCCAGGGAAACCTGCAAATGTTTGAACAGATGTGGAACCGCTGGGTCAACGAGATGGGCCTGCATGACATCAACACCAAGGCCGCTGACACGGTCACCAAGTACCGCTCAAATTTCAATTTTCTGATGACCTGGAATGACGGCGGCGGCGGTGGCGCGTATTCGAGCGGAGATCCGTTAGGTTATGGGTATGCCATGGCCAATCCTGGGTACTGCATGTTTGATCCACCATCGGGTGCCACACCGCACGAAAACGGCCATGCCTGGGAAATAGACTGCGGTGGCTTCAATGGAACCGATAGTTCGGGTGCCTGGTGGGAATGCACCGCCAATTGGATGGAGTTGCAATTGGAGAACAACTATCCCGGCCCCGGCAATGTCATCTATAACCCGATGTATTATCCGGCCCATGGCCGGGACTATTATGATACCTGGACCATCTATGAGGCCGCCAAGGATGACCCGCGTTATGGCGCGGCCTGGGTCAACACCGTTTGGACGGATGCGACAGCCGATCAGGCAGCGCATGAATATATCCTCGACCGGATGATTCGTTGCGATAGTTCCGGCTCGGCTGACAAGGCTGGCGGGTTCAAAGACCTTTGGGGCGATATGGTCAAAAAACTCATCACCTGGGACTACGCACGCCATCAATGGTTCATCTCAGCCAACGCGCCAGACGACGGTACCAACTGGGAGTTCTTCCGCCGGTGTCGCACGCCTGTGGTGGCGGCACCCGGCATGCCTGGATGGTTCCGACCGGCGCGCGCCCACTGGCCGATGGAGTTCGGCTTCAACCTGGTGCCTCTGAGCGCCACAGCGGGAACCACGGTGACCTGCAATTTCCGGCCGTTTTGCGACGCGTCGCGACAGTCGGATTGGCGTGCCTGCCTGGTGGCGGTCAATAACAACGGCGATGCGCACTACAGCACGCAATGGAATGCCGGCACCAACTCGATCACCCTGTCGGCGGACGAGGCGAAGCTTTATCTGGCAGTTGCGGCGGTGCCAAAGCCAATGAAGGTCAGCTCGAATATCGGGACCAGCACCATTGCCCAAACGTGGCAGATGCAGTTGACCGATGCCGGGTTGCTGTTTCCGTATGCGGTGCAGTTCACTAATGCCAGTCCGCGCAATGTGAGTTATGCCAAACCCACCACCGGCGTGACCTGGAAGAGCCACACCAATCCCGATAGCACGGTTTGCAACAATATAGCCAGTGGGGCAACGGTTGACAGCACCGCTTATGTCGGCCCGAATGCCATGGTGCTGGACAGTGCCCAGGTGCTAGGCAACGCGAAAGTGATGGATTACGCGGTGGTCCGTGGCAACGCCCAGGTGCGTGAAACCGCAGAGGTATCCGGTTATGCCTTGGTGCAAGACTCGGCGCAAATCTATGGCCACGCCAAGGTCCGCGATTGGGCAGAGGTCTATAATAATTGCACCGTGTACGGCAATGGCAAGGTCATTGAGCACGGTTATGTGGGCGACCACGGCAACATCAATGTTTCCGGCAGTTCCGTGGTCAAAGGCAGCGCCTACATGTGGACCACCTCGCCCAGCTCGGAATTGTCCGGCTGCCTGATCTCCGATGGCGACACCGCCAACGGTGGCTCCGGCGACCACGGCGTGCATTTCGGCTGGAACTGGGGCCCGGACCCCACCCGCTTCACCAACCTGGCCGATAACACCTGGCAATACGCATGTTATACCTTTGACGACACCCTCTTGAGTTCCAACTTGTACACCGGAGCCTTCGCACGCGATTTCTACGGTGTCAACCACGGCCTGTTGATCAATGGCTGCCGACCGGCGGTGGATTCGGGTACGTCCACCCGAGGCGGCTATGTGCTGCCGCTCGACGGTGCCAGCCAATATGTGGAATTACCGCCTAGCGCTAACGACTTTTCCGATATGAGCGTGGCCGTATGGGTGAAGTGGGCCGGTACAGCGGCCGGTCAACGGATCTGGTCTATGGGCGATGGGTCTAGCAAGGAAATGTATCTAACACCCATGGATGATACCACTGGTAAATTGCGTATTGTCATCGGCAATGGCACGCTAAGCCAGTCCATAGATGGTGCCGCCGCGTTGGGGGCCGGGTGGAATCACGTCGCCGTCACCATCACGGGCAGCACCGCCACCTTGTATGTTAACGGCGCACAAGCGGGGCAGAACACCAGCTTGACACTCGCCCCCGACCAATTGAACGCGCCTCTGATGCAGAACGCGAACTACCTCGGCCGAGGTAATAGCGGCAACTATTTCCAGGGATCGTTAGATGAATTCCGGCTCTATATGAAGTCCCTGACCGCCACCGAGATCGGGACACTTTTCGCTACGGCAGCGCCCGCGCCAGTCACCCTCACTCCGGATACTACGCCGCCCGACGCACCGACGTGGCTGGTTGCACCGACCCTCGTGACGGACGACACGGCCACCATGAGCGCCAATCCCGGTAACGACGCCAGCGCTTGGATTGAATACTCCTTTCATTGTGTCTCAGGCGGCGGACATGACTCCGGTTGGGTGTCGTTCAATAAATACACCGACGTCGGTCTGATACCAGGTTCCGCGCCAAGATATACCGTGCAGCTGCGCGATCGCAGCGGCAACATGACTGCGGAATCTGCGTCAGCCACCGCGACCGGAACGCCGTCAACACTTGGCACGCCGGCATTCAGCTATGGTCCCATCGGTATTGCAGACGGGCAAATCACCATGAGCGCCACAAAATCCGCCAGCGCCAGCGGCAAGGTGGAATACAAGTTCGACCGGCTCAGCCCAACTGTTGCCACCAGCGGTTGGCAGGCCTCGCCAAATTGGACCAACACCGGCCTCGCGGCTGGAACGAGTTATACCTATACCGTGACCATTCGCGACAACCGCGGTAACACCAGCACTCCTTCCGCCAGTGCTGGTGCGGTGGCACGCGACGACGCAGGGCCGCGCTTGTGCGTTGATTTCGCGCATTGGGTCATGCAACCCTATGCCACAATCGACAACAAGGTGTCGATGACCGCCCAGACGGCCAGTGATCCCAACGGCGTGCAATACTTCTTCCATTGTGTGAGCGGAGGTGGCCCGGACAGCGCCTGGCAGGATAGCCCGACTTTTCTCACCAGCGCCGTGACGGATGGAAGTTATGTCTATCAATACAAACTACGTGACAAGTCCCCCCGCTTCAACGAATCCGGATATTCGCTTTCCTACGCCGCAAAAATCACACCGACCACCGGGTATCATCCGGCTGCTTTCGCACAATTGACCTCACTGGCGGATGACAGCCTCGTCACCTTCAACGGTGTGGTCTTGCAAGCTAACGCAGACCATTATGTGGTCAAGGACCCGGCTAGCTCCGCGACCATCACTGTGAAGCCGAATACCTACGGGCAGGCGACGGATTCCACCAAGGTACTGAAACTCTGCCAAATCAAGGGCCATCTGTGGACTTACGGTGGCACCCGCCTGGTGACTTACGCGGCGATCGCCAGTGTGATGAACCCACCTTCTTTCGCTATCTCTGGCAAGGCCAGTGATGCCGGCGCCGGGACTGGTATCGCAGGTGCCACGGTCTATCTCTCATCGGTGCCGGGGGCCGTCACTCATTCCATACTAACAGCAACGACCGATTCTTCCGGCAATTTTTCCATGCCTGTTCCCAATGGTACCTGGTATGTAACGGTGGCGGCTGTGGGCCATTTCCCGACAACTGAACAGACGGTCACTGTGAATGGGTATAATTTAATAAACGTGAATTTCACCCTTGATCCGGCCAATACCATCAGTGCGTCGGTCGTCGGTACGGGCGGGGCGATCAGCCCGTCGGGACCCGTGTTGCTCGCCACCGGAGCTAACCAGGCATTCACGATCACGCCTTTTGGCGGCCAGAGCATCGCGAGCGTGGTGATTGACGGCGTGGAGCAAGGATCAATCACAAGTTATACATTTGCCAATGTATCTTCCAACCACACCATTGCCGTCACCTTTGCCGCGAATACCTTCAGTGTTCCGCAATCCGCCACTCTGCTGTTCTCGGCGATGAACGATGACCTGCCAACCAGCGGTACAATCACATCGTGGCCGACGGCGGTTCCGGTCGGCGGATCACTATCCATCATGGGCAGTCCCACCGTTGATTCCGGCGGCGCTCAGAAATGGGCCAACAACAAGGCGGGCGGCGACGGGTTCCATTTTGGCAATTATGCGATGGGAAATTCCATTCCGATGAGTGGCGGAACTATCGTGGTGGTTGCTAAGCCGGGGGCCTCAATGGCTGCCAACGGTTACCAATGCCTCGTCAGCGTTCTGCTGCACCAGTTCGACTTGTGCGTTGATCGCAACAGCTTGCAGATCCGGCTTGGGCGGAAGAACGGTGGCAACGACCCGAATATCAACACGGGAGTTTACCTGACTGCCGGCCAGAGTGTGGTGCTCAGTTATGTAGTTCAGCCGACCGGAGAAATCACTCTCTATAAAAACGGCGTGCTGATATATACGAACACCGGCAGCGCCGATTTCACATCCATATCAGCCGGCCTTTGGTATGCCACCGACGTCAACGTGGGTAAGGGCTGGAACGGCGACGCCTGGTCGTCATTCAACGGTAATATCGGCGACGTCTTTGTTTACAAGACGGCTCTGTCCGGCAGCGATCGGCAATCATTGGAGTCCTGTCTTACAGCTAAATACGGCATCACGGCACCGTTCACGCTCACCGCCAGCGCCGGCATTGGCGGCACGATTAGTCCCGCCGGCATCACTACGGTGAGCGACGGCGGCAGCGCTACCTTCGTCGCCCAACCGAGCCTCGGCTATGCGGTGACCAACCTCGTGGTTGACGGCGTAAGCCAGGCTGCGCTTGGCAGCTACACCTTCAGCAACGTCACTGCCAACCACACGATTTCGGTCAGCTTCGGTAGCGTGCCGACATATGACTTAACGGTCGCCGCGGGAGCCAACGGATCTATCACCCCGTCCGGCACTCATCAGGTTAGTGCTGGCGCGAGCCAGACGTTCACCATCACCCCGAACACGGGGTATCGGGTGGCCGGCGTGCTGGTTGACGGCGTGTCGCAAGGAGCCTTGACAAGTTATACCTTCGCCGATATCCAGGCCTCCCACACAATTTCGGCCACCTTCGCTTTACAGGTGCTGCAAATCACCGCCTCATCGGGCGGAGGCGGCACGATCAGCCCGAACGGCACGGTGAACGTGAATTTCGGGGCGAATCCGATGTTCGCAATCACGCCTAACGCGGGTTATGCGGTGTCCAGCATGATCATTGATGGCACGGACGTTGGCGCAGCGGCAAGTTATACCTTCAGTTCGGTCATCGCGGATCACACGATCTCCGTGGTCTTTGTGCCGGGTACCAGAAGCATCCCGGTTGCCGACCAACTCCTATTCGGTATCGATACCAAGGATTTGCCTGCCACCAGTGCGATCAACTCGTGGCCCGCCCTCGTGCCGAGCGGCTCTTCGTTGACAAAAATGGGCACTCCGACCGTGGATCCGGTGGGCGACCAGAAATGGGACAACAACAAGGCCGACGGGGATGGTTTCCATTTTGACAATGTCGGCTGGAACTACACGACCAGTGCGCCCAGCAAGACGTTGCCATTTAATGGTGGCACCATCGTGGTTGCGGCTAAGCCGGTCACCGGACTCACGGGAAGCAACTATCAGCAATTAGTGAGCGTGCTGCTCAACCAATTCTCAATTGGCATTCAACGGGACAGCGGGCGGCTCCACGTCTGGCGTGGCGGCACCGAGTACTGGAGCAGCTACTATGCGGCTAATGGACAGCCGGTGGTGTTCAGCTTCGTAGTGCAACCAACGGGAGGATTCAGCGTGTATGCCAACGGCCTGCAAATCATGACCAACAGCGATGCATTCACCTTCCAGAATCTATCGGCAAACTTGTGGTACGGCACGGATGTAAACGTGGGCAAGGGCTGGAATGGTGATTCGTGGTCGTCATTCAACGGTGACATTGGCGACGTCTTCGTTTACAGAACCAGTCTGACCGACGCGCAGCGATTGCGTCTGGAGTCTAACATTATGAGCAAGTTTGGCATCGGCGGCGGAACGGGTGGAACCTATACCCTCACCGCGACTGCCGGTGCCAACGGCAGGATTAGCCCGAGCGGCGCGACCACCGTGGGATCAGGCACCAGCCAAAGTTATACCATCACGCCGGATCCAGGTTATGCGATTTCCGACGTCCAGATTGATGGCATATCCATGGGTGTTGTTGGGAGTTATATGTTCACCACGGTGCTGGCGAATCATACGATTTCGGCGACTTTCGGTGTGGCGTCGAGTTATATGCTCACGGCGAACGCGGGCGGTGGGGGCACGATCAGCCCGGCCGGGACAGTATGGGTGACGTCCGGGCAGGACCAGACGTTTGTGGTCACGCCGGATTCGGGATATGTGGTGCTTGACGTGAGTGTGGACGGGGTGTCGCAGGGGGATATCACCAGCTACACATTTAACAGCGTGGTCACGAATCACTCGATCAGCGCGAGTTTTACGCCGATTATCCTCAACCCAAGCGTGACCTTGGCACGCCATGCTGGCACAGGCAGTTCGTCGGCCTACGGCGACACTCTGACCTTCGACGTGGCCGTCCTCGGAACCCCGATCCCCACCGGCACGGTGACACTTACAGACGGCGGATCGAATGGAGCCGTGATCGGTAGCGGCAGTCTCCGCTTCGGCGCTTGCACCATCACGCCCGCTTACAACGCCCTGACTGCAGGCACCCATAACAATATTGTCGCAGTTTATAGCGGCGACAGCCATTTTCCTGTTCTGGTATCGCCTGCGCTGGACACCCAGAGCGTGGCGCAGGTGGCGCTCAGTGTGACCGGCTTGGCCGGCGGCAGCAAGACCTATGACGGCAGCACCACCGCCGCACTCACCGGAACACCGGTCCTGAGCGGGCTGCTTGGCAACGACTTGATCAGCGTCGGCAATGCCACCGCCGGCAACTTTGCCGATCCAAATGTGGGCACCGCCAAACCTATCACTACTGCACTGACACTCACCGGCAGCGCAAGTTCTAATTATGTATTAACACAACCAACCGGCCTAACAGGAAACATCACGGCCCGCGTGGTGACCTTGACCGGCAGCAAAACCTACGATGGCACGACGAGTATTGCGGCGGCCAATCTTGCGATTTCCAACAACGTGGATGAGGGCAGTCTTACTCTGAGCGGAACCACCAGTCTGGCCGGCAAGGATGCGGGATTGCAGGCGATAGCGAGCCATGCGGCGGCTGCGAGGGTGCAGAGCGCCACCGGAAATACCGGTGCCAACACGGCGGCCACCATTCTAGTGACCTTGACCAACCCTCCTTCCAATGGCAATACCTTGGTTGCCGTGATCACCACGCGCGGATCCTCCATCAACAGGGTCTCCTCTATCAGCCAGAACGGCGCCTCTTGGTCGCGAGCCGCCCAAGCCGCCAACTCCGGCGGATCGACTACCGAAATCTGGTATGCGCCTAACATTTCCGGCGCGGGTACGGCCATCACCATCAATCAGGCGGCCCTGCGTTCGGCGGCGGTGGTGATGGAATACAGCGGCGTGCTGGCTATTAACCCGCTCGACCAGACGACCGGCACCACCGGCAACGGGACCGCCGCAGCCACCGGCACCACGGCGATGAGCGCCCAGGCGGACGAACTATGGATCGGCGGAATCGGCCTGGTGCGTGCTACCTACACACTTTCTTCCTATCTCAACTCATTCTTCTTTGTGGCCAGCGCCCAGACGAACAGTGGTACTTCATCTAACAATGCGAAGGTTTATGCCCTGGAAACTGTGGTGTCGGCCGTCGGCACAGCAGCCACCGGAGGCACCGTCAGCACGGCGTCGAATTGGTCCGGCGCTATTGCCACTTTCAAGACGTTCACACCCAGCAGTCTCGCCTTGGCAGGATCTGCTGCTGCAAATTATACCCTCACCGGTGCGACGGGTATGGTGAGCGTCACCCCGAAAGCGCTGACCGTCACCGGCCTGAGCGCGACTAGCCGGAATTACAACGGCGGGACAGTCGTAGCTCTAACTGGAACCGCGGCATTACAGGCCGCCGAGTCGGGAGGGGCCGGCACGGTGGGTGACGGCAAACCCTATACGAATGACACGGTGACGCAGGGCGGCACGGCCAGCGGCGCGTTTGCCAATAAGCACATTGGCACCGGCAAACCGGTGACGGTGAGCGGGCTCACCCTCGGCGGGGCGAACGCAGGCAATTACACGCTCATCCAACCGGTTGGTTTGATAGCCACGATCAGCGCACAGCCAATCACGGTATATGCCGTGACCGGCACTAAGACCTACGACGGCACAACCACCGCATCAGGCACTCCGAACGTCGCTCCGCCATTGGCCAGTGGTGACACCGCGACCACGCTCAACCAGACATATCAAACGAAGGATGCGGGCGAAGGAAACAAGGTGATAATTCCGGCCATCACCATCAATGACGGCAACGGCGGCGCGAACTATCAGGTGGCGCTCCAGAACTTCACCACCGGCACGATCCACCAGGCCGCCGCCTCCGTCACGCTTGGCAGCTTGACTCATATCTACGACGGCACCCCCCAGGCCGCCACCGCAACGACCACCCCGGATGGTTTGTTAGTTAAATTCACCTATAACTCACTGGCAGTCGTGCCGAGTGCCGCGGGCAGCTATGAGGTGGTGGCGACTATCAACGAGTTGAACTACACCGGCATGGTCAGCGGTACGATGGTCATTGCGGAGGATCCGTTTATCACTTGGCAGGCCAGTCATTTCACACCCGCTGAAATTGCCGCCGGTCTAGCCGCGGGTGATGCCGATCCGGACGGTGATGGCATGAGCAACCAAAAGGAATATGCGTTTGGTCTTGATCCCCGCAAGGGATCATCGGTCAATCCGATTATCGTGCCACTGGACAAAGCCACCGGCACATTCACCTACACGCGCCGGGATCCGGCATTGGGCACTGGCATGACATATACGGTTGAGACTTCCACCGATCTGGTGCACTGGAGTGTGGCGAGCGCCACTCAGGTGCCTGGTGTCACGGATAGCAACGGCGTGCACTCGGTCGTGGTGACCCTCACTCCTCCCCCTGCCGGCGTGAAATTCTTTGTTCAGGTAGGGGCCTCGACGCTCGGTCCCTGAATCACTCGCTTTGCGCCTATGTGGTAAATTTTCCAGTTATTTATGGCGGAAACGGGCTGAAAATATCGCATGGCTTCCATGACGCTCTGATGGGCCTCATGAGCGAAATATCTCATGATTTTCTCTCGTAGTGACTAGGGCGGCGGACAACTCACTGAATACCTAGCAATGTCATGACAGAACAGTAACCGATATACCCTTAATGCCTGCTAGCATAACACTCCTGAGACCGCAGCGAACCTCTTCCGTCGAGCCATCGGCGGATCCCCCAGCGCGCCACCCGGATTTCGTCCATCGACGCAACCGGGCCATCGCAGCGGCACGCCGTCTCAATGACCAGGTGGACGCCTTGATGTTCTGTGACCCGCAAGATATCCACTATCTGACAGGCACTCGTGAGGGCATTTCCTGGCTGGTGATCCATGAGGGAGCTTCGTTTGCCGTTACCCGCCACATGTTGGTGGATGAAGTCCGGGACCAGGCCGTGAATTCCGAAATCCTGTTGGCATCAGCCCGCTCGACCGACCGTCCTGATATCGAACAATTTGTCATCCGCGAGATGTGTAGGCGAGGACTTGCTCACGCGGTAATCGATCCCGCCAACCTGACTGCCCAGACCGGCCTTGTGCTTAGCCGCCATGCGGTTGCGACCCGGATTGAGATCCATTATGTTGCCGGGTTGCTTGTCGGAGTGCGCGCGGTGAAGGATAGCCATGAGATTGCGGTCACCCGGCGCTGCGTGGCGATTGCCGAAGAAGCATTCTCGGGTTTACTGGAAAATGGTGCTGGGAATCTGATCGGTCGCAGCGAGCGGGACCTGGCGAATGAGTTGGAAACCCGGATGTGGGCGCTTGGCGCTGACCGGCAAGGGTTTCCTGGGACCGGGATCATCGTCGCCAGCGGACCTAACAGTGCCAAGCCCCATCACATAACCGGCAAGCGCCGGATCATGGCCGGTGAATCGCTGCTCATTGACTGGGGTGCGGAACTCGTAGGCTACCGCAGTGACATGACCCGTACCGTCTTCCCCAGCAGGGTGCCGGACTTCGCCCACCACGCCTATCCGACCGTCGAAAAGGCGTTACTTCGCGCTGCCGGCTATCTCCGCGCCGGGGCGACCATGGGTGAAATAGACCGTGCTGCCCGCGAAACGGTCACCGATGCAGGCTTTCCCGAGTTCCATTACGGGGTCGGTCATGGGGTCGGCCTGGCCATTCACGAAGCGCCCTGGTTGCGTGCTCATTCGTGTGAATCGTGCGAGGCGGATATGCTGACCACCCTTGAACCCGGAATCTATCTACCTGGCGTCGGCGGTATCCGCATCGAGAATCTCTATCGGGTGACCCACGACGGCTATGAATGTTTTGGAAACCTGCCAACTGACATGGCGTCGATGATTGTGGAATAATGAATCCCGCGTCATGCCATCGATCGATTATACAAGCCTATCAATAGCACATGAAATACACATATCAAATCGCATTGGGTGCAGTTCTGCAATTCGCGGGTTTGCCAGTCTCCGCAGGTCCTGCAACAAGCACGCCTGTGAATCTCTCCCTTTACGCAGAACCCTCCACCTCGTCAGTTTCCCCACATGAGCGGCTCGCCGCGATTCAGGATGGGTTCGACCCTGCCGCATCTAACGACCTACGCCATGGTGCCTATGGTAATTGGCCGGCAACTGGCACCCAGTGGGTGCAATACGAGTGGTCCAAGCCGGTCTGCACCCATCAGTCGGAAGTCTATTGGTGGGAGGACGGACGGGGAATCAAGCTGCCGGCTGCTTGCCGATTGCTGTATTGGGTGGATGGCAAATTCTTGCCCGTGCCATCTGCCAAAGGGCTGGGCATCGCCAAGGATTTATATAACATGACCTGCCACGACGAAATCACCACCACGAAACTTCGTCTTGAGTTTGACGGTGTCGATAAATCCTCAACAGGCATCCTCGAATGGAAGGTGGCCGACTCCGGCAAGTCCCCGAGGTTCGCGCCCCGCGTCACCGCCGGCGGTGACCGGGTGGTGGTGGTGGCGGCCAAGACATGGCTCGTCGGCGATGTCAAGGGTGGGGGTGCTGACAGCATTATTTGGAGCAAGCAATCCGGTCCCGGCAATGTGATCTTTGAGCACGCCAACGCCCTCCAAACCAGTGCCACCTTTACAACTCCCGGCCACTATGGGTTGAAACTCACGGCCGGCACCGAGTTAACAGCCTCAGACACCCTTCAGGTTGAGGTGGTGCCGCCCGCGCCCGCTATCCGCCAATTGCCCGTTTATACCAAGTCCTACCAACTCGATAGTCCGTTGTGGAATGCCCGGGCCAAAGCCCTGATCAACGGTTGGCTGCCGCATTGTGTTAGCATGCTTGCCGACCCGAATGTGACCGAGGGCGGTATCTCCAATTTTGTAGAGGCGTCTAACAAAATTGCGGGTCGGCCGTCCAAGCCGCATGTGGGCTCGCCGTGGACCAACGCTTATGTACTCAACACCTATGAGTCGATCTGCGTGGCGCTGGCGCTCGATCCGCAAGGCGATAAGGAAACGGCGAAGGGCCAGGCAGCTTTGCGCAAGACCATGGAGGAATGGACGCCCATTTTGCTGGCGGCCCAGGAACCGGATGGCTATCTACAAACCCGCTTCACTCTGGGGGCACCGAACGAACAGGGAAAAACCGTTCCGCGTTGGACCTATCGCGGGGATCACGAAGGATATGTGGGCGGCTATTTCATCGAGGCCGCTATCGCCCATTACCTGCTCTACGGCGGCACCGACCACCGGATGCTCGATGCCGCCAAACGCCTGGCCGATTGTTGGGATCGTAACCTCGGTCCAGCACCGAAAAAACCCTGGTTTGATGGCCATCAGGAGATTGAACAGGCCCTGGCCCGCCTCGGCCGCTTGCTGAACGAAACCGAGGGAACCGGCAAGGGGGATCGATATATCGCCCTTGCGAAATTTCTGCTCGACAGCCGCACCGGCGGTGACTCCTATGACCAGTCGCATCTGCCAGTGGTCCGGCAGTATGAAGCGCTCGGTCATGCGGTGCGGGCGATGTACACCTATTCCGCGATGGCGGATATTGTTCTGGAGACCGGCGATCCCGACTATCAGAGCGCCGTGAGTTCGCTGCATGCGAACCTGATAGATAAGAAATACTATGTTACCGGTGGTGTTGGCAGCGGGGAGACGTCGGAGGGTTTCGGCGGAAACTATTCTCTCAGGAATGGTGCCTATTGCGAGTCGTGCTCCGGTTGCGGCGAAGTATTTTTCCAACACAAGCTAAACCTGGTCTATCGTGACGCGTCTTATGCCGATTTGCTAGAGGAGACACTCTACAACGCGGTGCTGGGCAGCGTGGATTTAGTTGGTAAGAATTTTATATATACCAATCCGCTTGACTCGTCGCAAGCCCGGTATCCGTGGCATGTCTGCCCGTGTTGCATTGGAAATATTCCGCGCACGCTGCTCATGTTGCCCGAGTGGATGTACGCTCGTGGCAAGGACGGCATCGACGTGAACTTGTTCATCGGAAGCACGGTGACAGTGGACCATGTGGTTGGCACCAGTGTGCGTATGACCCAGAAAACCGATTATCCATGGAGCGGCGCGGTTTCTATCACCGTTAATCCTGCGGAGACGAAGGAGTTTACCCTGCGGGTGCGCGTCCCACGCCATGACGCTAGCAAATTATATCAGAACTCGCCTGCCACCGGCGGGTTGGTATCACTCACGGTCAATGGCCAGCCCGTCACTCCGCAGATCGTGCATGGCTACGCTGTTATCACCCGCCAATGGAAAACGGGGGACAAGGTGGACCTTGTCCTGCCGCTCGCCGTGCAGCGGGTAAAGTGTGACGAACGGGTGGCTGATAATCGCGGCCGGGTCGCCCTGCGCGTCGGCCCACTCCTGTATAACATTGAGTCAGCAGATCAAAACATCGAGGCTGTGCTGCCAAACGCAAACGCGCTGACCACGCAGTGGAATTCTGGTCTGTTAGGTGGTGTGATGACCATCAATGGGGCCTTCGCCGACGGTTCGAAAATGACTGCCATCCCTAATTTTGCACGCCTAAACCGCGGCGGCCGCTCGTTGGTTTGGATCAAAGACAAGTAACGCAACCAAGCCACATACATCCCATACCCATGTTATACCTACATTGCAAAAGCATACATCACGCGGCCTTGGCCGGCGTTGCTCTGCTAGTCATTGCCACCCCCAGTCCAGCCGAACCCGCAGCGTCGATCCGCATCGATCTGGCGCAGGAGAAGGCACCTGTCTCGCCCAGCCTCCAGGGGATATTCATGGAGGAAATCAATCATGCCTTCGACGGTGGGCTATATGCCGAGTTGATCCAGAATAGAAGCTTCGAGGAAGGCGTGCTGCCGCCGGGCATGAAGCTCGTCAAGCAGCCTGACGGCAAACTCAAGATGGAGTTGGAGAAATTGCCAGCAGGGGTACCGGAGGATAAATGGAAGATGCCATGGCCGTGGGGCAACAATTGTGGATGGGACCCGGAGCGTGCCACCGTGGGATGGTCGTTGGTCAACGAGGGGGGTGCCACCGGCGTGATGAAGATTACCGAGGTCAATCCGATGAACCAGGCGTCCAGTCGCTCGCTCGCCATGCAGATCTCACCGGGGTCCCAGCCCGGTGCTCGCGTCGCCCTTGCTAATAGCGGCTATTGGGGTATCCACGCGCAAACCGGGACATCCTATCAACTAAAGTTCTATCTGCGTCCCGGAACTTTCGACGGTACCGTGGCGGCCACCCTGGAATCGAAAGACGGCAAGGTGCTTGCCGAGCATGACTTCGGCAAAGTCAAACCAACCACCACGTGGCAAATCCTAACCGCGAGTTTAACCGCCACCGGCACTGATCCCCAAGCCCGTTTTGTATTATCATTTCGCGGAAAGGGGGATTTGCAGGTGGACTGGGTTTCGCTGTTTCCTCCTACCTACAAGAACCGCCCTAACGGACTGCGCCCTGATCTCGCTAAGTATCTCGAGGCGCTGAAACCAGCGTTCATCCGCTATCCAGGCGGTTGTTATGTCGAGGGCTTGTCGTGGGAATCCGCGCCTGACTGGCGAAAAATGGTCTGCCCACCCGAACAACGTCCGGGCCAGTGGGGTTATTGGCATTACCGCTCTACCGATGGATTCGGCTATCATGAGTTTCTTCAGTTTTGTGAGGACATCGGTTCGAAGGCGCTCTATGTCGCACCCTGCGGCATGACCGTGCATCCGGAAAACAACATGCCACTCGACCAAATCGACCCGGTCGTCCAGCAAACACTCGATGCCATCGAATATGCCCTCGGACCAGTGAGTTCGAAATGGGGGGCGCTCCGGGCCAAGATGGGGCATCCGCAGCCGTTCCCGCTGCGTTATATCGAGGTCGGCAACGAACATCCGCCTGCGGTTTATGCCGATTATTATGTCAAATTCCGCCAGGCAATCCATGCGAAGTATCCCGATATCACGGTGATTATGAGTATGTTCTGGAGTGGCCTCAATCCCGCGGCTATCAACCGCGCCGGCGACGCCAACATCGACATGGTCGATGAGCATGCCTACAGCGACGCATCATGGATCCGCACCAATTTCGATCATTTTGATAGATATCAGCGCAAGAACTGGTCGATCTACGTTGGCGAGTACGCATCCCATCATGGTGCCGGTGATTGGTATGGTGGCATGGGCGACTCGTTGTATCTGATGATGTGCGAGCGCAATGGTGATCTGGTGAAAATGGCCAGCTACGCCCCGTTGTTGGTCAACGTCAATAAGCCGGACTGGGGGATTAACCTGATCGAATACGACTCCGCGCGGAGTTATGCCCATGCGTCGTATTATGTGCAGAAATTGTTTGTCGAAAACCGTGCAGACGTAAACCTCGCCACTGCCGTTGAAGTGACACCGAAGCCTGACCCCGCAGAACCGTTGCTGGCTGGCAAATTTGGCCTTGGGTCAACCAACTCGCAGGTCGAGTTCATGGACCTCAAAATAACCGATGCGCAAGGTAAGGTGCTGGCCAGTGACGATTTCCAATCCACTGCCAAATGGGAACAGCCCGTGGCCGGCACCTGGCAAGCGCAAGGCGGCGTGCTCAAACAAACGGATAGCGGGGGATCGCCAGCGGTAATTTTGCTCAAGGGCTTTGAATTGCAAACCGGCAAGGTGACCCTTAAGGCGCGACGCACGGGTGGCAACGATGCCTTCAACCTGATTTTCAGCGCCAAGGGAGTCGGCAACTATTTTTATTCGAATTGCGGATCAGGTGGCAACACATGGTGCGACATCCTGCAGCGCGGCGAGCGGGACGGTCAGTTATTTGAAAAGCGACTGTTCACGGAGAACAAACTTAAGAATGGGAGATGGTATGACGTGACGCTTGATGTGGGACTGGCGAAGGCAGAGTTATTTCTGGATGGAAAGAAAGTCGGGGAATCCGCTATGATCCATCCGCCATCCCTCTTCGCTAATGCCGGCTATGACCAGAAAAATGCCTGCATCGTGCTCAAGGCAACCAACTATCACGCTACTGCCGTGACAACACAAATCAACCTCGCGGGCGTCACCCGCGTGGGCAAAGCCGGCCAACATTTCACTATCCGGGCACCGCAGCAATTTGCCGAAAACAGCCTGGACAATCCACGACTCATCGTCCCTCAGGAACTTAAACTCGATGGCTGCGCCACACGGTTTTCGGTCACTCTTCCACCATTTTCGGTCAACGTGCTGCGCATCCCGGCGGCCAGGAATTGACACTGGAAGCCGAACCTCAATCGCCCTGAAACCATGCGCTTATTACTCTTATCCGCCGCCCTTGTGTTGGGTGCCAGAACCGCCTTTTCCGCTTCGCCCGAATCCGCAGTTGTCCCGCCGCTCACGGTTGGTCCTGGCTATTATGCCATCCTTCCTAATAAATTATTACTGGCAAGCAAGCTCAACCCACCATTCGATCGGAATCGAGCGACGGTGAGATGGACTAAGGAGAGCGGCCCCGGCGATGTGCGCATCGAGAGGCCTGACGCATGTGTGACATGGGCTTCGGCCACGGTACCGGGCAAGTATGTGTTTCGGGTCAAGGTTGGTGACGGCCAAACCAGCGCAGATGCCACCGCAAGCGTGAATGTCTATCCGGCCAGCGAGAAGTTCGGCAACCCAATCCTTCCGGGCATGTTTCCCGACCCTCATGTCATTTCCGACAACGGCAAATTCTATATATACTCCACCTCAATGGAAAACCAAGCTGGCGGCTATGGGCGGGCCTCGGTGTGGATGTCCGATGACTTCGTCCATTGGCACATGAAACTGACCAACTGGCCGGCTTATGGCAAGTTCGGCGGTGATATTTGGGCTCCCGATATCATCCGTATGGGCAAGCGGTTCTATCAATTCATCACCCGCTCCGGTGGCTACGATACATGGATCGGTGTTGCGGATCACCCTGATGGCCCATGGGAAAACCTGCGCAACAACAATACCCCCATCGTCTCCGGCGGCGGCAATGCCGGTCGGATCGTGCCCGCCTATAACATGGATTCGCAACCGTTCATTGATGACGACGGGCAGGCCTATATGTATTGGGGATGGGCAGAGTCGATGGCGGCTAAACTGACACCCGACCTGAAGGAGATAGACGGTGACGTCCACTTCCTGAAAGGGACGAAATGGCTGCCGAATGGTGGCGCTCTGCCACAATGGTGGTCGGTTGATCTCGGCATGTCCATGCCGGTGACACGGGTGATCACTTGTCCCGAATTCAGACACGTTGCCTACGGATACAAGATTGAATTGTCCGATGACAACAAGCGCTGGGAGATTTTCGCCGACCGTAACTCCAACACCACAGTCAAGGCC
>JBAXOP010000078.1:0-18917 GCA_037133195.1 Verrucomicrobiota bacterium | reverse complement strand
CTCTTTATCAATTGGTCCTAGGTTCAAGTCCTAGCCGGGGTACCCCACTTCACGGAGTTCAAGGAATTCATCTTCGGCATGCTCTTCCTCAAGCGCCTGTCCGACGAGTTCGAACTGAAACGCGCCTCGATCAAAAACAACATCGACTTCAACGCGGTCAAAGGGAAAATCAAGATCCCTAACGAAAAGTGGAAAGACCTGCTGGACCATTTCAATCAGCCCGGCTTTGTGCTGGTCAACGGCACCGGAATCCCCGCCTGCGTCACGCAACCCGGATGTGCGGGAGGTCGCCAATTATGTCCGGGCTCTCGAAAGCGGGCTCCAGCGCGTCCGCGAGATTCCGATCAGCACCCGCTTGATGAAGGAACTGCACGCCACCCTCCTGCAAGAGGTGCGGGGTGGGGACAGCAGCAAGCCCCCGGGAGGAAAGGTTGAGGCCGGTCGGCGCACGCAGTTCATCAGGCGATTACTGGCACAACTCCGTGACGAGAGTCGCTGGATAGTCAGCCCGGGGATGGTTGACGGAAAGAACGTCCGCCGGAAAAGTCAAGACCAAGGCCGCAGCACAGGACTTCTGAGGCACCGGGAACGAACCCAAAAAGAAGGACCGTAAAATGCCGGTGGGCGCGGATGGTGCGTTGGTCGCCGATTGGATGGGTCTGGATGCCGAATTGAAGGAGTGGATGCGGCGTTCGGGTTAACAGGATTCGATGGGTATTGGCGGAAAATAATGCGACCTATCATTGTCGCGCGGTTCCTTTGGGACACCGGAACGCCGCCGCTGGGATCGGCGCGTGACGCATTTGCGTCACATGACAGATTTCTCAAAGTTCTGTAATTTTTTCTTCGGGAACTCATCCATTTACCAAACCATGCTTTCGGCCATTTCACGTGCGACAACCTGCCTCAATGCCCGGAAGTCCAGGCGACACTATCCCGGAATCGCGATGATTTTTCGCCTGTTGCAAGCGGCGGCATTCACGACCGTGCTGGCCGGACCGATGGGGCTTGCGGCAGAAGCCACCCAAGCTGTCATCATTAGCAATGCCAATTGGTCCGCCACGGATGACCTCGGGCGCAAGCTTCCCACCTTTAAGGAAACCGGCCCGCCGAAGAGTGATCGCTGGGTGGGACTGTTTTATTCCCTCTGGCACAAGAACCTGCGGCACATGCCTGGCACATTCAACATGACGGAGTTTCTCAAGTCCCGGCCGGGCTTTATGGACTTCTCCGCCCATCCGCCCGGTGGTCCTGACTATCCGGAGTTTTATTGGGCCGAACCCCTCTTCGGATACTATCGTTCCGCGGATCCATGGATTATCCGCAAACACCTTGTGCTGCTTGCCGATGCCGGTGTGGACTATCTCATTTTCGATACGACGAATGCTCAGCTTTACGATGAGGAACTCACCACGTTGCTCCACATCGGCGAGGAACTGCAGGCGAAAGGGGTGAAAGTTCCCTTGTTTGCCTTTTTCCTCAATTACGAATCCGAGTGGAAAGCCGAGGCCCTCTACAAGAATTGGTATCAACCCGGCAAACACGAGAGCATGTGGTTTCGGTGGGCGGGAAAACCGCTGATTCTCTCACCCATGCCAACCGATGGGGCGAAGCTCAAGGAGCCGGCACTCTTACCCGCTGTCCAAGCGTATTTCACCTGGCGGCCGACATGGGCGCTTTTCGAGAGCAAGGACGCACCCGGGCGCTGGCGCTTCATGGATGCTCACCCGCAACACCCGGCGCTGGGACCGGACGGCAAGATCGAACAATTGTGTGTCTCCAAATCGCTGGGTGGTCCGTTATGGAACGGGATGAAAACCTCCAGCGTAAGTTGTGTGCCCGGATATGAGCCGGTCTATAACGACCAATGGCTTTCCAAAGACGCGCCCAAAGGCCTGTATTTTGAGGAACAATGGAAAGTGGCAAACAAGGTAGGAGCGCCGATGTTGATGGTCACCGGTTGGAATGAGTGGACCGCAGCCGTTTGGGAAACGCCCGATGTGGTCTTCCTGAATCGCAAAACGATCGCGGGCCAAGGACACATGGTCGATGAATTCAACATGGAATTCAACCGTGACATCGAACCGATGCAAGGCGGTTACCGGGACAACTACTACTGGCAGTTTGTGTCGAACATGCGGCGCTACAAGGGGATGGCAGCGCCAACCGCCTTATCGCCAATCAAAACCATCGCCATGGGACAAGCTGGTGACTGGGCGGATGTGCGCCCCGTTTTCCGGGACGCCACCGGGGATGTGGCGAATCGTTCCAGCGATGCCACCGTGCCCGGAATTCATTATGCGGACACCAGTGCGCGCAACGATCTGGTGTTGGCCCAGGTGGCCCGTGATCACAAATCTGTGTTCTTTCATGTCCAGACCGCCGCCGCCCTTACGCCTGCCACCAGCGAGAACTGGATGATGCTCTACATCGACGCCGATGCTAATCCCGCCACCGGATGGTATGGCTACGACTTCCTCGTCAACCGCAGTCGCAAAGGGAACACCTGCTCGCTGGAGCACTACAACGCAGCGTCCAAGACCTGGAAAAAAGTTGCAATGGTCCCGCTGCTATGGGCGGACAATCAACTCACCGTATCGATTCCCCGGGTGATGTTAGGTATCGGTCCCGTCGCGGGCAAGCTGAAGCTGGACTTCAAGTGTGTGGACAATATTCCCGTATCAGGCGATATCATGGGCTTTTACGGCATGGGCGACGCGGCACCTGACGCCCGCTTCAACTACCACTTTGAGGAACCATGAAGAGACAAAAGGAATATCTAGGAATCTGCCGGCAAAAACCGTCGGGCTCCTGTGGTCTGATCACTTGCGAGTCTCAGGAGTATGCGGCGCCTGATTCTCACCGATGGATACATGCTCACAATCCTGCAGGTAAAGCCAGTTGACGGCTGACATGTTGCCAAGTCCCGGGTGATTCGGCACGTCGGCAGGATAATCGATGCTGTTGCCTTGGATTTTCAGACCATCGACATTGTGGATGATGAGCGGTGTGGTTGAGGTGCGGGCGAAATCGTTGCCGGTGATCGTCAGGTTCGTAACCGGCCTGGCGTCGAAACGGCGTGCGTCGCTGCCACCGCCCGGCGGTTGCATGGAGACGCTCATCGCGGCTCCATCAGGCGGCGAATCAAGGAAGCGATTGCCGCGGACGGTCAAGTTGCGAGCGAAGGGGCCTTCCATCCACGGTCCCCATGACTCGAACTGAACCGTAAGCCCCTGGCCGACATTCTGCAGGGTATTGTTTTCAATGAGACCGCCCGGCGAGCCGTTGATCAAGGTGCGTTGGAAATTGTCGTGTAACCAGCAGTTTCGCAGGACAAATCCCCCGGCCGACCGTTTGCCGTCAAGCACCACGAGGGACAGTGGCGACAGTTCGAGTGGCTTGTCAAATTCAACCAACACCTCGCCCTTCGCTTGGTATTGTTCGTTGATCGGCAGCACGGGTCCGTTGGGTGTTAGCTGGGCAGACACCACCTTGGTGCTGCCCAATAAAGCGACCGAATGTTGATCATGGAATTCGATTTGGTCACCGGCTGCATACGCTCCCTGCAAGTGGTAATGGCGTGCATCGACACGCTGGACGACCCGTCCGAAACTGCCGTGGATGTTGAGGTTGTCATCGGCACCGTAGGCCAGTTCGCAGCGGTCGAGGGTCGGGCCGCGATCGGTGCCGGCAAGGTGGAAGATATCGGCGCCAAAGGCATGCAGGCGGTTGGTTAGCGGGTGCCGCGTGGCCCGTACCCGATGGTAGGAGTTTCCGCCCAGGCCGCCGCCTTCGTTGACGGCCATGCCCGGACTCGACCAGATGTTGAGGTTTTCAAAGCGCATGCCAGCGCAGTTGGTGGAATGGAGGGCAGTACCGGTGCGGATGGTGCCGACCAGGTAATCGCCTGCCTTGAGTGTGACCGGAATCCCTGACACCCCGATGTCGCGGCACACGAGGCTTTTTTTGTCATCGCCGAGCTGCCACGCTCCGGGGGTATGGCGGTGGTTGATGAATCTTCCGCCCGCATCATAGAACATAAACGCGCGGCTTCCACTGGTCTCCGCCTCGCCGTTCGCGTTACGTGGTTCGTACCCCGCCATGATCGTTGCCTGGATCGTCTTCGCAGCGCGGTCGACTTCGGTGACGCGCGCCTGGAACCAGCAGGGGATGGTGAAATCGATGCTCAGGCCGCGCACGGTCACGTTTTGGCAAAGATCAAAAAGGAGCGCGTGGACTAGCGGAGGCTCAAACCAGAAGGTCACACCATCGGCGACGATTTCCAGATTCTTGAGGCCGCCCAGAGTGGACGCCTGACTCCAGTTGGCGTGGAAGAGATAGTCGCCGGGCGGGATGACGACCTTGCCGCGTTTGTTCTCCGATGCCTCACGGATGAGTTGCAGGATTTTCTGGCCCTTCGCGCGAAGGTCGATTTTCGCGGATTCACTCCATTGTGGATATCCGGCAGTGAGTTCAGGCGACCAACGGGAGAGATGGGGTTCCGGCAGGATATCGACCACCATGTCCAGCTTTGCGAGTGCGGATCCCGCAGTCATGCGAAACCCTAACTGCGATCGCGTATCCAGATCGTAAACCGCAATATCGAATCCATGACGAATCGTATCCGGCGAGTTCAGCACCCGGTTCCAGATAGGCTTGCCTCCGACAAGGACGTCGAACACCGCGTCTGCGTTCGCTGAGGTTTTCCTGATGTGCCCGACCAAACGGACGCTTCCCTTGGCTTTGGGAGTCCATTGCCGAAGGGCATTGCGGCCGGGCTCCGCTTCCAGGGTTGTAGCGCTGGTCGCCAGGGCATCGTCGAATCTGGATGGTTCGGGAGCCTTGCTGCGGGGTTCGGCGGCATGGAGCGTGGCCAGCGGCGCCAGGAGCAGGGCGGCGCAGCCAAGAGATTTGATTTTTTTCATCGTTGTCTTCCTGGGTGGATGAGAGGCGGTTTATGTGCAGTATTGGACTTTGATCCGATGGTGCCGTCAAATGGAACACGCATATTCCACTCACGGGGCGACGGGAGCACGGTTCATCTCCGCCGCGTATTTCCGCCAGGCCGCGAACTCACGGGCAAACTTTTCCGGCGGCACCAGCGGGCCGAGGCCGTTGGTCTTGTAGCTGTAGGTGCGCAGGATTTGGCCGTCGTGATAGACCAATGGCAAACGGGTTGCGGCGGAAATGATCACCATCACCGGGGTGGCAGAAGGCTTGGAGACCGCCGGATCTCCGGCATGGCTTTCCTTGAGTTTGGCGGCCATGAGATCTGCTTCGAGTCTTTGCAATGCTGCGCGGTCACGGCGGGTGGGCGGCCGCTGGTCAGTGGTGGTTTGGAAGAGAAAACAAGGTTGGTCCTGATAGGTGATCATTCCCTGGTAAAAATCCTTGCTTAGCCAGCCGAGTTCTTCGAAGTCTTCCTTGCTGTGATCGGAATAATCCGGATCCTGCAAACTCATCGACGCCATCGCCAGTTCGGTGCCCACCTTGATCTCCCGAAATTGAACCGCTCCCATGGACCATTTCTGGCTCGTGGTGCCATCGCTGAATCGGGATAACTCGAAATAGATGTTGTTGGACTTCTCCACGGTGAGCGAGGTGAGGACCCGCGTGGCACCGAACTGCGTCATCGGTAGTTCATCAATGGATGCCGAGTGCGATTTTCCGGACTCCTTCACATGCATGGCCTTGGCGGGCTTGAACGTGATGACCCAGTTGGAGCGGTCAGGCGCGCGCAACTCGATTTTTCCATCGAATGCCGCTTCCTGGGCCGCGGCAATAGCCGTTAGGCATAGACCGATCCATAAGGGAAAAGATTTCATTCGGACACGTATTCGGATGATTGGTGGAGGATTTCACCGGTGAAGCGATCGATGGATAGGAAGATCCACCGATGCACCTGACCCCGGATGATGAAGGATTTCAAGCTGGTAGCCGTTTTGCTCAACTCACCGGACTGTGCCACCAGATCGATCATGAGATTCCAGGTGCGGATGTCCGATGAATCGGTCAGGGCGCGAATTACGGCCTCGCGGGTCTCGCCGATGGATTTGTCGGCAGGAAGGAGGGTGGGAATCTGGTCCATGAAACCCTGTGAGGCGAAGGTGCTGCCAGTCGCGGTGGTGCTGCCAACGAGTTCCGAACGGCTCCGCAAGGGACCTTTGGTGGGATCTGTGGAAGTGACCCACTGGTTGAGTGCGGTCCCCACCTTCAGCGCGTCCTCGTGTGAGATGGCGCTGCCTGCGATGACGGATTTGGAGGTGTCTTCAAAAAGTGCTGCCAGAACCTCGGGCGCTGCGGCATTGGGATTGACGCGGCCGCGGGTGATTCGCGGCGCATCGTGGGTGGCGGGATCGGAATGCAGGCAAAAGACATCGAGCAGTACGCCGTCCGCGCTGGCGGCGTGGCTCAGATCCAGTTGGCGCCACGGGATATCGCGGAAGACATAACCCAGCTCTGCCACCGAGCGGAAAGCGCGGTTGAGGATGCGCGGGCGTGAAGCGGCGGGACCGGTGATGGGAGGAGTGGCCAGCGGCAGTCCGGTGACTCCCGTGGCATCGGCCCCCATGGCGGGGCGGGTCACTCCATCCGCGTCAATGTAGGAGCCGTAGCCGTTGTTGAGATTGGCCTGGAAATGGCGTGGATAAACGGCGAGTTGGCCTGGGACAAGGTTGGGGCAAGTGGGCAAATTCCAGCCGGGCGGCGGCCAGGGATGCTTGTTGTACATCTCCCAGCCGTTATTAATCTCATGGACCTGTCCGCTTGCGGCAGAGGTGGCGTCAGGGGCTGCGGTTTCGCCGTGCGGCCATGTCCATACGGCACCCATCCATGAATTTTCCCAACTGCGAAAACGAACGGTGTCAAACACCCCAAGCCGACTGGTTCGCGGATCGATCCGGGACGTGTGTTGGGCGTACTTGTCACCGGAGGAAGACGAGCTGACGCGGTCATCGGCGCCGCTTAAGCGGGCTTCGGCGAACATCGAGTCATATGTGATCCACATGCCGCCCGGTCCCTGATACTGTAGATCGTAGCTCACTCCGTTGTGGAAGAATTTGCCTGGGTCCAGACCGAATTGGCAGTCAGTGGTCCAGACCCAGCCTGCCATGAATCCGATGGCCTGATTGGATTCTTCGTTGGGATGTGATGGGGAATTGAGGAAGTTGAGTTCGGTGGGGCCCAGGGTGGTGAAGGGTTGATTGAGCAATGGATTGGCACTTGATGGACCCGCAGCGTTGCTACCGAACGGGTAGTTTGGCGACTTGAGCGGATAGGGATTGCGAAACGAAGCAGGACCGGTGGCGGTGGTTTCAAAGGTGATCCAGGCATTGGTTTCATCCCACTTTTGCGGTCCGGGATTGCTGGAGAAATCCGGACCGTTGGCGTTGCCGAAATCGTTGATAAAGTCTGGAGGAAGCCCCGCCCAAGCATGAACCGCGGGAACGACACCTTGCGGACTAGGCGCGTTTGAAATCAAATATTTCACATCCAAGGCCGTGGAGCCAGTCGCCTGGTTGCTGGTTGCCGTCACCCGGAACTTCGTCGGCACACCCTGTAGCGGCGTGGCCGGTTGGGCATGAGGATTCCAAATCTCCGGCTGTAGGAGTTGGACCGATTCATAAATGTTGCCGTATTCCACAGGAGGAAGGCCGGCGGGAGCGTTCTTGAAGGTCGAAGGCGGGATGACTTTCTGGCGGTAAGAAGCCGAGTGCACAGCGTAGATGCGCGGCAGATCCTCGATTCCGACGAAGCGGCCGACGATGCGGTGGCCAACGGAGTGGCGGTCGAAATTGATGACGGTCGGGTTACTGTCCTCATCCCATTGGTCGATGATATTGGCGACGAGTTGGACGATGTGATAGTCCACCGCTTGGTCGAGGGCCTTGCCGAGGCCGGGCGATGGATTGTCCAGGTCGACTCCCGAAACCCCGAGACTGCCGAGCGGCAGGGTGCCTTTGAGCAACTCGAATATGTTAGGCTCGCGGTTGAGAGCGGCCACTGCGCTCAGGCGCTTGATGTTGGCGTCAACATACGTCCATTCACCCGAGCCGACGTCATAAGTCAGCCCGAAATACTTCCGGACCAGCGCGGGTTGCGGTGGATTGGGGACCACCAGAGCCAAGCGGTCGAGGGGAAACCTCCTGGCCGCCACCGGCACGGAGGGCCGGGTTCGGGTGTTGATTTCTGACGGAATCGCCGAGCGCACCGCAAGATGCGACGGGTTGATCGCATCATCGTTCCCGACGCCATTATTGCCGCCCTTGGCCAGTGCCAGGACTTTGGGCCGGTTGGCCGCGGGGGCGAGGGCGCTCTGATTGAGCGCGTAATTGGCATGGGTGAAATAGGGCAGCAGGTTGGCGGGAAAGGCGGCGGGATGGCCTTTTTGAAAATCGAGCAGGTCTTGCCGCGAGAGGAAGGTTTGGTCGGTGTGGGTGCCATTGGTGAAGACCTTGCTCCATCCGTTCGGCTCGGCCCAGTCATCGATCAGCCTATTGGGGTAGGCGGCGGCCGTTTTGCCGACCGGGTGGCGCCAATTGGCGAGCGCATCGCCCAGCCCCGCGCCACCGGGAAGAGCTGCGGCTACCGCCCAGAACGGTGAGTCCTTGGCCATCTTGCCACCCGCGGTATCCGAGGCACCGCAGAGAGCCACATTTGCGTCGAGGAGGCCGCCGAGATGATACATTTGCCAGGCATAACGGCCGACGATAAACTGCGGTTCCACCGCGCCGCCGGAAGTGAGCGAAGTGCTATTCGCAGGGATGGGCGCGGTGGGATTGTGGCCGTCGCGCGTGAGGTACACCCAGTCCGGTACCTGCGGATCCGTCAGGCTGGCAGCGTTGAGAAAAAGCGCCGGCTTGCCCCACAAATCCTTGGAGATGAAGCGTTGGTCAAGCGCCGGCGTGAGGGTGGAGACCCCGCTGGCCCTGGCCATCCCCGCGTTGGCACCACCAATTTTCGCGAAGGTCACACCGGACGCACTTTGTTTGACGAGATTGCGGAAATCAGGGGAATTCGTTAGGGTCGGGTCTTTCAAGGTCCTGGAAGGGACCATCGACGACGCCTTGCTGAGGGGATAGATTTTCTGGGTGGTATCGCTGGCGGACGCGGGCGTGGCAGGCGTGTCGGCGCTGAACTCGGCGTAAAGGTCGCAAATCAGGCCCGCGGTGGCGGCTTTGGCGATGCTCTCGGCCTGTCTGAGGCCCACATCGTTATTGGCGGTGTGGCGATTGGTGGAACTGAGCAATAACAACCCGAGAATCAGCACGGTGAGAAGGGCCATCAAGGAGACGACGACGACGATGGCGATGCCGCGGTGACGGGTGGTGCTGCCAAATAAAGGGTTAGAACGGATTTTCAAGGAATCAGAAAGGTTCGTTGGTAGCAGCGGAGGGACTGGAAAACGGCCTTGGGCAGGCCGGGGATGCCGGATCTTGCCATCTCGTCGCGCTTGAGGGACCAAGTTTTGAGGGTGTTGGTCCCGGGGCTGGCATCTGGAAAGTTGGCCGCCACAGTGGTTTGAATGCTTGGCTTTAGGACGCGGCGCCCCTGGTCGTCGAGGGTGACAAGCGTGATGATCAAGCCCCGGAGGGATTCCGAGGTGGCAGGCGGGGTGACTGCGACGCTCACGCCGGATGTTTCCTCGATGAGATACTCGATTTCGAGGCGGAGCAGCTGGTTGGAGAGTGTTTGGAGGTTGTTGGCGCTGATGGCTGGAAATGGCAAGCTGGCGTCGAGGGTGAGCGCGTCGCTGGCGGCGTCGTTGCACAGATGGCCGCAGGATCCTCGCAGCAGTTGTTCGCCCACGCTGGCATTGTGGACGAGAGAATAGCTGACGAGAGAGACGTTGCGTTCGCCTGCGGCACCCGCCGTGGTGAAGCCCTTGGCTTGGGTGAGGAAGGCGAATGCATCATTCCCGGGCTTGGATTTCAACTCGATCCGCGCGTCCTCGCGGATGAGTATCTGCGACAAATCCCGGCTGATTCGGTCAAAGATGAGGCGGGCGGTGGCGTCGTTGGATGATTGGCTCTCGGTGAGTTTGATGGCCATTCTGGCCGATTCGGCCACCTGAACCGCCAGTGTCAGGATGAGGGTGAGGATGGCCATGGTCACCAGCAGTTCGATGAGGGTGGATCCTCCTTGTCTGGATAGGTTTGATGACGGGGCCTTCATGGTTGGAAGGCGGCGACGAGTTCGAGAGCCCCTGTTTCACGGCCTGCGGGGGCCTTGGCGGGCCAGACGGCACGCAAGTGGAGTTGCAGCGGGCCGGGAGTGTCCGGCGACGGGCTGAGCAAGGATCCGACGATGCGGACGCGCGCGGCCTCATCGGCCGCCGCGAGTTCACCGTTGTCCTGGATTTTGAAGTCCACCGGCGTGCTCGATCCGGCAGCGGGCGGTTTGAGGCCATAGCGCGGGCTTTGGATCATTTTGGCGGCTAGAGCGACGGCGAGATCATCGCGGATGCCTTCCATCGTGGTCATGGAAAAACTCTCATTGCCCGCAGTTTGCACCTGCTTCATGCCGAATGGAATCACTCCCATCAGCGCCGTGATGGCAATGGCAAAAATTCCCAGCGCGACGATCACTTCGACGAGTGAGAAGCCAGAGGGACGGATCAATGGATGGGAGCGCAGATTTTTCATGGGTGGACGGCTTGGTCCTAGCGGGAGAACTTCAGAGTCTGGCCGGTCAGACCATTGAGTTGGACGGCGGCTATATCCTTTTTGAGGACCGCGAATACTTGGCCGCGCCGCGTCGCTTGTATGCCAAATTCTGTCCAGCTGGCCAGGATTCCAGGATCGGCGGGCGGACGCAGTTTGATCCGGCTCTCCGTCGCCACCGCCGGGAGGACCCGCGCCTCGCCTGAGGGACTGAAGCGCACCCACGCGGCCACATTCACCTGGGCAGTTACTGGCACAGCCGGGCGTATGAGAGAGGCATCCAGCGATGGGCTCAGGTTGAAATTGGGCAGGCGGGGCACCGACCAGGCACCCCTGACCGAGGTGTTTTGCGCTGTGCCGTCGAGCGATTCATAAACGCCAATGAAAAAGTCGTTAGGTTCCTCTGCGACTTTGCCCAACCTCACCCAGACGTAGGTGTCTTTGGCAATGGCATGGCTGCGTGCCCTCTCGAACTGGCCGGAAATCACGGTGGCAGCCGCGGCGGGACTCTGCGACGACCGGAGATGGTCAAATATGGGTCCGGCGGCGGCAAGCAGAATCGAGATCACGGCGATGACCACGACCATTTCTATCAGGGTGAAGCCCTGACGTCGGGCTGTGGGAAAATCGGGATCATCCGATGACTGCGCCGATGGTCGGTGACTCATGTTTGTTGGCTTTATTGAGAGTCAAATGACTCGACTCAGTATGGACACGGGCTTCGGAATTTGTCATGTGACGCGTTTGCGTCACATGAGCAGGGTGACCATCAGGGCCGCTCCAGAAGACCGCTGCGGATCGCTGCGGCGACTGCGGCGGGCAGGCTTTGGACGTGCAATTTTTCAAACGCGCGGCGCAGATAGTTGTCCACCGTGTGCAAGCTCAAGCCCATGTCATGGGCCGCCGATTTTTTGGTCATGCCTTTGGCGATGCGGCGCAGGACTTCGGTTTCCTGATCGGACAGCTCGAAGTTTTCGCTCTTGGGCGGGAGTTGCTGAAACGCTTGGAGAACCATGCCGGCAATCTGGGGATCCAGGGGCACGCCGCCTTCGGCGACGTCATCGAGAGTGCGCAGGACTTTGAGCGCACCACCGGTTTTGATGAGATATCCATGGGCACCGGCCTTGAGCGCGGCAAACACTTTTTCACGATCATGGAAGGCTGTTAGAATGAAGACCCTGGCGTCTGGTAGTTGCTTCCGGATCAATCCGATCCCGTCCAAACCACTCATCCCCGGCAGGCCCAGATCCAGCAACACCAGATGAGTCTGGAGGCCATCCGTGATGTTGTCGAGCGCTTCCTCCATGGTGGAAAAGCTGCCAGCGCACTGGTACCGCCCGCTGTCTTCGAGGGCCTCGGCGACGGAGTCCCGGAACAAGGTGTGGTCCTCGACGAGGATGAAGGAAACCGGTTTCATGAAGGTTTGGCGGAGTTGCTGCGGTTGATAGAAAATTGGAGAAGGATGGTCGTTCCCTGATCCGGTGACGTGGTGGTTTTCAAGGTTCCTTCCAAATGAGCGGCGCGCTCCTTGAGCGCGCGCAGGCAGAATGGCGATGCGATTTGGTCTGCGGAAATGCCGCATCCGTCGTCGCGCACTTCCAGCGTGAACATTTGGTTTTGGAGGGAGATGCGGATCATGACCGAGCGACATTTTGCATGGCGCACAATGTTGTTCAAGGCCTCCCGGAAAAACAACAACAGGTGGCGGTTGGTCTCCCTCGCCAGGCGGCATTCTCGCGAGGCCTCATCGCTTTCGAAATCCCATTTCAAATCATCCAACAGAATCGCCGCGGTCTCGCGAAAGTGACCTAACACCGGGCTTTGAAATGCCGATCCCGGCCTCAACAGCCAGACGATGTCGCGTAATGAGGCGACGACTCCGGAGCTGAGCAGGCGGATCGTCTTCAAGCGGTCGGCCGCCAACTCCGGCTTGCTGAGGGCCGCTTCCGTGAGCAACTGGATGCCGCCCATGGAACTGCCGATGTCGTCATGCAGGTCTGCCGCGATGCGAGCGCGCAGTGCCCGCACAACCCGGGTTTCCCGGCGGCGGTGGAGGATTGGCAAGGCGACCAGCGCCACCAGCATGCAGCCACCGAAAGTCACCCCCGCGGCCGTCACTCCGTTGCGGAAGCGCCGGGCAAGGGTGGTGGACTGAGACTCAAGCCGCAGAATCTCACTTTCGATCTCATAGCGCTTGGAAAGCAACTCCATCCATCGGCGGTTGGTGAGAATCGTCCCTTGCGACGTGTGGCCGTCGGTGAGTGATTCCTTGCTCCAGAAGTAATTGCCATCGGCCGGAATGGGTAGCTCGCGTTCAGAGACATTCACGGCACAATGGAGCGCGATGTTGTCCCCCTCATGGAGAATCTGCACCTCGCCGAACCCCAGAAACGCGGGATAATCATTGGCCAATTTGCGCAGTGACAAGGAGCGGAGCCGCACGTAGCGGGCGGCAGTCACCGGCCAGTGCCAAGTCACCGCGTGTTGTCCGACATTGTCGTAATCCTGTGCCTCCTGATTGACAACGGTCCGATAGCTTCCGTCTTCACCGGTATCGGAAACTTCGATCACAAAACGTGCCGGATAGAAAATGCCGGGAACGAGGAAATTCCGGGACCACTCGGGAGGAAACGTGCGGATGCCGTCGCAGTTGCGGAGGGAACCCAAATCAACCTCCACCCAGAGCGGGTCCTCTTGGGTCGGGGATCCCCATGAGATCCAACCGACTGCCAGATGTGTGGGATCGGGGATTTCCGGCAATCCCAACCCGGTCATTTCATCCACCACATATTTCAACTGCCACGGCCAGGGTGAGGAAATCGAGTTATTGGCGCTGACCTCCGCCGCGCAGGCGACATTGCGTTCCCCTTGGAAACAGAAAATCTCTCCCCATGCCATCAAACATGGCCCCTCTTGTTGGTCCGGATCGACATACATCCGCGTGGCCTCTATCCGGAGGCCCGAGCAACGCAGCGGAGGATCGACACGGTAACAAAATGGATGCCCTTTGCGGACAGGGTCGGAGCGCGTGTTGTGTTCATCCGCGAGAATCTTCAACGTCTTGCCTTGCGCGTCCACCAGCAGGACCCGGAAATCCTCCGGGAGTTCGAAGTTGGGATCGAGACCTCGTTCGTCATATTTCCGGGCCGGAACCAGGCAGACCAAGTCCACGGCTTCGGGCTTTTCCCACAGGACTTGCAGCCAGTGATCGTTGTAAAACGGATGATTGGGACCGGTTTCCCGCTCGTTGCGAAAACCGGCGGGACCACCAAAATCCTTGACCGGAATCACCGGCAAACGCAGCAGTTCGGCTCCCAACGTCGCTTTTCCCTCCCGGGCCTTGCGCCAAGTCCCGGAGAACTTGGAGGCGAGCACATCCCCCCAATCGGACGGCTCGGCCGCAGGCGTACAGAGACACGAGACCAGCCATAGCAAGGTAGTAAAGTTGCGCAGCCGGAGCGTCTTGCCGGGGAAAGTGGTCATCGTCTTATAGTCTCATTCCAAGAGTTTGGAGTGCGGGTCCGCCGCCGAGAATGCACCGCGGCAACGGATGCACAAACGAAATCGTGCGCTGCCGGGGGAGTTCTTGTCATGTGACGCATTTGCGTCACGTGACAAGAACTCCGGAACGTGACATTATTATATGCCCCATCCAATCTCCTCTCAGAATCCGCTTCTGAAATCCAGCAGCATGACAACTGAAATCAACCCATTCCGTTCCACCGCCATCAGCGCTGCCGCCGTCATCTTCGCCTGCTTCACCCTGCTCAGCACCGGCGTGCAGGCGGCGGATTTCTCCTACACCGGCAGCGGTGACCATAACTTTACCAACGGAACCAACTGGAATCCCGCCGCCACCCCCACATTCGACTGGTCGACCAATCTCGTCTTCGGCAGCGCAGTCACGAATGGTACCCTGAACATGGACTCGGGGACCGTGGCCGGCTCCCTCACCCTTACCAGCGGCCTCACACAGAACATCACGATCAACGGCCCCGGATCTGTGGGCTTGGCAGGAACCGGCGTCGGAACCAGCGACGGTTACATTCACATGTCCGCCGCCGCGCATGACCTCACCATCAACGCGCCGCTTCAGCAGATGTGGGGCGACATACGCTGGAACGTCGGGGCCGGCCGGACGCTCACGATCAATGGTGGGCTCACCGGAGGTGTCTGGACCTCAGGTGTCGCCAACCTCGTCAAGGATGGTGCGGGCACGGCGGTGCTTGCGTCAGCGATAAGCTACTCTGGCGGCACCACGGTCAACGGGGGCACGCTGGAGTTGAACAACGCCATCGGAACGATCATCTACACGGGCGGTAACATCGCCATCAACAACGGCGCGACGGTAATATTCAGTGGTGCCAACCAATACTGGTTAGACGGCAAAACCATCGCCTTCGGCGCTGGCGGCGGCACCTTTGACACCGGGACGGGCATGAACCTCGTGACCGGCACCTATCCCACTGGTGGCACGGGTCTGACGTTCACCACCACCGCCGGAACGACGAGCACCATCAGTGGCAGCAGCGGGATCAACGCAAATGGCAACACGGAGACTTTTGATGTCGCCAGCACCGGCACTCTGAATCTGACATCCTTCGTTTGGAATGTTGGCAGTGTCATCAAGCAGGGCGGTGGCACGCTCACCCTCACCGGCGCGAACACCTACAGCGGCGCGACGACTGTCAGCGCGGGCACGCTGCAAATCGGGGACGGCACCAGCGGGCATGACGGATCGCTTCTCACGAGCGGCATTACGGACAGTGGGGCGTTGGTTTACAACCTCTACGGCAACCAGACAGCCGGATACGCGATCAGCGGCACCGGCAGTCTTATCAAGAATGGCGCGGGCACGCTGGCTCTCACCGGCGCAAACACCTACACCGGCTCGACGACCATCAGTGGTGGCAGGATAATTGCGTATTACGACTCCGGCGGCCGTGTCGGCAGCGGCACGGTGACGGTGGGTGGTCCTAATTCCCCGAACACAACCTCGTTCAAGATTTGGGCCAACCTTAGCCCGACGCTCGGCAACAACTTCGTGCTCAATAGCATGGGGTCGGCACAAAACGAAGGAGCCATCAACCAGGACGGCGGCGGGGGAGTGGTCACGCTCAACGGCAGCATCACGCTGGCGGGCGACAGCCGGATTGGCACGGGCGGCAGTTCCTGGAACAGCATGGTCATCAACGGCCAGATCAGCGGCCCTGGAAAACTCTACGTGTGGGAGATCCCCAATCCGAATCCTCCCTTTCCTCCCACGCAGCTCACACTGAACAACGGCGCGAACAATTACTCCGGCGGCACCGTGATCGAGCAGGGGCAGTTGAACCTCACGCAGGGCACTCCCCTGGGCACCGGCCCGGTGACGGTGAATTCCGGCGCGACCCTGGCTCCGGGCAGCGGGAGAGTAACCTTGGGCAGTCTGACGCTGGGCGCCAACGCGACGCTGGATCTGACGCAGCCATTGAACGCGTCCTCGAACTCGTTGCTGCAAGTCAACGGCGACCTGGTGCTGAGCGGAAACCTGGTGGTAAACTACATCGGAGGTCTCAGCCCCGGCAAGGTCTATGCCATCCATTATACTGGCGCGCTGACCAATCTTGGATTCACCACCTCGATCATCACCGTCGGCAAAACCGTGCTGGTCGATACCGTCAGCACCCCCGGCTATGTTTTGTTTGAAGTCGGGATGTTGAATCCCGCCGCCGGCCAGAATGTGCCGATGGACCTGGCCGCGCCGCTGCCATTGGGCTGGGTGCCCGTGCTGGGCGCGACGGCTTATGATGTCTATCTGGGCACGGGGTCCAGTGCCGTCGCTGCCGCGACGACCAACACGGGAGGGATTTACCAGAGCCGGACCACTGCGATGACCATGAACATCGCCAGCCTTCAGCCCAACACGACGTACTACTGGCGCGTGGACGGCGTGGCGGCCAATGGCACGCCGATCACCGGAACCGTTTACAGTTTCACCACGGGCGCGGCGATGGTGGATTTGATGGAAGACACCTGGGTGGCCACCGACGCGTTGGGTCGCAAGCTGCCCGGCCACGCCGAGTGCGGTTCGCCGCGCACGAACCGACCCATCGGCATGTTTTATTATTTGTGGCATGACTTTTTCGGCAGATACGGTGATGGCGGCACGAACTGGGATATTAGCAAGATTCTCGCCGCGCATCCCTACACCGATCCCCACAATCCCTGGGCGGACAATCCCATCATGCAGCAATTCCAATTAGTGAATTACTGGTGGGGGGAGCCGGCGCTGGGCTATTACAATGCAACCGATCCGTGGGTGCTGCGCCGTCAGATCGCGCTGATAAACCACGCCGGCGTCGACGTATTATTTTTCGATTATAGCAACGGAGAGCCCTATTACTATACCAACGAGCTTTATGCGTTGTGCGACATGATCCTGCAGATGCGTCTGGAAGGTCAGAAGATCAATCTTAAGATCGCTTTCCTGCCGGGCTACACCATGCCCACTTGGCTCTACAATAATTTCTACTCGCAGAATAAGTATTCCGACCTCTGGTATTACTGGCAGGGCAAGCCGCTGATGCTCGGCGATAGCAGCGGCCTGCCTTCGACGATCCAAAATTTCTTCACTTGGCGCAAAACGTGGACCGGCTTCACGACGGACCAACTTCACGACGGGTGGCAGTGGATTGACTTGCCGACCCCTCAAAACTGGGGCTACGACACGCGCTACGATTTGCCGGAGGAGGTGCCCGTTGCTTGCGGCAGCTGGGTCGGAGGAGGCAGAAGCAAGTGCAATAATTCGGGGCAGGATTATGACAATCAACACCTGCCGCTCCAGCACACTTCGGGGCAGGGTAATTTTTTCAAGGAGCAGATCAACTACGGTTTGAAATATGATCCGGAGTTGCTCTTCATCACGGAATGGAACGAGTGGATTGCCGGCTCCTGGCCCGCTCCTGACGACGGCTGGCCGAATGTACTCTCGGATCCGTGTCCGAAGGGTGGCTTTTATTTCGTGGATGAATACAACCAGGAATACAGCCGCGACATTGAGCCGATGAAGGGCGGCCACACAGACAATTATTATTTTCAAATGGTCGGCCAAAACCGGCTGCGCAAAGGCGTGCGCCCCGTGCCCGCCGCCAGCGCCCTGCAGACGGTCAGCCTCGCCGGCGGTTTCTCGCAATGGGACAGTGTTGCTCCAGCCTACTACGATGCGGTCAATGACACGATTCATCGCAATTATGACGCAGCCGCGCCCGGGCAAATGGGCACTTACATCAACACCACCGGGCGCAACGATTTCACCGTGCTGAAGGTGGCGCGGGATGCGGACAATTTCTATTTCTTCGCCCAGTGCAATTCCAACATCAGCAGTTACACCGACTCGAACTGGATGGTGCTCTTGATTGACACCGACCAGAATCATGCCACGGGCTGGGAAGGGTATGACTACGCGGTGAACCTTGGCGCCCGCACCGCGACGACAACAACCTTGAGCCAGATCCTCAGCACGACCAACGACTGGACTTGGACGCCGGTGCGCAGCGACATCGCCTACACCGTCTCCGGCAATCAACTGATGCTGACCATCCCCCGCGCATCACTCCGGTTGGGCGCGGACCCGGCGCAGTTTGATTTTCACTGGGCGGATAATTTCCAGACTCACGACATCGCAGATTTCGGCGTGAGCGGCGACAGTGCGCCCGACCGGCGGTTCAACTACCGTTACAACGCGACCTCGAACACGGAAGTGACCTTGCTGGCCGACGATTTTGAGAGCGGTAAGCAAAGTGCCTGGGCCGAGACGTGGACCAACGGCAGCCGGTGGGATTTGACCACGGCCAGTCCGTACACCGGCAGCACCTGCGCGGTGGGTAGCAATGCCGCCGACGGCCAGAGCGATCTGATTGCGCGGGCCAGCACCGCCGGCTACGGCAGTTTCCGCCTGAACTTCCATTACAAGCTGGCCGATGTGCGCAACGTGCAGACGCTCCAGATTTCGTATCTCACGGCCGATGGCTGGGTGCCGATCAAGCAATTGAGCCGGGATGAATTTTATCCGGCCAACCAGTTCTGGTCTTACGACGAGCAGCAAAATGTCTGGCTGAATTTCACTGACACACGGTACAATACCGGACCGGATACGCGCTTCTTTTCGGCGGATTTCGCCTTCCGCATCGACGCCAGCGCGCTGACGGGGGCGGGGCAACAAGTATTTGTTGATGCGGTAAACCTCACTGCCAACACGCAACTGCCCGCTGCGGT
>JBAXOP010000077.1:0-18946 GCA_037133195.1 Verrucomicrobiota bacterium | reverse complement strand
ATGGCAACGCCGAGACCTTTGATGTCGCCAGCACCAGCACCCTGAACCTGACATCCCACATTTGGAATGTCGGCGGCAGTGTCATCAAGCAGGGCGGGGGCACGCTGTCGATGAGCGGCGCGAACACCTACACCGGCAGCACCACCGTCAACGGCGGCACGCTCGTGCTCGGCCAGATCAATCCCGACAACGAGGCGTCCACGGTGTCCATCGCCGCAGCTGCGGGTGCGAAGCTCGATCTGGCGTTCGGCAGCGGCGTCACTGATACGGTGGGCAAGTTATACATCGACGGCATCCAACAGCCCGCTGGCGACTACACCAGCTCGCATTCATCCGGTGCCTTCGCCGGCAGCGGCACGCTCCACGTCAACTCGGGTCCCGCCGGCTTCGCCGGATGGCAAGACGCCAACCACACCTCCGGCACGATCAATCAGGACCACGACAACGACGGCGTCACCAACGGCATCGAGTACTTCCTCGGCGGCAACACCGACACCACCGGCTTCACTCCCCTGCCCCCCGTGGACAACACGGGCGGCACCCTCAGCGTCACCTGGACCAAGGCCGCCACTTACCCCGGCACCTACGGCACCGGCGGCTTCGTCGTGGAAACCTCCACCACGCTCAACGGCGACTGGGCGACTGAAATCGTGGCCCCGAACCCTGGAGCCACCGTGACCATCACTGGCAACGAAGTGAAATACACCTTCCCGACGCCCTTAGGCAGCACGAAATTCGCCCGCCTCGTGGTCACCGGCCCGTGAATTTTGGGCTGCAAAAAGTTTTCCGGAGTTATTGGTTTTCCTCTGGGATCATGGGTCTGGCGATACGGATCGGTAGCCCCTCTTTTTTCATCGAGGAGGGGCGATTTGCCTGAAGAATTCCCCAAAGTCAGTCGGGCTTCGCTCCGGTTCCGAAACGCACATGTCCATGAACCTTCTGAATAACATTGCCCCGGGAGCGCCGAGCCCCAGCTCGGCGAGAACCCGCTTTACAGGCCAAGTTCCTCAATTTTCCCACACCCGAACCGCGCCGGGCGTGGAAAGGAAAGTCACTGCCAATACAACACCGCTTGGACCAGCGGCGACAACGCCACCTTCGAGGGCACGCTGGGCACGGTCACTCTGGGCAGCACGCCAATCTCGGTCAACAAGATCACTTTCACCACCCCTTACAACTCCGCCAGCAGAGGCTACACCCTTTCCGGAGGCACCTTGAACTTCGTGTCCGGCGGATCGATCACCCAGGCTGTGCGTGCCCCGAACAAACCAGCGGGACGATCGGCGGCTTCGCCGGAACCCTCCAGATCACCGGCAACAACCTCGAATGGGTCACCACCGGCTATGAGATCCACATCCTCTCCACCAGTGGGCAACAACTTTGCCGGGATAGCCGATGACACGACGTGGAGTTTCACGACCCAGAGCGCCAACTCCGGGCTTTTCACCTGGGACGGCACGGCCAACTCCTGGGCTTCCGCACATTGGAATGCCGGCGGCGGACGGGTCAGCGGCCCGGTCGGAGACAGTAGCCATAACTCCGCGATCATCAACGGCGGCACGGTGACTTTTGCGGCGGGTGACACGTTCGGCAATGCGCTCACCATGGCGTCTCCGGTCATCACACTCTACAGCGGCGCAACGCTGGCAAGCGGCGGGTTTTTCAACACGATTTGGGATCTCGCGCTCAACGGGGGCACGCTGCTGGCCAATGGCGGCTTGAACTCGCCTAACGGTGCCTTCGCGCTCAAAGGGACGGTGACGATCGGCGGTACTGCCGAATCTAACATTCTTGTAGGCACCGGAAACTTCAACACCGTTTCGCTCGGCACCGGCATGGGAGGAAACACGACCTTCGATGTGGCGGATGTAAGCGCCTCGCCCGCGCCGGACCTAACCATTATAACCGTCTTGAACGACAATAGCAATGTCGCCAGCGGACTGATCAAGACTGGCGCCGGCACGCTGACGCTCACTGGCGCCAACACCTACACCGGCGCGACCACCGTCAATGCCCACACCCTCACCTTCACCAAGCGCCAACCGCTCGCCACCGACCTCACCTATGTGATCGAAACCTCGCCGAACCTCCAGCCGCCGTGGACGGCCCGAGTCACCCAGACTCCAAGCAACACGGACGCCACCATCTCCTACGCCCTGCCCACCGGCCAAGGCGTAATCTTCGCTCGACTTCGCGTGCAGCAGTAACCGTAGTAGGGCGCGCTGATCAGCAGAAGCGCCGGAAGCGGACGACGGTTTCACAGGCACGCATCGCGGCAAAGCGGTCATGTGACGCATTTGCGTCACATGACAACAACGGCGCGGTGTGTGCATTCTAATCGTCACCAGGAACACTTTGCCGCTGACGTGTGGTAATCCAGGGCAGGCCCCGTTTAATGGGTTTTTTCGGGGCCCCCTTAACTTCCAAGGATCTAACAGGCAAATCTCTAACATTACACCCCGTCTTTTTCCATGGAATTTCTTTGTCCAAGCTGCCAGATGCAATTGAAGTCCGAGCCCGAACATGCGGGTCAACTCGTCCGCTGCCCCGGGTGCAATTTCCGCCTTAAGATCCCCGCGAATATGCCGCAGCCGGGTTTGGCGAAAACGGGAGCCGCCAATCGAACCGGCGGCCGCCGCGGCTGGAAGGAAAAGGATCCGACCAACCCGAACATGTTCGTCAGTTTGGGACTTGGAGCCGGCATGTTGGCATTCTGGTTTCTGATTCTGCTGCCCTTCAATCCGGCGGCCGCTCAATCGAACTCCAACTACACCACGATGGAGTTCGTGGCGTCGCTGTTTTTCAAGCACTTCCTCGTCAGCCTCCTCAACACGCTCTTCTTCTGTTGGTCCATTGCCATCCTTTTTCTCAAGTTCCAGATACTCCGCCATCAGAAGGCAGCGCTGCTGCTCGATGTGCTGCCGATGCGGCTGGGTAAGGAGATCAACGCCGGCAACGTCGCGCACTTCATCGAGCACGTTTACAACCTGCCGCGCAAACTCAGGGACAGCCTGATGGTGAACCGGATCCGCAAGGCGCTCGAGCTTTTCGAGATCCGCCAGTCGGCTTCGGATGTCCGTGAAATGATGGCCAGCCAGTCCGAAATCGACAGCGCCCGCATCGGCGGCAGTTACACCTTGCCCCGCGCCTTCCTCTGGGCGATCCCGCTGCTCGGTTTCATCGGCACCGTCGTCGGGCTTTCCCAAGCCATCGGCGGGATGAATTTCGCCAACATCGAGGACGTCGGGAAAATTGTTTCCTCGATCAACAATGTCACCAGTGGTCTGGGCACCGCCTTCGATGCCACCCTGCTCGGTCTGGTGCTGGCCATGACGCTGAATTTCCCACTTAACTCAATCTCCAAACATGAGGATGACAATCTCAATGCCATCGACGCCTTCTGCAACGAAGTGCTGCTGCCCAGGCTCAACGACGGCGTCGGAGCCGGCAATGGCGACGCCGCGGCGATTGCCGGCTCCGTCGTCAAGCAACTCGCCAACGCGCACCAGGACCTCCTAACCGATCTGAATGCGCTTTCCTCACGGATGGTCGATTACGCCACCAGTCTTGACGAGAAGATAGCGGCCTTCCAAAGCACCGTGACCGAAGAATTCGTCACCAAGACCTCGGCGATGCGCGACGAGTCCGATAAGGCCGTCAAGGAGTCGATGGAAAAGGTCTCGGCATATCTCGCAGGCTTGGATTCCGGAATCAAAGGGCTCAATGAGGTGCTGGCCAGTCTCGGCGGCAAGCAGATTGTCATCCAGCAGGTGAAGAGGAAGTGGCCTTGGTCCTAGGTGCAGCCTGAAGTACACGCCCCACAGTCATGGCCAAGCGACGCAAGGGAAACCCAGGAGAGGTGATGCTCATCCCCTTTTTGGACATCCTGTGCTCGCTCATCGGTATCCTTATTCTGATCATCGTCGTGCTCAGCGTCGCCAATACCCAACAGAGTAAGGGCCGCACGCCGGAGGAGGTGGCCAACGCCCGGAAATTCGACGAACTTTCCAAGAAGCGCAAATCAGTCGAAGAGGAGAGCAACAGGTTGAACTCGAAGCTCGCCGAATTGGTGGCCCTGCAGAGTGCCTCTATCGAAAAACGAACGCGACTCACAGAACTCAAAAAGCACCTGAGCCTGGCGGGTGAGGAGGCCACAGCGAACAAGGCAGAGGCCGCGAGGATCCATAAGCAAATCGAGGATCTCCTGCTGCAGGTCGAGGCCCTGGTCCGCCAGATGCCCCAGATTCAGCAAGAGATCGAGGAACTCAAGAAGCAACTCACTCTCCGCAACAAGAAACCCGACGATAAGCCGCTGCCGGTCCTCATCCAGTCATCCGGATCCGGACTGGGCGGACAAAAGAAGCTTTTCTTCGTCGAGGCATCTAACGGAACAGTCACCCTTCGCAAGGGACTCACGGACAAGCTCAACGTTGGGATTGGTACCCTCGGCAGCGACCAGAACTATAACGACTTCCTTTCCCAGGTTAAAAGCACGCCCAACGCCATGCTGATTTTCTTGATCCGTCAGGACGGGGCCGCCTCATACGATCTAGCCGCCAGCATAGCCCAAAGCAAATACCAACTCCTCACCGGCAAGCTGCCGATCCCCGGCGCGGGTGAGGTGGACCTGAGGATGTTCTACAAAAACTGACATGAATTTCTTTTAATATGGCGAAACGCAGACATGGCAACGAAGCCGAGCTTCCGTTCGTTGCGCTGATGGACACGATGACGAATGTCGTCGGTGTTCTAACCATCGTGCTGGTCATGGCGGGCATTAGCATTGCCCACGCCGTAAGGAAAGTCCTGACCGACCTTCCGCCTGCCACTGCCGCCCAGGTTGCGGAGGTGCTGTCCTCGATCGCCGAGACCAGGGGCAAAATGGCCGCCAGTGAACAAAAGACGGCCGCATTATCCAGTCAGCCTAACAATAGCGACATCGAGGCCGAACTCAGCCGTCTGGAAGCCGAAGCCAAGGAGAAGGACATCAAACTGTTTGATCTGCCGGTGCTCGGCAAGGAGTTGGCCTCGAAATCCGCTGAGCGTGCCAAAAGGGAGGCGGACCTTTCCACTCTGATTGCCGAGCGCGACCGGCTCAAGGCTCTGCTCGATACCACCCCGCTGCCCAAAGCTCCGGAATCGACGATTGTTCGCATTCCCAACAGCCGCGACATTCCCAAGGGGGCGAACATCTACTACTGCTACGTCCGCGCGGATCAGGTGTATTTTGTCGATACCATTACCGCGAAGGAGAGGGTCATGAGCGAGTTCAAGCGCGAGGAGCATAACCTGATTAATCAGCGCATCAAAGTCCCAAAGGCCAAGGACCACATCATCTATGATCAGGTGAAAGTCGTGAATTTTTTCGCTGGCAAGCCGATGGAGGTCCGAGGCCAGAAAATCTATGTGCCGTTAAACAAGCCCTGGACCGGCCTCACCATGTGCATCGACCTGCCCAAAGGCAATGGCGACGCCTCACTGGCTGACATGGAAAATCCGAAGGGCAAGTTCCATACCCTGGTTCACGACCTCAGCTGGTATCCCAAGGTGGTGCTGATGTTTGAAGTCAACCTTGATGGATTCTCGACGTACCTCAAGGCCCGCGAGATCGTGGATCGCTACCGCATTCCCTGTGGCTGGGAAATCAACGGCTGCACCACAATTTGGACGCCCCTCGATTTTGAGACCAACCGCCTGGAGGAACCCCCACCGACCACAGGCACCCCGCCACCACCAAAACGCCAACTCGACTGAATCGTTGGTTTGTGCATTGTATCTAACTGACAAAACATCCTGAACCTGGTTTTGACACGTTGCCGCGTCAATCGACCAGTGGCGGCAGCGTATTTAGGGAGATTGAAACCGAATACCGAAAATTATCCGCAGATGATGAGGTCACTTATCCATATTTTCTTGCTCATGCCGTCCGTTCTTTGCGGTCAGGCCATCCGGAATCATGACCTGTCCTTTGAGGCCGAGGGCAAATCGAACACGCTGGTCATCAAGGACAACCGTACCAAGCGCACCTGGACTGCCGACTTGGGCCATTGCCTCAGTGAGGCCGTGATCACGAAATGGGGGACGATGGATCAAGCGAAATTCGCCGCATTCGGCATGACGGAGGTCGCGCGATTGAACGATCATCAAGTGAAGATATCAGTCAAGGAAGCCCAGACCGGTAAGACCTGTTCGATGGTCGTCACCCTTGCTGGACCCAATGTTTCGTTTGAGGTCCTCGCGGAGAATAGGGATGCCCCCTTCACTGCGGTAGGACTGCCTCCCATGTTCACGACTGATATGAAGGCGGGCTATCTGACGTTTTGCGATCGTTCGAGCGGGGTCCTCAAGAAGCAGGACGACACAGGCGTCGGCTACAATGAAACGATGCTGACGGTTTATGGCAGCACGAATTGCATGAACATCCCACTGGTCGGATTGTTCGACCGCGAACACGGCGATGCCATGATGCTGCAAATCGAAAGCCCGCTCGACGCGAACGTCCGGCTATCGCGTAAAGCCGGCTTGATCTGGCCCGAGCCCGTCTGGCAGTGCAGCATGGGAACATTCGCCTATCCGCGCCGCGCGACCTACCGGTTTATCGACCAAGGCGGCTATGTGAAAATGGCCGATCTGTATCGCGACTATCAGAAGAAACACGGCATGCTCAAAACGCTCGCAGAGAAGGCAAATGAGCGGCCCGTGGTCAACCGCATGAGAGGTTCGACGGTCCTGTGGGCTGAAGTCAGTGATGTCGGGTTCCTGAAAAAATGGCGAAACTACGGCATCACGCGCGCGATTCTTGCGACTGAATTTCAGGGAGCCGAGAACCGGAGATGGAGTGATATGGGTTATATAACGCTCGGTTACGACAGCTACGGAGACATCACCGAAGGTCCGCTGGGGTTTCAGTCGGATAACATTCAGGAAAATGGCCTCATGTTGCCTACGGGCGAAATGATGACCGGATGGACGACGACAGACCCTGACGGGAAGGTGGTCAAACAATACTATTTGCGTTCATCGTCCAAGTATCTCAACGCGGCAATGGCCTACAGCCAGAGCCGTATCATCGATGCGAACCGCAACGGGAATTTCATCGACGTGATGATGGCAGGGGGGCTGATGGAGGATCATCATCCGCAACATACGTTCGACCGCAAAACCGACCTGCAATATAAGCGTGAGGTCTTTCAATACTATCTGAAAAAGGGCTTGGTCATCGGCACCGAGCACGGCAACGATTGGGGCGTCGATCTGGTGGACTACACTGAGGGCGGCTTGAGCGGATCGAATTGGTGGATCCCAGGGAAAAACACCAGCGGTTGGAATGCAGGACATTTGCGGGCTCCGGTTTCGCGGGATGATTTCAGCCCCGAATTTTTGAAATACGGCCTGCCGACCCAGCGCATCCCGTTCTGGGAGCTGGTCTATCACGACTGTGTGGCGACGACTTGGTATTGGGGAGACAGCGCGGGTTGGTTCTGGAAAGTCGCGCCCGAAATCAAGACGATGAAGGACCGGATCACACTGCTTTATGGAGATATGCCCCTGCTGTGGAGCGAGGTCAAATTCGATTGGAAAAACGACAGCGCCGAGCATCTGGAAACGTATTATCTGACCGTGCCATCAATGCGCGACAAATTCGGGTATGACTTCGCACGAGTTCTTGACGGATGACCTGCAAGTGCAGAAAACCACGTTTGCCAACGGATCCGAAACGGTCGTCAACTTCGGCGAGAGGACGTTCAAATACAAAGGCGAGCAATTGCCGCAAAATGGCTTCTATTGCACTGGCCCCAACCTCCAGCAGCGTCGCGTATTGCGGGATGGCAATGTGATCACATGGGTCAAAACTGATGAGTTCTTCTACTGCGATTCCCCATCACCTGTCAAGGAACTGCCGCTTTCAATTTCCGGCAAGATCGTCTTGTTCAAGATGGACTCCACCCAATGGAATCTGGTGCTGACAGGTGCCGCCGGCGAGCCGGTTGAATTGTCGGATGCCGCGCTTGCAAGCTATATCGGAAAACCGAGATTCAAGGTTGCCGGATTCGATGAAGAGTGGAACCGGGCCAAACCCCGCTCCAGGATGGGAAAATCCTCCATCTTCGGCAAGAAAGTCTATGCCCTGACGGACTAACAATATTCTAAGCCCATAATGACTCGAAGGTTTCCTGAAATGAAACGCATCCAACTGACCGCCATTCTCTGCCTAACCCTGTTTGCTGCCGGAGTCCCGGCGCACGGCACCACTTACGCCACCTGGATGATGGTCTGGCACGGTGGCGACCAAGGGTGGTGGAAGGCTGACATGACCCCGCAAGTGCAAGTCGGTGATGCGTGGAAAGCGCTGGACTGGGTCGATCAGGCGCAGGTGGAAGCGCATCTGGACGCGATCAAGAACGCCGGGGTGAGCGTGGTCATCGCCGATCTAACCAACGGCTGGAAGTGGCTGGACGATCGCTGCAAGTTGATCCAGTCGCTGTGCGCAAAGAAGGGGCTCAAGTTCTGCGTGGGTGAAAACAGCGAGGGCAATATGACGCGATTCGAAAGCCACGCGCAGGACATCTGGAACAACTTCGCCGACCCGTTGGCCGCCAATCACCACACCTATTTCCAATACCAGGGCAAGCCGCTGATTGTTTGTTATGGCATCCGGAGTTGGGTCAAAGACTATCAGAACAGCACCGGCGAGTTCCGCAGCAAGTTCAACCTGGTCTGGTCGTCGGGGGAGGATTCTGATAGAGACAAGTGGGGCTGGCAATTGGAGCCGTGGATTGGCAGCATTCCCTCCAAGGACTCGATGTTCGTCACCTCCTCCGTCAAGTGGAACTCCACAGACCCGAATCTCTGGCGCAAATCGCTCGCGTGGCTCGACTACAACTTCGCCCTGGCAAGAAATAGCAAGCCGGAATGCGTGATCATCGGCTCCTACGACGACCCCGCCGAGCGCAACGGTTGGTTGGTCGCGGATACCTCGAAGAGTGTGCCGGGCCTGCAGATGCGGGACAAGACCGGTGCCCTGAGCAAGACCGCCCACTACAACCGCGTCAAGCAATGGACAGCCGGCCAACCGGACTCCGAACCCGGTGGCCTGCTCAAGGACGGTGCCTATCGGATTTCACCCAAAGCGGGCGGAGGTTGCCTGGGAGTCATCGGCAAGAGCCAGGAACATGAAGGCGACGCGGGCGCCCCGATCGGCGTGAAGATCGGGCAGAATGACCCGCGCGGGTTGATGTGGTTTTACCACCTCGGCGGCAACCACTACCGCCTGATCGTCCTTGAAAGCGGCCTCGCCCTCGAGGCAAGAGATGGCGCGGTCATCCAGAACTGGGACAGCACCAACCACACGCAGAGGTGGACGCTGTCCCGCACGGAATCCGGCGGTTACAGGCTGGTCAACGACTCCAACGGCGAGGCGCTGACGCTCAAGACGGATTTCCCGGCTTCCCTTCAGGCGGCGGGCAACGGGGAGGACCAGCAACTGGTGTTGCAAGAGGTGCTGACCCTATAGCCCGCTCCCCGGGTGGGTGATGAGAAGCGCACTTGGCATGAACAGGGGATATCGGAATAATGGCCACTGGAATTGGCGCGTGACGCGTTTGCGTCGCATGACAGATTTCACAAAGTTCTCCATTTTCCATCACCCGTAGCGGCCATCTTGCCAAACCGTTGACCTGTCTGGACCTTCAGCCCCAACCACAAAGCAGCGCGAACTCCCCCTTTTCAATCAGGCAAAACTCAATATAACAAACAACAAACATCATGAAAAACACTATTCTCGCAATCACGGTTGGACTGGCAGTCGGTTGGACGGCGGCGAGTGCAGGCGACATCTTGAAAACGCATCCGGATTCGAAGGCGTGGCAAGATCTGTTCGCAGCGGATCTGACCAACGCCGTGTTTCCGGCCGGTGTCTGGTCGTGGAATGACGGCGAACTCTCGCCCAAGGACAAAGACGAGGCAATTTGGTCGAAGCAGGAATATGAGAATTTCGTCCTCGACCTGGAGTTCAAACTCGATCCTGAAGCCAACAGCGGCGTGTTTGTTTACAACACGGACATGGCAAACTGGGTGCCAAACACGGTGGAAATCCAGATTCTCGATGATCCCGCGCCAAAGTGGGCCGCTGTCGCGCCCAACTGGAAGTGCGGTGGCGTCTTTGGCCATTCGGTGCCGATGAAATCGGTGGTGAAGAAAGCCGGTGAGTGGAACCGGATGACCATCCAGTGCCAGGGGCCGGCCATTTCGGTGCTGCTCAATGGCGAGTTGGTGACGAACATCAACATGAAGGACTGGAAATCCGGTAAGAAGAATCCCGATGGCAGCGACATTCCCGCCTGGCAGCCGCGGCCGCTTGCGGAGATGGCGACCAAAGGCCGTATAGGGTTGCAAGGCGCACACGGTGGCATCCCGACCCATTTCCGGAACATTAAGATCAAACCGATTGAATAAGCGCTTCGCATTATGAATTCACCAAGCCCCAACCTTAAGACTCCCACCCCGTTCACCCGCCGGCAGTTTGTGGGAACGACTGCTGCCGCCTCCGCGTTTCTGCTTGTGCCCCGACATGTGGTGGCCGGTTCCGGCGAAGACGCGCCCAGCGCCAAGCTCAACATCGCCGGCATCGGCATCGGCGGCATGGGCGCGAACAATCTCGCCAACCTTGAGTCGCAGAACATCGTCGCGCTGTGCGACGTGGATCTCAATTACGCCGCCAACACGATCGCGAAATATCCGCAGGCGAAAGTCTGGACCGACTACCGCGAGATGCTGGAAAAGCAAAAAGACATTGACGCGGTACTCATCGCCACGCCAGACCACACCCACGCCGTCATCGCGATGGCGGCGATCAAAGCCGGCAAACACGTCTATTGCCAGAAGCCGCTTTGCCACGATCTTTTTGAGGCCCGGATGCTCGCACAGGCCGCCGCCGCATCGAAGGTGGCCACGCAGATGGGCATTCAAGGACATAGCAGCGAAGGTTTCCGCCTGATCTGCGAATGGATTTGGGCCGGAGCCATCGGGGAAGTGCGCGAGGTGGATGCCTGGTGTTCGCTGTCATATTATCCATGGGGTCACGCGGGCTGGAGTTCTAAGTGGGGCGCGGGCCGGCCGACCGACACGCCAGCCGTGCCTGACAAACTCAACTGGGATCTGTGGCTCGGCCCGGCACCGGAACGTCCTTACCATCCGGCCTATCATCCGGCGGTGTGGCGTTGTTGGTTGGATTTTGGCAACGGCATGATGGGCGATCGTGGCGCACACACGCTCGACTCGGTGGTGTCGTCGCTCAAACTGGGTCCGCCCATCAGTGTCGAGGCGACCTCATGCGGGTTGAATCCGGAAACGCATCCGCTGTCGGCGATTGTCACGTTTCAGTTTCCCGCACGCCAGGAATTGCCCCCGGTAAAACTGACCTGGTATGAGGGCACTCGTCCGCCGCGCCCACCGCAGTTAGAAGACGGACAAAAAATGCCGGATGAAGGCGGGGTGATTTTCAAGGGCAGCAAGGGCGCATTGATGTGCGGTGTTTATGGCGACAGCCCGCGGTTGATTCCCGAGGCTGCGATGCATGCCTTCAATCGACCGTCCAAAACGTTGCCACGGGTGAAAGGTTCGCACGAGATGGAATGGGTCAATGCCGCCAAGGCGGGGGTGCAACCGGGCGCGCACTTTGGCTACAGCGGACCGTTGACCGAAACCTGCCTGCTTGGCAACATCGCCAAGCGCGTGGATGCCCGCATCGAGTGGGACGCGGCAAACCTGAAGATCACCAATTTGCCCGACGCGAACAAATTCGTCCGCGCCGAATATCGCAAAGGCTGGACGCTGTAACCCCGTGAAGCACTACTTTACGCGCCCTACCGCCCTGCCACCGCCGGGCAGTGGTTCCCATCACATTCCACAAACCATGAAAACCACCACTCCCTTGTACCTGTTGCTCGCCAGCTTGCTGGCCAGTGCCGTTCATGCCGACCCGCTTGAGTCCGCTTTCGTCAAGCCGCCGGAAACCACCAAACCGCGTTGTTACTGGTATTGGATGGACGGCCAGATTACCAAGGAAGGCATCACGCGCGATTTGGAAGCGATGAAGCGCGTGGGCATCGGCGAGGGCTACATCGGCGTCATCAGCGGCCAGAGCGGCACCCCGACGACCAACACGACCAAGGCGCTCACGGATGAGTGGTGGAGTTTCATCGAACACGCGATGCGCGAAGGCACGCGGCTGGGCGTGGACATCGGATTGTTCAATTCACCCGGTTGGAGCCAGTCGGGCGGGCCGTGGGTAAAACCCTCGCAGGCGATGCGTTACGTCACACTGCCGGAAGTGCGGCTGCACGGGCCGCAACATTTTGCCGGCAAACTTCCGGTGCCGACGGGTGAGTTTCAGGATCTTGCGGTGCTGGCGTTTCCCGCGCCGGGCGGCGAAGGCGAAGTGGCGAAGATCACCGCGCGCACGCCTACGCTGGTTAGTTTTGAGATGCCGTCGCCCTTCACGGCGCGGAGCGTGACGGTGCAGCTGGTCAAGGAAGTCAACGTCACCGCTGAATTGCTGGCGTCGGACGACGGGCAGCAATACCGGACGCTGAAGAAGTTCGCGATTGACCGGCACAACCTCGGTGTCGGCGTCGGTCCGGTGCCGCTCGCGCCGATTGTGGCGACCTTTCCGGCCACCACGGCAAGGTTCTATCAGTTGAAATTCTCGGCGGGTTGCGAGTTGGGCGACATCCAACTCACGCCCGCGGCGCGCGTGGAAAGTATTGCGGAGAAAGCCATGCAGAAGGTCTGTCAGGATCCGCATGCACTTTATGATTTTTATACCTGGCCCGCTGGAGCCGAACCAGATACGGCCGGCTTGGCGGTCAAGCCGGATGCCGTGCGCAATCTCAGCAAGTTGATGGCGGCGGATGGAACGTTGACTTGGGATGTGCCGGCGGGCGACTGGATTGTTTTGCGCACGGCCATGACACCGACCGGCTCCAGGAACGGTCCGGCACCACCGGAGGCGACCGGCTATGAAGTGGACAAGATGAACCGCGTTCCGTTGCGGTCGCATTTCGAGTCTTATGTCGGCAATCTGCTCAAGCGGCTGCCGGCCGCAGACCGCAAATCATGGAAGCACGTCGTGGCGGACAGCTACGAGGTGGGGCCGCAGAATTGGACCGACGGTCTCGCCGCGGATTTTCAAAAGCGCTACGGTTATGATCCGATGCCGTTCCTGCCGGTAATGACTGGGCGAATTGTGGGCAGCGTGGATCAATCAGATCGTTTCCTCTGGGACTTGCGGCGTCTGGTCGCCGACCGGATTGCGCATGATTACGTCGGCGGCTTGAGCGACTTGTGTCATGAGCACGGCATGAAGATGTGGCTGGAGAATTACGGTCACTGGGGTTTTCCGGCTGAGTTTTTGCAGTATGGCGGCGAATGCGACGAGATTGCCGGTGAATTCTGGGCCAGCGGTAATTTTCTCGACCAGCGGGAGACCGGCTATCTTGGCCGTTATGAATTGCGCGATGCTTCCTCCGCCGCAAACATCTATCACAAACCGATCACGTGGGCGGAATCGTTCACGGGTGGGCCGGCGTTCACCAACTCGCCCCGCGACCTTAAGCCATTGGGTGACTGGGCGTTCTGCCAGGGCATCAACCAGTTCGTGTTGCACGTCAATATCCACCAGCCGACGGACGACAAACCACCCGGCGTCAATGCCGACTTCGGCTCAGAGTTCAACCGCAATAACACTTGGTTCGAGCAGTCGAAGGCATGGATTGATTACCAGCGCCGCTGCAGCGTGCTGTTGCAGGCTGGCAAACATGTGGCGGATGTGGCCTATTTCATCACCGAGGACGCGCCCAAATTTTGCGGTTCGATGCAACCTCCCTTGCCGGCGGGATTTGACTTTGACTTCATCAATGCCGACGTGATCGAGCACCGGTTGGCGGTGAAGGATGGTCGGTTGGTGCTGCCGGATGGCCTGAGCTTCCGGCTGCTCGCATTGCCGGAGTCGGCAACGATGCGGCCCGAGTTGCTGAAAAAAATCCGTGAGCTGGTCAAGGCCGGAGCAACGGTTGTCGGGGCGCCTCCGTCGCGCTCGCCGAGCCTGCAAGATTTTCCCAAGTGCGACGCCGAAGTGCAAGCGATTGCCCGCGAACTCTGGGGTGATGCGGATCTGAAGCAGCCGGGGGAACATGCTTTCGGCAAGGGCCGCGTCATTTGGGGCAAGCCCCTCGACCCCATTTTTGCCGAGCTGGGCGTGAAACCGGATTTTGTAAATCCGGCGAAGCTCGGGTTCACCCACCGGCACAGCGGCAACACCGACATTTATTTTGTCGCTAATCCTACTACAAAACCGGTGACGACGACCGCTGCCTTCCGGGTCGGCGACCGCGCGCCGGAACTGTGGTGGCCGGATTCCGGCCGCATCGAGCGCCCGGCGGTTTACGACGCGGCGGATGGCGTGGTGAGCCTGCCATTGTCTTTCGGGCCGGCGGGCTCGATGTTTGTGGTGTTTCGTGACAAAGCTGCGCCCAAGTCGGAACGGATCGTGTCGGTCATGCACAATGGCCAGGAAATTCTCGGCACAACGGTGAATCCGGCGGCCGGTGACGCTGCCGTTAACGACAGTCCAAACAACTTCACCTTCGCTGTATGGGTGAAACCGGGGGATGACACCACGCTCGTCCCCGAGGCGAACAGCGGCGTCTTCGGCCTGGTTGAGAATCGCAATGATGTTTGTTTCCCAACGCAAGGCAGCATTTTTGGCGGTGACTCTCACGCCGGTTGTGGGCTGGCCGTCGGGCGCAATGGCGTTTGCGTGTTCGAGCACGGCGGGAGCTATTTTGCGCCCACACTCGTTCATGCCACGACACTCACGGACTGGACACATGTGGTCGTCGTGTATCGGGGTGGCCAGCCGAATTTGTATTTGAACGGCGTGCTGGCGCGGACGGGCATGAAGAGCACTCATACAGTGCATTCGGGTGTCAACCAGGACAGCTCAAAATTTCGCGGCGAGATGGGCCCCATCGTCCAATTCTCCCGTGCGCTGAAAGACGACGAAACTGCCAAAATCGTCGCCTCCATGCCGAAATCAGTTAACGGTGCGGCCGCGTGTCCGCTCCAGTTGACGCATGACTCCACTGGGAAGATCACCGCGCAAAGCGATCAGGCAGGCGCTTACGAACTGAAGTTCGCTGACGGCCAAACGCGCCCGTTGAACATTGTGGACACCGCCGCGCCGATAGATATCACCGGGCCGTGGGAAGTCAGCTTTGCGCCGGGTCGTGGGGCACCGGAGAAAATCACGTTTGATCAACTCGCCGACTGGACCAAGCGTCCCGAAGACGGCATCAAGCATTTCTCCGGCAAGGCCACCTATCGCAAGACGTTTGAAGTGTTAGCACCGCGCCAGCCCGGTTCCGCCATGGTTCTCGACCTCGGCCAAGTCAATGATATCGCCGTCGTGCGCGTCAACGGCCAGGAACTCGCCACTCTCTGGATGCCGCCCTATCGGCTCGATATCACCGCCGCGGTGAAGCCCGGCGCGAACACGCTCGAAGTTGATGTGGTCAACACCTGGAACAACCGCCTCGCCGGCGATGCGGCACTTCCGTTAGAGCAGCGATCCACCTCGCTCACTGTGGCCAAAGTGACCAAGGACACCCCGCTGACACCCGCAGGGCTCGTCGGACCGGTCTATCTTCGGGTGACTCACATGACGGAACTCAAATGAAGATGAAGACACACCAAATGAAGGGGACAAACATGAAGATGGGAATACGACAACAGAGTTGGATCAAGGCCGCGGGTTATATGCTGTTAGCGGCTTGGACGCTTGGGCAGCCGGTTTCTGCCGAAGAGCAAAAGCGGAACTCGCCGCCGAATTGGGGGCAGTGCAAAGAAGTCTCTTGGGATGCGCTGAAGCGGGACTTCAGGAATCCCGACATGATCTATGCGCCCTTCATGTTCTGGTTCTGGGATGAACCGCTGAATGCCGGAAAGATGGCCGAGATGTCGCGGGTGATGAGTTCCCAGGGGTTTAACCCCGGCTACGCACATGCCCGCCAATCCATGGTCGGCACGCCCAGCCTGCCCGCCGAGCAATGGCTCGGTGATGCCTGGTTCTCGTCCTTCGGTGCTGCCCTGCAGGAAGCCGAAAAACAGAATGCCTATCTTGGATATTGTGATGAATATTGGTGGCCCAGCTTCCGGGCGCACGGACGTTTGCTTAAGGCGCATCCGGAACTGATAGCCGAATCATTGCGCTGGGAGGTGATCGACACCGCCGGCGGCAACGAGGTGCAGGTCCCAGCCTCTTTCGTCGCCGTGGCGGCGGAACTGGCCCAGCCCATTACGGAACCGGCCCAGTCCATCGATGCGGTATCAGACATGAAGGTCCCCTTGGGCAAATGGATATGGGACCCCAAGGGCAGCGCAACCCTGCATTCCTGCTGGTTCCGCACCTCTTTCGACGTCCCGGTCGGCCGCAGCGTGAAACAGGCGGTCATCAGGGCCACCGCCGACAATGCCTACACCGTCTTCCTCAACGGGAAGAAGGTCGGCGAAGGAGATAATTGGCAGAAGCCAGGTCGGCATGAGGTGACATCGTCCCTGATCCCTGGCCGCAATGTCATTGCGGTCGAAGGTCGGAACCTCGAAGGCGCTTATGGCCTCACCTTGGGACTGGCGCTGGTGTTAGATGATGGATCGACCATGAAAGTACTGAGCGGCAGCTCCTGGAAGACCTCGCTCGTCCAGGCCGCCGGATGGGAGACCGCCGACTTCGCCGACAAGGACTGGAATGCCGCCCAGGTGATCGCCGACCTCGGTAGCGATCCCTGGTCTCCAATCAATGACACCAACGACTGGCAGACTAACTACTCTCACGCCACCATCCGCAGCGCCAGCCTCGCCCTCATCGGTTCCGGTCCTGCATTCACCTGGAAGGTGCCGGCCGGGAAACCCTGGCGCATCTATGTGTTTAACCGCTTCTTCCATCCGGGTGCCTTCGATGGCCAGCAGGTGAACGCCATCGACGAGCGCCTCGGTAAGGTCTTCATCGACATCGCCCTGGAACCCTATGCCAAGCGCATGGGCGACAAGCTGGGCAAGAGTATTCCAGGCGATTTCATCGACCATGAGGGTGATTACGGCTGGCAGCTCGCCTGGTCCGAAAGTCTAGACCGCCGGTATCGGGAACGCTATCAGCGCGACATTCGTCTTTGGCTGCCCCTCATGCTCGACACGGATACCGAAGGCGCATTCGCCAAGGCGCGTTGGGAATGGTACGACCTGGTGTCGGATCTATACTGTCACAATTTCAAGGAGGTGACTGCGTGGCATGAGAAGCGGGGGATGTATACCACCGCCCACGTCTGGGAGGAGAGCATTCCAGCCCAGGTTGGCTGCGTCGGCGACCATCTCAAGTTCCTCCGCTCACTCACCATGCCCGGACAGGACTGTCTGACTACCAAGGCGCTCTACATCCATGACTTCAAGGAGGCCAGCTCGGTCGCCGCCTTCGAAGGAAATCGCTCCATGACCGAGCTCATGGGTGCGGGCGGTTGGGGCGTGTTCAATCCGGTGTTTCTCAAACAGAGCGTCAACGCCGTGATTGCCTGGGGCGTCGGTCACATCATCCCGCACGGTGTATTCACCCAGCGCAAGCTGACCGGCAATCCGTGGATGCCGGACTTCTACAGCGAGAACCCCATCTTCCCCTGGATGCACCTGTGGAACGGATTCGCCGCCCGCGCCAGTTATATCAATTCCCTGGGACACGCGGCACCCGATGTGTTGCTCTATAACCCCATCGAGACGGCGTGGATGCTGTCGAGCATCGATATGGTGGATGTGGACATGTGGACCTTCTCCGACCGCAATCCCAACGGCACCATCGTCAATGCCATAGACCGCCGCTATTCGAAAGCCATGGCCGACCTCACCGCCGGCCGGGTCGAGTTCCTGGTGGGTGATCGTCATTACCTGGCGCAAATGAAAGTGGATGGTCCGCAGTTGGTTCGTGGCCCCTTGTCATTCCGCACCCTGGTGCTGCCGCCACTACGCATCCTGTCGCTCGACTCGGCCCGCAAGATGCTCGCCTTTGCCATGGCGGGCGGGCGGGTTTACGCCTTGGGCGAGTTGCCGACAGCGTCCGTGGAGCGTGGCTTGGGCGACCCGGACATGGCGGCCTTGATGAGCGAGTTGTCACAAACACCGGGCTTCACCCGCTGCGCCGATGAGCCGGCGGGCTGCCGTTCGTCGTGGACCTATGGGCCCGGTTGGCAGTTCCAGGATGACGCCACCGGCTTCGGCCTGGCACCACACATCGCCCGTTCAGCACCCGGCCTGGAAAGCCCGCTGCGCTTCGTCAGCGGCGGTTTTCCCATGCTCCAAACCCGCCGCCATATCGACGGCCGCGACTTCTTCTGGCTGGTCAATAATTTGAAGAGCAAACAAGTCTGCGAAATATCGGTGAGAGGAGCGAAGGGCGCGGCCTCAATCTGGAATTGTGAGACCGGCGAAACTAAAGCGGTCAGCTCAACGGATACGCCGGACGGCAGCAAGCTCAAGATGGTCTTTGCTCCGCTGGAAGCGTATTGGCTCGTGTTTGATCCGAAGTTGCCGGCACAAAAAGTGGCGGAGGATCCGGCTTATGGTGAGTGGCTGACCGTTTCAGGCCCGTGGCAGGTGAAATTCAATCCCGAAATTCAACCCGTGATGGAGTATCCGTCGACTCCGCCGGCCTGCTTCGCCGATGGCGTCGAGAAGGCATTGGAAAGTTGGAGCGCATGGGGATTCCCCAAATTCAGCGGAGTGATGGAATACACCAAGGTGTTCGCTGCGGGGCAGGCACCGGGACCGGTCCGTCTCGACTTGGGTAAGGTTTGCCATGCGGCCGAGGTGTGGATGAATGGCAAAGCGGTTGGTGAGAAACTATGGG
>JBAXOP010000076.1:0-19084 GCA_037133195.1 Verrucomicrobiota bacterium | reverse complement strand
CCGGCTGACCCGGCTGACCCGGCTGCACCGGCCCCACCGGCCCCACCGGCCCCACCGGCCCCACCGGCCCCACCGGAAACACTGGAAACACCGGAAACACCGGCAGCGCCGGCACCGCCCAAGCAAACGGATGGCCAGCTCTAACAAACCCATTGGAGCCAACGCGCATTCGCCCTTTGCCGGATGCGCGATCCTGGTAGCTGCGCTGACGGTGATGGTTTTCCTAGTGGGGTTTTCGACTTGGGGCTTGTTCCGGCAAGCCCATGAGATTGAGAAATTCACGGCGGTGGCAGCGCAGCCGGTGGCGGTGGCGGCCATCGACGATCGGGATGCGGAAATCAACCGTTTAGCCGAAAAATTAGAGAGATTCCGGATGGAGTTGGCCGGTGATAGAGAAACCGCGCTGATGTTGACGCCTGCAGATTTAAATTTGGCCATCGCGGTTTATGAGCCGTTCGCGGATCTTCGCGGCACCTTGCACGTGGTGGCGGTGGACGGACCCGTCTTGAAGCTCGCCATTTGCTTCAAACTCAACGGCAAACCCCGCTTGGCACGCACCGGCGAAAGTGGCTTGATTCACTCGGATCCCCGATTCCTCATGGCCACCATGCTCGCCCGCCCTGAATTGTTAGGTAAGGAGATCGTGCTCAAAATCGACGATATCGAGGTGCCCAACGCCAAAGTGCCCGTCGAATTCAAAGAGCAAATGTCGCCTTACCGTATCACCGAGCGCTACCTCGGTGATGCATTGCTCGGACCTGCAATGGGCAAGCTCACGGCCGTGACCGTGGAGGACGGCTGCTTGGTCCTGCGACGCAAGCCGGGTCAGCTACCCGGCGAACGGATCAGCGCCAGACAAGTGGATTTTGCCAGTTCGCGCTTGTTCACCGTGTTAGGCGCAGCGGCGTGTGGATTTTTACTTTTCGTCGGAATTTTGATTCTGATCCGGGCCCGTTCTCAGAAGGGGCGCACCTCTGAAAGTGGCGAAATTCCGAAATAGGAACCTCGCATTTCTGTTTTCGGAGAAGCGCCCCGCCAAAAAGGGGAGGCAAAGGTTCCAGCACAAATTTTGGCAGCGGCGGCGCTACGATGGCACATCTTATGAAACTCAACCCCAGATTTGTCATTGTCGGTCTAACCCTTGCCTCCTGGCTCGTCGCCGTGGCCGCTCCAGATGCCGCCACACAACCCAAAGACACCCCGCCTGCCGCGCAACCCAAAGACACCCCGCCCGCCGCGCAACCCAAAGACGCCACCGCTCAAGCTCTGCAAAAGGAGCAGGAATCACTGGGTGCCGAAAATAAGCTCCAAGCTGAGCGCCTCACCAAGGAAACCAATGCAATGCGGGCCGAAATCACCCGACTTAAGATGGACCGCGAGTTGATCACCGAAAAACTCGCGCTGGAAACCGCCAAGCGCCAAGAATTAGCGAAAGGTGAAATTGCCAAACTTGAGAGCGAGAAAGATCAGCTCGCCCGCGATGGCGAACTGGCCAAGGCGCGTGCCGAAAAACTCACCAATGAACTCAAGTGCGTGCAAATGGCCGCGGCCCTAGAACTCAGCCATCTGCAAAATGATATCTCCCTCATCGAGGTCAGCGAGAAGCGTGCGCAATTCGCTGATTCCAAACCGGTCTATCTGCAAAACCCGCTCAAACCCGACGGCACCCTCGTCGTCTCGGATCGCCGGATCAGTCTCAATGGCATGATCACCCCGGCCACCGCGGATTCCATCACCGGCCGCATTGATTACTGGAACAACAAGGACCGCAAATTGCCCATTTTCATCGTCATCGATGATTGTCCGGGCGGTTCGGTGATGGCTGGTTACCGCATCCTCAAGGCGATGGAATCCAGCTCAGCGCCCATCCACGTACTCGTCAAATCGTTTGCCGCCTCGATGGCCGCCTGCATCACCACTTTGGCCCATGAGTCCTACGCCTATCCGAATGCGGTCATTTTGCACCATCAGATCAGCACACAGATTGCCGGTGCCCGGCTCAATCTCACTCAGCAGCGTGAGTTTTTTGAAGAAAGCAACCGCTGGTGGGACCGCTTGGCCGCGCCGATCGCATTGAAGATGGGCATCAGCACCGATGAATGGATCAAGCGGATGTACGCCCATTCTTCCAGCGGGGATTGGAGTGAGTTTGGCGATAAGGCCAAAGAACTCAAGTGGGTCAATCATATCATCAACGGCGTCGAGGAAACCTCATTCACCAAGGATCCCGATGCCAAACCCTCGCCCCAAGCTCCTGCCGTTAAATCCGCCCTGACTGAGGAGGTGGATGCCGATGGCAAGCCCTTCGCATGGCTCCCCCGTCTCAACCCCAAAGACGTCTATTTCCTCTACAATCCAGACGGCTATTACCGGCTTCGCTGATGTGATAACTGGCCTCTAGGATGCATTGTAGCGGCGCTCTGTGAGCGCCGATGTGATTGAAATTGCGCTTGTCGAAAGTGCTGGTTCATTCTCATTGCCATTTCAATGGCTGTAGGGAAAGACGACGTTACTGTCGTCATAACGAGCGACGACTTTACTGTCGTCGTGCGGAAGGTCCGTCCATATAAGGAGCCTTCGACGCACATACATGGCCGCCCTTCCGCTTTCACCATAAGAATGGGGGGGGCCTTAGTGGAGTATCATGCTGGCCCGCCCGCGAAATTCACCAAAAAAACCGTTAAATTCACAATACGGGCGGAAAAATGTCTGTCAGGCTGTTCTTCTAACCAAGCACCACCATGTCCTCACTCGTATCCCTAATCACCCTTGTCGTGGCGATGATCGCCTTTCGTTTCATGCCTCACCCGGAAAATGTGGCACCCATTGGTGCCTTTGCATTGATGGGCGGTCTCTACCTCAACCGGCGCCTCGCCCTGCTGGTGCCGCTGCTGGCATTACTGCTAAGTGATTTACTGCTCAACGCGCAAATGGGCTATGCGGCTTTCCACGCTCCTCGGTTAGTGGATTACGCCGCCTTCCTCGCCATCGGTATGGCTGCCTTGGCCATCCGCCACAAAGGCTGGAAAATCCAATTAGGTGGTGCCGCAGCGGTGCCCTTCTTCTTCTTCGCGGTCAGCAACTTCGGCGTCTGGCTCACCGGTTTGGGTTTGTCTGGTCAGCCTTACGCAAAATCGATCGCCGGTTTGGTAGAGTGCTACGCTGCCGGGTTGCCGTTTCTGCGCGGCTCATTGCTGGGTGACTGGGGATTTATGGCGCTGTTTGCCGCCATGATGGCTCTGGCAACCACCGTCTCGCGCGACGCCCGTGTGTCCGTCCCCGCAAGAAATTGATAGAACACTTCCACCATTTTCCCCTCTTGTATCTATGAGCACTCTATCAGAATTGGCGGTGGCCGTCGAAGGCGGCAAACGCAACGACGCGAAACTTTTCACCCAATCGTTACTCGACCAAGGCCTAGCGCCGCTGGCTATTGTTGAGCGGGGCTTGGTTCCCGGGATGGCGAGCATTGGAGAGAAATTCAAGAACAACGAGGTGTTCGTGCCGGAGATGCTTATTGCCGCACGGGCAATGAAAGAATGCATGCTCATTCTCGAACCCCTGCTCGCCGCTGCTGGCATCAAGCCTAAGTACACCGCCGTCATCGGCACCGTCCAAGGCGACCTCCACGATATCGGCAAAAACCTCGTCGCCATGATGCTCAAGGGTGCCAACTTCGGCATCATCGATCTTGGCACCAACGTAGCCCCAGAGAAATTTGTTGCTGCGGCCCAAGAGCATACCGCCCAATTGATCTGTCTGTCCGCGCTTCTAACCACCACGATGCCAGCCATGAAACTCACCGTACAAGCGGTGCGTGACGCCGGCCTCACCAGCGCCAAGATCATGGTCGGTGGAGCCCCGGTCACTCAGGAGTATTGCGATGAGATCGGTGCCGACGGCTATAGCCAGGATGCAGCCAGCGCTGTGGATCTAGCACTGCGTTTAGCCGAAGCCTGCTGAGTTCGCCAACCGCCTTACCATGGACCGCAGTTATTATCTAGGCCTTGCCGCTGCAGGGCTGCGCATGCCCATCGGCACCCATCTGGTATTGCATGAGGCGGCTGATCCCGCGGCCATCGAATTGGATGGCGGACGGTTGGGCGATGTTGTCGTTAGGACTGCGGCACGCTTCAACACCCCGCTGGCAATGCCCTTGATGGACCTCAAGCTGGAGAAAGAAGCCATGCTCGCCGCACGCGGAATTAATGCCGCGTGCATTGATTCGTTTCACTTTGACGAGTTGCCGGCCGCGGCACCGGAATTTGCGCTGACGCCGCGGATGCAGGCGACGTGCGAGGCGATCCGGCATGTGGCAAAGTACCCCGATCTGGTGCCGATGGGCATGGGTATCGGGCCATTTTCGCTGATGACCAAGCTCATCAGTGATCCGATCACGCCGGTGTTCCTAGCTGGCAGCGGACTGACGGCTGATGACGAACCGGAGGTGGCACTCATCGAGCGGACCATGGAGTTGGGCCTCGAGCTGCTGTTGCAGTATTTCTCCGCCCAGATCGATGCCGGTGCCAAGGCCATGATTATCTGCGAACCAGCCGCTAATCTCGTCTATTTTTCACCTAACCAGCTCGCCAACGGTTATGAGATATTCGACCGCTATGTGACTGCGCCTATGCGCCGGATCAAGGCACTCTTCGACGCTCGCGGCGTGGATCTGGTGTTCCATGATTGTGGCGAACTGACCACCGGCATGGTCGAGCGCTTCGCTACCCTGGATGCCGCCATGCTCAGCTTCGGTTGCTCACGCCTGCTGTGGGAAGACGCCGCCTTGCTGCCTAAATCCACTGTCCTCTACGGAAATCTGCCCACCAAAATGTTCCCCGCCTCTCAGCTCAGCGTCGCGGAAGTCGAACGACTCGCTCGTGAAATGTTAGATAAAATGCGTGCTATCGGTCATCCGTTCATTCTAGGCAGCGAGTGCGACGTACTCAGTGTCCCCGGCAGCGAGCGCGAGATCATGGCCAAGGTGGCGGCTTTCATGAATATCTAACCGCTAAGACGCAAGCAGAATAAGTTCAGCCGCCAATTAACGACCACGTTATTGACGAAATGCAGAGCTGCTGACAGTCGCGGAGGAAAGCGCGAAGATTTATGCCGGAGGTTAAGGAGCCACCACATTCCTGTAGTGGTGGCGGAAGGGCGGCCCATGAATGAGCCCGAAGGCTCGCTTCATGGACGGTCCTTCCCCACGACGACCGTAAAAGCCGTCCGCTCCCTACAGTCATCCGCGCCAAGTTATATGCATAAGGCATAGGAGCCGCGCAAGAAATCCTGCGATACTCTCGGAACAACCATCATTCCTCGACCTCGCGCTCTTGCTTCTTGTGCTCGGCCACAATCTTGGCCTCCAACTCGTGCGGCACTTCTTCATAATGATCAAATTGCTCGCGATGGCGGCCTCGGCCCGCCGATATGGCACGCAATTGGCTAGAATACTTATACAACTCAGCCTGCGGCACCTGCGTGACTACCACCTCAAAACGCCCCTCCGTTTCCATGCCCATGACCCGCCCGCGCCGCCCTGATAGATCGGCCATCACTGAGCCCACAGCATCGGATGGCACCTTGACGCGCAATAACATGATCGGCTCTAATAAGCGCGGCGTCGCCTGCAGAAATGCCTCATTAAAGGCGGCCTTGCCCGCAATTTGAAATGCTATATCCTTGGAATCCACAGGGTGCTGCTTGCCATCGTAGAAATCCACTTTCACGTCTGTGACGGGGAACCCGGCGTAGGGGCCGTGAGTGCACGCGGTATTGACGCCCTTTTCGACAGAGGCGACGAATACCCGGTCCACATTACTACCGACCAACGAATTGGTGAACACCAGTCCGGTTTCCGATGGCATACTCTCAACGCGCAGCCATACCTCGGCGAATTGGCCCGCACCGCCGGTTTGCTTCTTGTGGCGGTATTTGGAATCCCCTTGCCGTTTGATCGTTTCGCGGTAAGAGACGCGCGGTTCTACCAATTCTACTTCCACATTGAAGCGGCGTTTGAGTTCTTCAGCGACAATTTGAAGTTGTAACTCGCCCTGGCCGGAAACAATCGTCTGGCCTAACGATGGATCAAAATGAAATTCAAACGTCGGATCTTCCTCCCTCAACACGGAGAGCCCCTCACCTAGTTTATTCAAATCCGCTCGCGACTTGGCCACCAACGCACCGCGCGTGTTGGCCGCGGGAAACGCCACCGTCGGCAGTACCACCCGCCGCGACGGCGCGCACAACGTGTGCCCGGTTAGCGTGGAGCGCAATTTTACCACTGCCCCAATATCCCCGGCATGCAACGCACCCACCGGCTCACGGTGCGAGCCATTGACCCGGTATAACTGGCCGATGCGCTCACTCTCACCGCGGCTGGCATTGTATAACTCAGTACCCGTGGTCACATCCCCGCTATATACCCGGAAATATGATAGCGTCCCTACATGTTGCTCATGCATCGTCTTGAACACATACGCCACCGTCACCCCGTCATTCAACGACACCGTCACCGGTGCCCCGTCGGGCGTGGCTGCCTCCACCGTGGCCCGATCCACCCCAGAGGAACCATATTTCGCCATAAAATCCATCAAGCGCGAGACGCCAATATTTTTCGCACCCGAGGTGGCGAACACCGGCACCACCAACCCCTTTTGCACCGCATCATGCACATGCGCCCTCAACTCGTCTTCGCTCAGCGTCCCTTCTTCAAAAAATTTCTCCAACAGCGAGTCTTCGGATTCGGCCACCATATCGATGAGTTGGCGGTGGAGGTCCTGCACGCGTTCTTTGAGTTCGCCATCGGCTGGGCGCTCTTCATACCGGCCACTTCCATCTTCGGCAAACGTGATCACCTCGGAGCGCATCACATCGAGCACCGACCGAAAGCCCGGCCCCGCATCCACAGGCAGGGTCATCGGAAACACCCGCGCCCCGTAATGGTCCCGCGCTTCCTCCAATATCGCGTCAAATCGCGTGCGCTCCCTATCTAACAAATTAATCACCAGAAACTTCGGTATGCTGTAATCACTCGCCGCCGCCCACACCTCGTCGGCTCCGGTTTCCACCCCGTTGACCCCGCTGATGACGATGAGGGCGAAATCCGCCACCCGGATTGCGCTCAATGGTTCGCTGACAAAATCCGGCAACCCCGGGCAATCAATCGCGTTCATTTCGCGCCCCAGCCACTCAGACGTCAGCACCGTGGCGTGGACCGATTGGTGATGTTCTTTCTCGTCGGGGTGGAAATCTGACACAGTGTTGCCCTGTTCGATGGTGCCTGCCCGTTGGATGCGCCCCGCGCACACCAACATGGCTTCACACAACAGGGTTTTGCCGGTGGCGGCGTGACCGACTACGGCAAAATTACGAATTTCAGGCGCTAGGAAGTCTTTCATATTTTTCGAATCGTTGGTGATTGGGTGGGTTGTGAATGGCTCACTGCGTCCATCCATTTGCATTAAGGCAAATTCCCCCCCTCCCCGTCAACCCTGCGCTTGCCTGCGCAAAACCAAGCGCCTATTTAGGCAATATCCGCTCACTCGCCCCGCCACCTCTCCTTGAGGGCACCTCAAGGGCACTTGCCAAGTGCTGTGTGAAAGACCCGCTGAGGTGGCGTTACGGGACTTTGGCAAGTCCCAATCCGGGGTCCATTCCAGAGTCCGCAGTCTCCCGCCTCCGACCGCCAATGGAGTAAAGCACTGGCAGAACGACCAGCGTGAGTAGGGTGTTACTAACAATTCCACCAATAACTACCGTGGCCAACGGGCGCTGGACCTCGCCGCCCACCCCGACATTGACAGCCATCGGGATGAACCCCACGGCGGCGACCAAGGCCGTCATGAGCACCGGTCGCAGGCGGGCCTGGCAACCGTCGCGCACGGCAGCCTCCAACGCGACTCCGGCGTCGAGTCGTTGTTTGATAAAGGACACGAGCACCAATCCGTTGAGAATAGCCACCCCGCTGAGAGCAACGAACCCGATGCCCGCGCTCACCGTGAAGGGCATGGAGCGCAACCACAGCGCAGCCACGCCGCCGACCGCACCTAACGGAATTCCGGTAGCCACGATCAACACATCGCGCGACGAGCGCAGACTGAAATACAAGAGCACCAGGATCAAGCTGAGTGCCAGTGGTACCACGAACGCGAGCTTGCGGTTGGCGCGTTGCATATTCTCAAACTGGCCGCCCCACTCGATGTGATAGCCATCGGGCATTTTCACCTTGGCCTCGATGGTGGAGCGCGCCTCCTTGACAAAGCTGGCCACGTCGCGGCCTCGCACATTGCATTGCACCGTGATGCGGCGCTTACCCCACTCGCGGTTGATAGAGGCAGGCCCCTCAACCTCTCTAACCGTGGCCACCCGCTCCAACGGCACCACCGCTCCTGACGCAGTTGCCAGCATAGTGGCCGCCAGCGCGGTCGGATCACTGCGCTGGGCATCAGGTAAACGCATCACTAACGGAAATCGCCGCTGCCCCTCCCGCACTTCACCGACTTTCTTAGTGCCGACCATTTCCACCACATTGAGCACATTGCGGGCGGGCACACCGAGACGTGCGATGGCCTCTGGATCTACCTGCACCTGCAACACCGGCTGCCCGGTGAGTTGCTCGACGGAGGCTTCGTTGGCACCGGGGATATCACCTAGCGCCGCTTGCACGGCCGCGCCGAGGTCGCGCAATTGAATGAGGTCGTCGCCGTATATCTTGATTCCGATGTCCGATCGGATGCCGGCTATGAGTTCGTTCATCCGCATCTCAATGGGTTGCGAAAATGCAACCGTTAACCCGGGCATCCTGGCGAAAAATTCCTGCATCTTCGTGACCAACTCACCCTGCGTACCTGCCTTGCGCCATTGCTCGCGTGGCTTGAGCGCTAGGAAAAAGTCCGATAACTCAATGCCCATCGGATCGGTCGCCACCTCGGCGGTTCCCAAACGCGTCCAAATGTTGGCAATTTCATCCGGAAATTCTTCTAGCAAAAGCTTTTCCAACCTATCGTTCTGTGCGACCGCTTCCTCGACCGAGACACCGGCCAGCCGCACGCTGGTACCGACAATCGCCTGCTCGCCGAGTTTTGGCAGAAATTCGCCACCGGTACGCATGGCCAGCACCGCGGCCCCGGCCACCAGCCCGACCGCACCTAACAAAACAAGCCAGCGCAGGCGCAATGCGGAAGCAAGCACCGGCGCATAAATGCGATGTGCGAGGCGCACCAGCAACGGTTCCTTGTGCTTGACGCGCTTGGGCAACAACAGGCTGGCAAGCACCGGCACCAATGTTAGAGAAATTACCAGCGAGCCGGCTAACGCAAAAATCATGGTGAGGGCCATCGGCCTGAACATTTTCCCCTCAACGCCTTCGAGCGCGAGCACCGGCAAGAACACGATGAGGATGATGCCCACCCCGAAGGCCACAGGCCGCGCCACTTCCAAGGGGGCCAGATGTAATACTTTCTGGCGTTCCTCAGGTGTTAAATCGCGACCGAGCTTGTTTTGTTGTTCGGCTAGGCAGCGCATCGAGTTTTCGATCATGACCACCGCTCCATCGACGATGAGCCCGAAGTCCACCGCTCCCAGGCTCAGCAGGCTCGCGGCAATGCCACTCTGCAACATCAAATCCCCGGCAAATAACATCGATAGCGGAATCGCCGCCGCCACAATCAATCCGGCTCTCAGGTTGCCCAAAAATGCGAAGAGCACACCGATGACTAACAACGCGCCGACCAACAAGTTCTCCTGAACCGTCTGGATCACCTTGTCCACCAGTTCGGTGCGGTCATAGAGGACCTCGACGCGCACGTCCTTAGGCAACGCCAACTGCACCTCCGCGAGTTTCGCCTTAAGTGCTTTGGTGACCACCGCACTATTTTCACCCATCAGCATGAAACCCAGTCCTAACACAATCTCGCCACGCCCGCCGCCGGTCACCGCGCCGCGACGGATTTCATGATCCACTTTGACGGTTGCCACGTCGCTCACCCGCACCGGATTCCCCTGATGGGCCGTGATCACGATGGCTCCGAGTTGCTTGATATCAGTCGCCAACCCGATGCCGTGAACCAACAACGACTCGCCGGCTCGCACCACTTGACCGCCACCAACATTCTGATTGTTAGCTTGGAGCGCGTCCGCCAATTGCTCGAAGGTAATGCCTAACTTAAGCAAGCGAGCCGGCTCTACCACCACATGAAATTGTTTTTCCAAGCCACCCCAGGTATTAACCTCGGCCACACCGCGCACCTTGCGCAATTGTGGTTTGATCACCCAGTCCTGCAGTTCTCGAAGCTCTGTTAGATCACGTTTGGAATTGGTGGAACGCACTGCGTAATGGAACACCTCACCCAGGCCAGTGGAGATAGGCCCGAGTTGCGGGCGGCCGATGCCCTCCGGCAACTCAACGCCCTGCAAGCGCTCCGAGAGCAATTGCCGCGCTAGATAAATACTGGTGCCATCCTCAAAAGTAGCCACCACCTGCGATAAACCGAATTTAGACACCGAGCGCAAATTGGATAGGCCGGGCAAGCCACTAACTGCCTGCTCGATGGGCATGGTGATTTGTTGCTCGGCTTCCTCCGGGTTGAGTGCGGGGGCTATCGTATTGATCTGCACTTGCACCGGTGTGGTGTCCGGAAATGCGTCAACCGGCAAATTCAGTAGGGACCGGCCACCGTAGAGAAGCAGAAAACCTGCGAAAATACAGACTAACAGCCGGTTTTTGAGCGAAAATGATATGATGTAATTAAGCATGATCGGGAGTCTTTGTTAGTCATCCGCACAACCGGCACCCAGACGCGAGATGAGCAATTGCGACTTCAACGCGAAGGCATGCTCTGTGGCTACCTCCTCGCCGGCTTTCAAGCCCTCGGCAATGATCCATGCCTCACCGGACCGCGCTCCTACCCGCACCGCTCGGGCGTCGAACAGGTCGTTCTCCAATTTCACAAATACAAATGGCTTGCCATCAATCCGCTGGATCGCCGCCGGCACCACGAACAATGCGCTCGCCGCACTTGTCGTTAGTACCCGCGCCTTGGCGAACATCCGCGCCTTGAGCAGCCCATCGGGATTTGGCACCTCGGCACGCGCCCGCACCATGCGCGTCGTCTCATCTAACTCGGCGCTGATCCAGCTCAGCTTGCCTTCGAACTTGCGCTCCGGCAGAGAATCGACCGTGAGTTCTACGATCTGGCCAGTCTTGAGCTGTGCCAGCGCTGCCTCTGGCACGGCTAGGTCAGCCCACATTAGCGTGCGATCGGCAATGGTGAACAATGGCTTGCCAGCCTCGACGAGAGCACCGCGCACGGCCATACGACCGGTTATTTCGCCGGCAAAGGGCGCGCATGCATCCAGCAACACCACCTCCTCCGGCTGGCGGCTGAGTTCATCGATGCGAGCCTCGGTGAAGCCGAACGTGTGCAAACTCTGACAAGCCGCGCGATGAGCGGCCTGGGCTTCCTGCAAGGTCTTTTCAGAAGTCACCTGTTGGGCTCGGAGTTTTTGCTCACGCTCCAGCGTCTGATGGGTAAGCACCGCCTTCGCCACCGCCTCGGCTATTTGCGCCGACCAAATCCGCGCCACCGGTTGCTTATCTATCACCTTGGTGCCGAGATCAACGCATACCTCCTGGATCACCCCGCCAACGGGCGCTGCGACTTGCGCGAAGTGATTGAGGTCGAAGCCAAATTCCGCGTAACATTCGATGGCGTCGGCCACCAAGCCATCACCGACTTTGGTGGTCTTGACGCCGGCCACATCGGCGGAAGCACCGGATGCGAGCCGCAATTGAAGTGCCTCGCCCGGTTTGAGGGTGGCGATTTTGTCAGGGTTACAAATACCGCAAGCGCCTTCCGGCACCAGGTGTTCCTGGCAGATTCCGCCCTTGACGTGGGCACTCTCCCCGCCGCCACCACCGTGCTCATGGCCGGCATGGGCGTCCGCCCCACCCGCAGGCGGTTTGCATCCCGATGCCAACAGCAACCCTCCGGCTACGCCCAGGGCTTTGATGCTTGTCGCGATCCGGAGCCGCCGCTGCCACATGCGGATCCGCGGTGCGGCGACTTTCATTCTCATTATGTTTTTGGATGTCATCGTCTTACGTTGGAATATTTTTTTATTAGTTGGCGGGTGGTGCTTCAGCCATGGCTTCCAGTCCGGCGCGTGCTGAGTTTAATTCGAATAATTTTTTATGATAGACCAAGTGGGCCTCGGCAGACGTTCGCTGGATATCGAGCAGATCGATGACACCGAATTTCCCCTCATCGAAGCCGCTCTGCACGAGGCGCAACGCCTGCTCGCATTTGGGCAGGATATTTTCGCGGTGGAGTGCCACCTGAGCGGCTGCTGCTTGATAGGACGCGAGTGCTGAGTGCCAAGCCGCGAGCAAGTCATGGCGGGTGGCTAGCATATCTGCTTCTGCCTCGCGCAAGGCGGCCTGAGCTTCCTGCTGTTTGCCCCGGTTGCGGTCAAACAATGGCAGCGGAATGCTCAGGCGAAACGCCACAATGTTTTCATTGGCCGCCTCATCGCGGCCTGCTGCCACCCCCACCTTCACGTCGGGCAACGGCTCCAGACCCGCACGGCGCAACGTCGCCTGCGCCTGGTCGCGCCGCGCACGGGCAGCGACCATCGCCGGATGACCGGCTAACAATGCTACAGGATCCACCTTGCTAAGTGCTAGCTTGCCGGATTCATCCGGCGAGCTGGTGAGCTGGGCGCTGCTGAGGTCCGGCTGGCCTAACAACCGAGCCAACTCTTGGCGGGCAACAGCTGCCTCGCGAGCGGCGGTGATTTTCTCGGTCCGGATTTGCCCAAGCAAAATTTCGGCACGCAATTGCTCTTGCAGGGGAATCTCACCGGCCAAATTACGTTTCGAGGCGGCAGCTGCGGCAGTCGCGGCGACCTGGATCAAGTCACTGGCCACGGCGGCGGCACGTTCCGCCGTCTGCACTTGGCAGTATGCGATTTTCACCTCGCGCACCACCTCGACGCGGTGCAAGCGCCAGGCCGCAGACCCCGCCGCGGCGTCGGCTGCCCCGATCTGGGCGTCGGCCATTTTCTTGCCTGGATAGGGCAGGACTTGAGAAATTCCGGCCATATTTTTCGATTGTGCCCCTCGCGAGCGGCTTATCGGCATATCTTCGCATGAGAGTTCGAGTTCCGGGTTGGGCCAGGCCCGCGCCTGCAGCGCCCGCCCACTGGCCGCCTCCTTGCGCGCAGCACTCGCCTGAAGTTGCGCATTGTTATTCAACGCCAGACGTAGCGCACGCTCTAACGATAGTGACGAGCCATCGGACGAGCGCCCCTCGCCCGGCCTCGACTCATGCGTCTCGCGCGGCGCTGCTGCAGTATGGCCGGAGAGGACCGTCACCAGAACCACACCAAGACATGATAGATAATTCAAAAATAGTTTTTGCGTCATAAATTTTCCAGCTTCCAATAGTTTGAGGTTGGCCTGGCCAAGCTCGCCGCGAATGGGCCAGAGCTTACAAGGCGTCTAATTTCGTCAGGCGTCATGCGCCCGACCATCCACTAGCAGCTACTGGCTGACGGGGCGCGTGGGGAGGCAGCCGCGCGACAGACAAATTGCCAGGATTGGATCCAACCTGGTGGAGCGCCGGTATGGGCACTGAGGATAGAAAGTATCGGCAACTGGTGTGGGTCATGAGGCGTGGCCATCGCATAGCTGCAATCCGCAGTTATCATGGGGTTCATCCACAACAGGTGTCTCTTAAAAAAATAATGACCGCCCTCCACGATCTTACAGGCCTTGGATTGGCAGTCGGAGGATTCGCCACAACACGCCGCATCTTGGCACGCACCTGGTCCCTCGCCACAAGCACCGGTCTCGCAGCACGAGCCCACCACGCAGCAGAGGCGCAGGCTCGCCAATTGGCAATGCATCGTCATTGGCAGCCATAAAGCTGCCAACCACAACGCCAGTAATCGCACACAAAGACTCACCGGGCGCAGGTTAGGCAGGATTAATTGCCGCGCAAGAGAAATTTTTATTGAGCGAGATAGACTTGAGCGGAGCGAAATCCCCGCAGGGCATGTGCGTCAAGCCAAGGGTCAATACTGGATGGCTGTGCCGGTTTCAAACCGTGGGGACTTCTTGCCCAATACTGGCCATAAGGTGCGCTTGCCTTCAACCTAAAAGGGAAAATGGAAAGGGTTGCAGGGACGTTTGATAACCACTGATTCCATGGATTGAAGAGGATTACACGGATAAGTGGGTCCTGATCTATCAAATCGCAGGCTCACCCAATTGGCCATGCTATAAAATTCATAACTCATTCATTATCCGTGCATTCCGTGCAATCCGTGGTTTCTATTTTCCCTTTCTAATCTAGCGATATTGGGTTGGCAGTCATTTCAGGCTCGAAAGTTCCCGGTGGTGATGGCAAGTTTCGGGTGTGGACCTGTTTACGCCCCCCCAGCCGAGTGCGCCGCAAGCGCTGAGTGTGACGCAACTATTACGGCGGATGAAGCATGCGCTGGAATCTCAGGTGGGAGAAGTCTGGGTGGAGGGGGAAGTTTCCAATTTAAAAAAGCAGGGCAGCGGTCACTGGTACTTTTCGCTCAAGGATGAGGGGGCGCAAATTCAGTGCGCGATGTTCAGCGCGGCCAAACGACCCGGTGCCGCCGCGTTGCAGGATGGGGCGCAGGTGCGGGTGTTTGCCGAAGCCAGTGTCTATGAGGCACGCGGCCAGTTGCAGCTCATCGTGCTGCGGGCCGAACGGGCGGGTATGGGCGATTTGCAGGCACGCTTTGAGGCACTCAAGCGCAAACTGCAAGCCGAGGGACTGTTCGACGCCTCACGAAAACAGGCGCTGCCGGTTTTCCCTAGGGTCATCGGTATTGTCACGTCGGACACCGGCGCGGCAATCCGCGATATCCTCAATATCTTGCAACGCCGCGCCCCATGGGTGCAACCCGTGCTGCTGCCGGTGCGGGTGCAGGGCCGGGGTGCCGAACGCGAGATCGCCGCCGCCATCGACAAGCTAGGCCGCGCCGAGGCGTTTGGCCTGCCGCGCTGCGACGTGTTGATCGTCGGACGCGGCGGTGGCTCGTTAGAGGATTTATGGTGCTTCAATGAGGAAATCGTGGCACGGGCCATCGCTGCTTGCCCGCTGCCCATCATCTCGGCCGTGGGTCATGAAATCGACTTCACAATTGCCGATTTTGTGGCCGACCTGCGGGCTCCGACACCGAGTGCGGCGGCGGAACTGGCGGTGCCGGATGGGGCGGAATTGCGGGCTCGCCTAGTCCAGACACGCCGCCGCCTGACCCGGGTGACGGCCGGGCGCTTGGCCGGGGCGCAGGCGCTGCTCGACGGCCTCAAGCGCGGCACGCTCCAGCGCGGCGGCGACAAACTCTTGCGCGAACCCATGCAGCAACTCGACTCCCTGCGCGCCCGCCAGGCACAAGCCCTGCGTAGCGCACTGGTAGCCGCTTCCATGCGCCTCAATAGCTTGCGCTCCCGCCACCGGTCCCAACAACCGGCCCGCGTGCTCGACCGACGCCTCGTTCTCCTTGCCACCCAGCGCCAGCACCTCGTTCATCTCAGCCAAACGGCACTGCAACTCCATCACCAGAAACTCGTTAGTCTGCGCGGCATGCTGCGCACCCTCGGCCCGGTGTCTGCCTTCCAACGCGGGTTTTCCATCACCCTGGGCCCGGACGGACGCATCGCTCGTTCGGCCGCATCACTTCAGCCGGGTGATCTGTTACTAACAAAATTCGCAGATGGTAGCATCCCGAGCCAAGTACTGGATGCCAGCACGGCGGACCGCTGAGCCGTCAGTCCTCCCGAGTCACTAGAGTCCTTGAAAAGCCAAAGTTGTTGTCGTTAGGTCAAGTTTTCTTCTCTTGTGTCTTCAAATCTTGTGTCTTGGGTCTGAGGCGCAGCCTCGCTAGAAGAATTACCGCAGAGGCGCTGAGGCCACAAAGGAGTGCAAAGTGGAATGGGTGACAGCAGAAGAGAAATGAACCGCAGATGAACGCCGATGGACGCTGATTTGAAATGTGGTGGCTCCTTATTACGCGCAACTGACGGCAAGTTGACCAGGATGTAAGCGGGGTCCCAAGCACCGCGCGAACTTTCTGGCGGGCGTAGCGTTGCGGTCATAGCGTGGCCACCTATGACTGCTACGCACGACACCATCATGAAGGCCAACCGCCGTGGGCGGTTGCGCTTTTCTCCGGAACAACGGATCGCCCTGCTCCAAGCCTATCAAACTAGCGGCCTCAGCGGGTCCCGATTCGCCGCCTTGCACGGTGTGAAGTATCCAACCTTGGCCAATTGGGTCCAAAAGAGTAAGCACACCGCGGCACCCAGGCCAAAGATGCTCTCGTTCATCGCCGCGGAAGTATTGCCCGGGCCGGAGTCCAGCAACACCGGCCCACTCGAAGTCATCCTGCCCGGAGGCGGCATGATCAAAGCCAAGTGGCTGGGCAAGAATGCCGTGATTATGGATTACAAGGCCGAGAGCGAGCGATTTTTTCGGAGTGGATCTGACCCGGATCGTCGGCGTCAACAGCGGCGTCATTACCGCGATGATGAGCGAGATTGGAACTCGCGAGAGTCTGCTCGAATCAAAGGGCACCTTGGCAAACAAATGGGATTCGAACTCGTTCCGATCACACAAGTTCCATGAAGTTAGTGGGGAGGACCCCATCGATGAAACACCCGTTTCCAGCACTTGTGTTCGGTCTCTCCCCGTTGGATGAAAGGGACGCCGGTGCCGGCACGTTTACTCAATCAACACTCCAACCACCACCCGAAAATGAACAAGACCCCGTACGTTTTGACCCTGGCGACGCTGCTTGGCACGAGCGGCGGACTGCTCGCAGAGGATGCGAAGCTGTCCGTGAGCGATGGCCCGTTCCAACCGACCATGGAGTCCCTCAAGCGATATTCCTGCCCGGAGTGGTTCCGCGACGCGAAGTTCGGCATCTGGGCACACTGGGGCCCGCAAGCGGTCCCGATGGACGGCGATTGGTATGCCCGCGGCATGTATGAGCCGGGCAACAAGCACTATGCCTATCAACTCGCGCATTACGGCCATCCGTCCAAGTTCGGCTACAAGGACATCATTCCGCTGTGGAAGGCCGAACGGTGGGATCCCCAGCGTCTGATGGAACTCTACAAAAAGGCCGGTGCCAAATACTTTGTAAGCATGGCCTCGCACCACGACAACTTCTTCCTGTGGAACTCGTCGCTTCACAAATGGAACTCGGTCAACATGGGACCCAAGCGCGACGTCGTGGGCGAGTGGCAGAAGGCCGCCAAGCAATGCGGGCTGCGCTTCGGCGTGTCTGAACATCTCGGGGCCAGCTTCACTTGGTTCCAAAGCAGCCACCGCGCGGACAAGGACGGTCCGCAAGCCGGCGTCCCCTATGACGGGGCCAACCCGGAGTGGCAGGACCTCTATCATTTCCCGGCCGAACCCGGCGACACCGGTTGGTATAGCAACAACCCGAAGTGGCAGCGCCAGTGGTATGCCGAGATCAAGGAACTGGTGGACAACTATCAGCCGGACTTGCTCTACAGTGACGGCAGCGTGCCGTTCGGCAACGAAGTCGGGATGAGCATGATCGCCCACTTCTATAACTCGAACGCCAAACAACATGGCGGCAAGCCGGAGGCCATCTACAACTGCAAACAGAAATCCGACGGTCGCTGGGTCGAAGACCTCGAGCGCGGCATCATGGCCAAGATCGATCCCTATCCGTGGCAAACCGACACCTCCATCGGCGATTGGTTCTATGATCGCAATTGGAAATTCCGCCCGGTGAGTTGGGTCATCCACATGCTCGTTGACAACGTCAGCAAGAACGGCAACCTTCTCCTCAACATCGTGCAACGCCCGGACGGTTCGCTGGATCCGGAGGTCGAACGGATGTTAGAACAGCTGGCCGAGTGGAACGCCATCCATGGCGAAGCCATTTTCGGCACGCGGCCGTGGACGATTTACGGCGAAAGCACGGTCAAGGTGAAGGGTGGCGACTTCAGCGAAGACTCCAAGTACGACGCGAGGGAAATCCGCTTCACCACCAAGGGCGCCACCCTCTACGCCATAGCGCTCGGCTGGCCGGACGACGGCAAACTCGTGATCCGCTCGCTGGCCAAGCCTGGCGGCCAGAACGTCAACCGCATCACCGCCATCAGCTTGTTAGGTCATACCGGCGATCTCAAGTGGCAACAAGGTCCCGAAGGGCTGGTGGTCGGCCTGCCTGACAAGAAGATCTCGGAATTCACCACCGCGCTACGCATTACCGGCGACGACCTGCAGGCGATCCCGGTTCCCAAGACGCCGCCCCAGCTCTAGCCGGATGCCAAGGGCGGCCTGAGCTTTGGGGCCGACGACGCCGAACTGCAAGGCGAGCGCATCAATCACGAGGTCCAAGGCGGCCTGCCGAACATCGGCTTCTGGGACGATGCGAACGATTGGATTTCGTGGTCAGCGCAACTGGATCAGCCGGGCACCTACGCGGTCAACGCCAACCTCGCCACCCTCAATCCAAATGTCTCCCTGGTGGTCGAAGTCACCTCACGGGACGGATGTCCGCGTCCATGACGAATAAATCCTACAACAAGCGCCGGGCGGCTGCGTTGTTGATGGTGGCGCTGCGCAGCAAGTCGCAGAGTGCTGTTTTGGCGCGGTAGGCGATCATGTGCACGGCATCCAGAAGCCGCTTGCGTCCGAGCAAGGGGCTTTCGAACCGGTCTGGCTCGTCGAGTTGCGCCCAATTGATGGGGTGTTGGATTTTTTCTTGCTGGCCTTGACGTCTTCGAGCTTCCATCGCGGTGATTTCCTCCAGCAGTTCGGCTTTTTGCCGCTCGCGCCGGCGATACTTCTTGTCCTCGGCGGAGTCGAGGATGTGCAGGCTCAACTCGGCGAAGCGTGCATTCTGTGGTTCAAAATAATGGCTCTTCATTCCGTGTTTTCCGTGCATTCTGTGGTTCAAAATATTGGCTCTTCATTCCGTGTTTTCCGTGCATTCTGTGGTTAAAAATATTGGAAACCAACGAATTAAGCGAAATGATCATCGGAGCCGCTCACAAAGTGCTCTT